>JAPLMU010000185.1 GCA_026386795.1 Planctomycetota bacterium
AAGAGCATCGCTTCCATGGCGTAGGTGTACGAAGCCATGCGCGCGAGCTTCTCCTTGATCAGGTCAAACTCACTGATCGGTCGCTCAAACTGGAAGCGGTACTTCGCCCACTTCGCGGCTTGTTCGTAGGCGAATTCTGCTGCGCCCAGCATGCCGGCACTCAGTGTGCAGCGACCGTAGTTCAGGCAAGTCAGTGCAACATTCAAGCCACGACCTTCCTTATGCAGCAAGTTCTCCTTCGGAACCTTGACGTTGGTGAGCCGAATGCGCGCCTGCCATGTTCCACGGATGCCGCACTTTGAACGGTTGCGGCTGAAGATATCCACGCCTTCCATATCCGGTGTGCAGATGAGCGCTGTGACAGCGTCCTTCTCCTTGCCGGTCTTGGGATCGGTGATCTTCTGCTTCGCCATCACGGTGAAGAGTGCGCTGATTGCCCCAGATGTCGCCCACTTCTTCTCGCCATTCAAGATGTAGAAATTGCCGCAATCGCTCAAAACACAGCGAGTTTCTTGGCCTCCAGCGTCGCAACCGACGTTCGGCTCGCTCAGGCAGAACGCACTCAGTGCATCCTTCGCCATGCGCGGAAGGAAACGGGCCTTCTGCTCCTCGTTGCCAAAGAGCATGAGTGCCTTGCAGCCGATCGACTGATGCGCCGACACGAGCACTGCCGTGGACCCACACGTGCGACCGATGCGGCGCAACACGCGGTTGTAACTGGTGATGCCAAGGCCAAGACCGCCATGCTCCTTGGTGATGGTCATGCCAAGGACGCCCATATCAAAGAGGCGCTTGACCACCCACTCCGGGATCTCTTGCTTCTGATCGATCTCCACAGACGGATGCTCATTGCGCAAATACACGTCAAGCTCCGCGAGCAGTTTTTCGCAGCGCGCGTTCTCGTCGGCGGTCTGAGTTGGATACGGGAAGACCAGGTCTTGCCGGAAATTGCCCCAGAAAATGTTCTTCACAAAGCCCATCGTCGTGGGATCTGGCCCAAGCATCTCCTGCGCCTGCTGAATCTGCTTGCGATCCTTCTCAGAGATGTTCTTCAGGTCCTTGGCGAGATCGGTCTGGGTCATAGTGGTCTGCGGCTCCGTGTTCGGGGAAGGGACGGATTGTAGGCAGTGTGAGCGAAACTCCAACGCGACGGGCTTCCTTCACAAGGCGCTTGTCTGCGCTGTAAAGCCGCGTCGGGCGATCAGCGAGTGCACATGCTGCGATAAGACGCGAGTCGACCATCCCCACGCCGGTGCAAGACAGTTGGTGTGTCCGAATAAATGCCAATACCGTGTCATGGCTTACATCTGTTACGTGTCGAAACATTCCGATCCGCTCAGCGGTGGCTACCGCTGTTGGCCCACAGCCAAGTGTGATTTCGCCAACAACGTCTTGGTGTGTGACCACGCAACCCTGCTCGATTGCTGCGGCGATGAGCGCATCTGGAATACGACCGTGATTGATCCAAGAAGCTGTATCAATGAGCACGTCGAATGTATTGCCCGACGATGATGCCGTTACTCCGCTGGCTTCCCCGGCGCGTCGTTCAGGAATTCCGGTGGGCGACGCCGAGGCGGGGCTCCGAGGTGTGGATCCCACCCGCCCTTCGTGAGTGTCTCCAACGAAATCACCCGGACGAATTGATTGAGTACGTGGTTCAACAGCGCCTGTGGATCCGAAATCCCAGTCATCTCCCGCGCGCGATTGAGGTCCCGCTCGTCGATATTGATGCGCAATTCCATAATCATGAGTGTATTCCTGACTGCCGCTCATTCGCGACACTTCCTTTCTTTGTCCTTGCCGCTCGCTGCCCCCATCATGCCACCCCCGCGAAACCGCCCGCCAACTTCCGCGGAACTTCACAACAAATTTCCTAACCCGCGCGCTTATCCTCTCCACGCATGTTCATCGACCACTTCCCCAGCACGCACGCAACGTGGATCGATGCGCAACTCACTATCGCTGAAGATGGCGTGCGTGCTGCTGCCGCGGGTGATGCTGGTGGACACGCCCGTGCAAACAACGCGCAAGACGCGCTTCGCCGACACGTGATGAATCGATACACCCCTGCGCTGACTGCTTATGTCAGCACACCAGCGCTGCGGCGGATCGGCGAGCGTGATGAGCTGGTTTCAGGCTTCTACGCGCGCACGATGGGCGACCCTGCATTCTTCACGCGCTGGCGGCAAAGCAATATGCCGCTGCGGCGTTGGTTGATGAATGCCATGGCATTTCATTGCCGCGGCGTGATGCGCGATGCGCAGCGCGAGGGCGAGCGAAACACGAACACCGATGGAATCTCGATAGCCGCCGGACTGTCTTCCGCCGAACTCGATCCAGCCGATGCGTTTGACCGCGCGTGGGCCCTTGCTCTTGCGAACGAGGCGTATGCCATCGTGCGGTCAGACCTTGCGGCGCGCGGGCGCAGTGGCGACGACGCAATCTTCCGAATGCATGTGGTGGACGGAATGACGTACGCGCAGATCGCCGCCGCCGCGGGGCTGTCTGAAGCAGAGTGCCTGAACACCACACGTCGCGTTTCAAGTGCCTTGCGAGCCGCGGGGCGCGAGCTCCTGCGCGAGGAGGGTGTGCCAGAATCGGAACTCGACGCGGCGATCGACGAGGTGTTGGCCATTATGGAGCGCAACGACGAGTGATCGAACTCCGGGGGACATTCAGAAATCTTGCGAAGTGGTTTCGTCTGTGCGAGCGGCTGGTGGATCGATCCCCGCGCATGGAACGCAACACGGACATTGGTGTGGTGGTCAGGGCTGAGTCCACATCCACGGCGATGCTGACCCGGGGGCAGATGGCTCGAGCGCTGCGGGAGGGGGCGGTTGGTGAGGCGCGGCCTGGGGGGACAGACGGGGGTGCGATAGCCACTGCGATATCGCGTGTTGATGTTCGTAAATATATAAATAACAAAGACTTACGCGTTGGATTTGGATGCGTCACTCTGGCTATGTTGATGGCTGCCACGATCGCCGTGGCGCCCACGGCGGGAATTCCTAGGAATTCCGCCAACCCGACATCGTCAGCCCCCAAAGTTGCCGGATCTATCCCCCGCACGCCGAGCCCTTCCGTGGGCGACGGCAATTCAGTTCACCCATACGTCTCAGACGTGAACCAGGGGCACCAGAAGAAGATGTTGAACAAGATCACAGGCGTCACCGCAGCAGCGGTGGTTGGAATTGCAGCGACGGTGGCGGGGGCGCAGAGTGGCGCGGTGCAATGGCGTGTGGAAGATGGGGGAAATGGGCATTGGTATCAGTGCCTGCGAACCACCGGATCGGGCGAGGTATGGAATGTGTCTCAAGATGCTGCGAATTCGCTGGGTGGTCACCTCGCAACTTTGACATCTCAGCAAGAGAACTCATGGGTTTATGAGCTATCGGTTGCCCAAAATGCGTGGAGCGGCCGAGGTGGTCCTTTGCTGGGTGGTTACAAGCTGCCAAACAACTCTTTTCGCTGGGTCACCGATGAGCCATGGTCCTACACGTCGTGGCTCCCAGGTGAGCCGAGTTCCGGCCTGTGGGAGCCCTACCTCAATTTTCTTGGGCCACAGGGAACATCGAGTTCGGGTGCCACGTGGAACGACACTGATGCCATCATCGTTCCTGACAATTCGGGTAATCCGACGTACACGTATATCGTTGAGTGGGAAGCCGACTGCAATAACGACAGCATCGTCGACTACGGCCAGTGCCTCAACGGCACGCTTCCCGACTACAACAGCAACAACATTCCCGATTGCTGCGAGCGCGGCGAGGTGTGTGTCGTTGGCAACTATCCGGTGCAGTGGCGTGTGGAAGACGGAGGGAATGGTCACTGGTATGCGACTAGTAGCAGCGTTGGAACGTGGGATGCAATGCGAACACTCTCGATC
>JAPLMU010000020.1 GCA_026386795.1 Planctomycetota bacterium
CAGCGCACCAGCGCAGTGGCGTGATCCTCAACATCGCAGACGCCCGCAAATTTCGGTGGCCCCGCCCACATGTTGGTGTAGACGTAGTCCTTCATGCGCCGACCGAAGTTTGCATAGGTGACGCCGCTCACCCGTTGCGGCGTGGCGTTCCCCGCCAAGAACAGCGACAGGTCAATGACATGCACGCCCAGGTCGATGAGCGGACCGCCGCCCGACATGGCCTTCGTGGTGAACCATCCGCCGAGGCCGGGCACGCCGCGGCGCCGGTACAGGCTGCACTTCATGTGATAGATGTTGCCGAACGTGCCCGCATCAATGAAGTGCTTCACGTTCCGGCTTGCAGGCGTACTGCGCGATACGAACCCCATCTGCAGGCGACCCTTGGTTCGTTCCAGGACGGAGATGATCGTGTCGCACTCCGCAACATTGAGGGCCATCGGTTTTTCCAGGAATACCGTCTTGCCGGCTTCGAGCGCCTCGCATGCCACCTGTGCATGGTCGATGTTGGGGACCGCCACCACTACGGCGTCCACTTCCTTCATGGCAAGCAGCTCTTTGACGGAGGCGCAGGCCCGGGCGGTGCTGTGCTTCTTACTGAACGCAGCTCCCTTGGCGGGGTTGACGTCCCACACGCCGGCGATGGGAATTCCGGCGCGCGTTGCCGTGTCCGCATGCACATTACCGATCGCACCAGCGCCGATGATTCCGAGGTTCATTCCCATAGTCACGGAAAGATAGCCGCGTACCTGCCGGCGTGCGCCTGCACACGCGGCCGCTCCGTGCCTAGTATCCGCGCATGTCTAGACCACGGACGGTCATTGTCGGCGCCGGCATTGTCGGCCTCACCACGGCGTATTTCCTGGCCCGCGCTGGTCGCGAGGTCATTGTTCTTGATCGCGACGAGATTGGCGACGGTGCCAGTTACGGCAACGCCGGCTTGCTTTCCATCGGTCATTACCCGCTCACTCGCCCCGGCGTCAGTTGGCGCGGTTTCAAGTGGATGTTCGACCGCAACGCGCCGCTCTTCATTCGACCGCGCCCCGACGCGGACTTGCTGTCATGGCTCTGGACCTTTCATCGCCATTGCAACCAGTCATGGCTCGATCGCTGCATGAAGGAATTGTGCGCGATGGGTTTCCCAACGCTTGAGCTCTTTGAAGAGATCATTGCGGTGGAAGGAATCGAATGCGATTACCGCCGCGACGGTTGGCTTGATGTCGTACTCAAGAAGGAGAACATGGCCTCCGCCGAGGCGGAGGCGAAGACGCTGGTTCCGCATGGATATTCACACACAGTGATTTCTGGCGATGAGTTGCGTCGCCGCAGCCCGTGCTTCACTGATGAAGTTGCCGGCGCGGTCTGGTACCGCGACAGCGCGCATTGCAGCCCGGGGGATTTCATGATGGGGCTTGGTGCCGCATGTGCGCGGCTCGGTGTGGAGATTCGCACCTCGTGCACGGTGGCGGGTTTGGAGCGCGATCGATTTGGCAAGGCTGCGGGTATTCACACTTCGCGCGGCGAAACGATTGAAGGTTCAGCGGTCGTCATTACTGCTGGCGTGTGGAGCGACGCGCTCACTCGTGATATGGGTCTTGATATTCCCATGCAGGGCGCGCGCGGATATCACCTGCAATATGAGGGCATTCCGCAGTTGCCCTTCACCGGATGCGTCCTGCACGAAACGTTCGTCGCCGTCACGCCGATGCATGAGCAACTTCGTCTGGCGGGCACGCTGGAGATTCAGCCGCTCGGACGACCATGGATGCGTAACCGGCTTGATATGTTGCCAGCGGGTGCGAAGCGCTACATCAAAGGCATCGAGCAGGGCACACAAGTGGCCGAATGGGCGGGGTACCGTCCCTGCACATCGGACGGAATGCCGGTGATCGGTGCAGTTCCTGGTACTCCCGGGCTCTTCATTGGTGCCGGTCATGCCATGATGGGAATGACGCTTGGACCCATCACGGGCAAGGTGCTTTCCGACATGGTGATGGGCGCGCCGCCGCCACTCCTTCTGCCGATGGCAGATCCCGCGCGGTATGCGATCAACGGTGGCTCAAGCGCGCGCTACGAAGGATCAGCGCCTGCGAATGGCGCGCCACCGCGCGAGACCGCTGGATTGCGCAGCTGATTACTTGTTGCTCTTGCTGTCCGCTGCGTTGCTGTTGCTTCCCGCCGCGTTGCTGCTGCCATTGCCAGCAGCCTTGCTTTCATAGCCCTTCAACTGTGCCGTGAGGTCAGCCACATAGTCAGCGGCAGTGGGGCCAAGACTCTTGGCGGTATCGATCGCGCGGCGCATGAAGTCTGCGGCCTTGGTGAAGTCGCCTTTTAAACTCCAGGCGTATGCCAGTTCCGCCAACACCTGCGGATTTGCTGGACCGGCTGCTGACGTCACATCAGTGAGCCACGTGATGGCAAGATCAACGCGTCGATCAGCAACGTCCGGAAGATGCAGCACACTGGTGGCAACAAAGTTGCGAAGCGCGGGGTCTTCCTTGATTAGTTCCGCGCACAAGGCATAAGCCGCTTCGCTACGCCCAGCAACAAGGAGAATTTGCGCCTTTTGCACCTTGGACTGCATTGCTTCTTCGCCCGTACTGGCAGCAATCTCTGCATCAATGAGTGCAACGGCCTTGTCCCAGTCCTTGCTATCAATCGCCTTGGTCATGTCATTCTGCCGACCCATGGCCTTCATCTCTTCGGCAACGGCGTCTTCGAAGGATTGCTTGGCAGTCTTCGGGTCCCATGTTCCATCAACGATCTTGGCAAGCGGCGCATCCATTTCCATTGGGTGACCAATCCACTGCACCACGCCTTCCTTGACAATGAACGCAGTTGGAATGCCGCCTTGCCCGGAAGCCTCCATGTACGCCTTGTGCGTGGAACGATCGGGATCAGTGGCCAGCGTGTAGCGAGCCTTCTGCTTCCATTCGTCCTTTTCCAAGAACGTTCGAACCGTCTCTACTTTTTCGTCACTGACTCCAACGATCACCACGCCCTTGCTCTTCATGTCCTCTGCAAGTTTGGTGAGGTGCGGCATGCTTTGCCGGCAGGGCGGGCACCAGGTGGCCCAAAATTCAATCACATACACCTTGCCGGGTTCAAAGAACGTGGGCTTCTCGCCGCGCACGAAATCGGAGATCTCTGGGATCGGCGCTTTGGAGCCGATGGAGAGGGCGAGCGTGGTTGGAGCGGCTGGTGCTGCCGGTGCAGCTTGAGTAGCAGCCGGCGCCTGCGAGATGATCGCGGCGAGAAGAACATGCAACATTGGGTCAGTCCTTTCGAGGGGTCGGTCGATCCGTCACTTACCGGTTGGTGCGCCGGTTGGTGGTGCTGGAGGCGCTGGAGGAACAGGTGCACCAGCCGGAGGCATTGGAACGCCTGGTCCGCCCGCACCGGCCGGAGCGCCCGGTCCGCGCGGTGCTCCCGGACCACCTGGTCCGCGTGCGCCGCCTGGGCCCATCGCGCCGCCCGGACCGCCCGGTCCGCCTGGTCCGCCCGGTCCACCCGCTCCACCTTCCATGCCCATCGACTTCATCATTTCGCCCTGCATTGTCTGAGCGAACGCAGCGTTGGCTTCTTCGATGGTCTTGAACTTGCCGTCCATGACTTCCTTCGCGGTCGAAGCGGCGGCGGTCTTGATCGATGCGCGCATGGTCTCGCCCATCATGTTGGCCATCATGGCCATTTGCGCGCCTTCGTCGCCCTTCATACCGGATGACTTGTCGAAGTCAAACCACCACTTGCCATCGGCCATCACCACGGCGGTCGGCTGACCGGTTGGCTTGCCTTCGGCATCACTCGCCAAGATCGTTGCGGCGGAGTCGCCTTCCATCTTCACTTCGAACTTCGCACCATTGACTGGCACCGGAATCGGCATCGATCCAGCCTTGCCGAACTTCGTTGTAGTGGCGGTGACGACGGGCTGCATGTCTTGGATGAGAGCTGCAGCAACGCGGATGGAAATGTTGCCGCCATCGTTCGCGGAACGCATGGCGCGGACGAGTCGGAGCATCGCTCCTGGATCCTTGCTTGCATTCGGCAGGAAGGCGATGATTTCGTCGGTGCTGGCAAATCCCTCGGGAGTGATTGCTGGGAACACCTTCTCCGCAGCAGGGCTCAACTTTGCAGCTGGACGAGCTGGACGCGGAGCGCGGGGAGCCGTGGTGGTATCCGGTGCAGCGGCTGGAGCGCCCGGTGCAGCTGCCGGAGCAGTGCCATTCGGTTGCGTCTCTTGTTGGAACGAAGTCTTCTTGGTCTTCGTCGGGGCGTCGCCACTCTCGTACTTCTTGAGAGTCTCCTTGAGATCGTCGGCCATGTCGCCCTTGGCATTCTCAATGGCCTTCTTTTCCATCTCGATGGCCTTGGCCTTGTCGCCCGATTCCCAGTACGCGCGCGCCATGGTGTCCATGATTGCGCCGTCCGTGTCGTTGCTTGCTGCAATAGCCTGCTTCGCGACATCCGTGGCGAAATCAATGTCTCGGTCAGTGACCTTCGCGCTGTCGAGGACAAACCACGCCATTGCGTTGAGAATCATGGCATTGTCCGTGTTGGCAGCAGCGATTTCACGTCCGAGTTTGTAGGCGTCGGCTGGCTTCTTCGCGTCGGTCAACAGGAACTGGAACTTTTGGACCTTCATGGACTGCTTCGCTTGCTCAGGCGCAGTAGCGATGTCCTCGTCCATCATCTTTACGATGGCGTCCCAGTCGCCCGACTTGCGGGCCTTCATCATGGCTCCGCGCCGCGCCATTTGCTGGCGGGTCATGGCGGTTTCCTTCTCGAACTCCACCTTGAACTTGTTCGCATCCCAGGTGCCGGCAACGATCTGCGCAAGTGGCTCATCCATGCTCATCGGGTGACCGATCCACTGCACCTTGTCGTCCTTGATGACAAAGGCAGTTGGAATTCCGTTCTGCGCGGCGGCTTCCATGTACTGCTTCTGAGTTGAACGATCGGGATCAGTGGCGAGGTTGTAGCGCGCCTTCTGCTTCCACTCGTCGGTGTCGAGGAACTTGGTGACGGTCTCAAGCTTCTCGTCGCTGATGCCAACGATGACAACCGAGTCCTTGTACTTCTCAGAAACATCGCTGAGGTGCGGCATGCTCATGCGGCATGGTCCACACCAGGTTGCCCAGAATTCCACCACGTACACCTTGCCGGGCGCGAACCACTTTGGCTCGGTGCCACGCACAAACTTCTCGATCACTGGCTTCGGCGCGGTGCTGCCGATGGTCATCGGTTCCGGCGCTGCATCTGCCTTTGGAGTGTCCTGTGCCGCAACAGACGCGGTGCAGATGAGGGCGAACGCTGCGGCCTGTGCGGCGCGCCAGGAGAACGACGAAAGTGTGCTTTGCATGATGTTGACCTGCATGAGTGGCATCGTTGCGCCATCGGGCGCAATCCGGTTGGGCGAAGATACCACTCCCGCCCGCCTCGCACCGCGTGTGGACGACAGCGGGCGTATCCTTCGCGGGCGTCAATTCGGTACGCCCGAGAATCTCCCCATCGACGCACTCCACACCGCCATGGCCAACGCTTCCACCAACATTCCCGCCGCCCGGATCATTGACGGGAAGGCACTTTCTGAGGTCGTCCGCAACAGCCTTCGCTCGCGGATAGCGGCAGCGGGGCGCCCGGTTCGACTCGACGCCCTGTTGGTGGGCGACGATCGCGCTGCTGGTATCTACGCCATGAACCAGGCGAAGACGTGCGCTGAGATTGGCATTGAGTATGTGCTGCATCGCCTGCCTGCGAGTGCATCCGCTGACGACGTTGCGGGTCGCGTGCTGCTCCTGAATGTTGATGATGCGGTCCGCGCCTTGATGGTGCACCTTCCGCTTCCCGGCGGCGTTGATACTGAGCGCATTCAATCGCTCATCAGCCCTGATAAGGACGTTGAAGGCGTCAATCCGGCGAATATTGGAAATGTTGTTTACGGTCGGCGCAGTCTTGTGCCATGCACTGCACTGGCAACGCTCGAGATGATTGAATCCACTGGCATTCAGTTGCGTGGTAAGCGATGCGTTGTTGTTGGTGCAAGCAACATTGTTGGCAAGCCAATTGCAGTGCTCCTGATGCGCACCGAGGCGACCGTTCATTCAACAAACAAGTTCACGCCTGATCTTGCGGCACTCTGTCGCACGTGCGATGTGGTGGTTGCTGCGTGCGGCGTCCCGGAACTCGTGAAAGCCGACTGGGTCAAGCCGGGAGCAGTCGTTATTGATGTGGGCATCAATCGGATCGACGGCGCGGATGGCAAGAAGATCACTGTTGGTGATGTTGACTTTGCAGCCGTCAGCGGAGTGGCTGGTTGGATATCGCCAGTTCCCGGTGGCGTTGGCCCCATGACTGTTGCCATGTTGTTACGCAATGTGGTGGACGCGGCGCTTCGCTGAACGTTGCCGCACCGGTGGTGTCATGCACGGGGTGTATCACGCAAGTAGTCGCGCGGCTTCTTCATATTTGGCACGCGTTTCCCGAAGCACTTCGGCAGGCAGTACTGGCCCTGGTGGTTCCTTGTGCCACTCGCCGCGCGCGACGCGTTCGAGAAGCCAATTACGCAGGTATTGCTTGTCGAAACTGGGTTGGTCGCGACCCGGCGCGTACCCCGCCACGGGCCAATATCGACTTGAATCGGGGGTGAGTACCTCATCAACGAGCATGAGTTCCGATGTTGCTTCGCCGTGTGCATCAAGTGCGAAACCAAACTCAAACTTTGTGTCCGCAAGTATCAGCCCGCGAGCGCGCGCCCGTGCGGCAGCGGCCTTGTAGATGTCGAGCGTCATGCTCCGCAGCCGTTCGGCAAGTTCGCCGCCGATGGCATCGCACATTGCTGTAAACGAGATATTTTCGTCGTGACCTTCTGCCGCCTTGGTTGCCGGCGTGAAGATCGGTTCGGGCAGTTGCTCGCACTGACGAAGTCCGGCAGGCAATGTGATGCCGCACGCAGTTCCGTGTGATTGATATTCCTGCCAACCACTGCCCGCGAGGTAGCCGCGAGCCACGCACTCCACCTGCACAACGCGCGCTGCGCGGCAGATCATGGAGCGACCCGCAAGCATGGTGCGGTCGGCATCATCGATGCCAGGGATGGTCGAAACATCAGTCGACACAAGATGATCAGAAGCGATGTGCAGCGAACGCAGGAACGAGAACCACGCAACGCTGATTTCCGTCAAGAGCCGGCCCTTCCCATTGACGGCCGTTGGCATCACCACATCGAAGGCACTGATTCGATCGGTGGCGACCACCAAAATCCGTGGCGACTCGCCGGATTTGGTCGGGAGGGAATAGACATCGCGGACCTTGCCTTGACGTCGACCGCCAAGGGGTAAGTGCGTTTCGAAGACCGCGTCCGCAATCGCATTTGTGCCGGGGAGGGCGCTCATGACGGGCATCGTAATCATCCACCATCGGATTGGCATTCTTGCTGCCTTTCCGCAGGCAGTTGCCGATTGGCATGTGCTGCCCGGCTACACTCGGCGAATGCTTCGTTTCACGGTGTTCGACGAGGACGGGCCGGCGCGTGATTGGCCGCTCGTCAATGCACACATTCTTGGCGTCGATGACACGGCGCTTGAGGGAGTTGTTGCATTCAGCAAGGGCAAGATCGTCTGTAAAGCGGTCGATACGGCGCCGGCCATCGCACTGTGCCTTGAAGTTGATGCGGGCAAGGCCGGCACCATGATGTTGCAGACGTGCCTTCTTGAGCAGCGCAACGAGCCGTATCGGTTGTATGAGGAGCTGGCGCGCCACCGCGTGAAGATTTTCCTTGAGAAGAGTGAGAACTGGGGCTTCCTTGATCCCGCCAAGGCGCCGGAGGCTTTCGAGCAATTTGAGCGCGCGCGTTCCATGTTCGTCACCGGCACTGTGGATCAGCAACCGTACCGCGCACAAGTTCATCACCGCGAGGCGTTGGCAATTGCCATGGACGCGAGCGAGAAACTGGTGATGAAGCGCACCGAATGGATGCTCAATCGCCGTTATGCCAAGCAGGGCGCGCAGCGGGCGCTTGGAGTGCGGGTGCCGGTTGAGAAGGCGCCGGAATTGCTGAAGGCCGTGCTCATTCAGGATTTTGACATCTTGTCAGTACCAACGCCGTGGCATCTGATCGAGCCCACGCAAGGGCGTTTCGTGTGGGATCAGGTTGATCGTTGGATGCAGTTTGCAAAGCTCGCGAAGCGGGAGTTGATTGTCGGTCCGCTTCTTGATGCAACAGCCGCCGGAGTTCCGGGTTGGGTGCGCCCCATCATGGCTGACCCTGCAAAGCTCAAGGATCGCTTGCACGCTTTCATCACCGAGGTTGTCACGCGCTATGCGCCGCTCAAACCGATTTGGAATATTGTTTCTTCGATCCATTTGAATGAGGCTGTGGCGCTCTCGCCCGAGGCGATGGTGCAGGCCACGCGCATTGCGGCCGTCTCGGTTCGGCAGGTTCAGAAGGACGCCAAACTTCTTGTTGAGGTCGGCGATCCATTTAGTGATATTCCGCCCGGTGCTGATGGAGCCATGAACGCCATTCGCTATTTGCGAGCGCTGGTTTCCGAGGGCGTGTCCGTGGATATTGTTGGCATCCCGGTGGTGATTGGCGATGCTGCTCGGGGCAAAGGAACGCGCGACCTCATGCAGGTTGCCGCGATGCTCGAGCGATTTACGAGCCGCAAAGAAATGCCGCCGGTGGTTGTTACCGCGTGTGGCGCTCCAAGTGAACCGCACCCCGAACCGGGTGCTGGGTTCTGGCGTCGACCATGGGGCACCGAGTCGCAAGCGGCGTGGGCTGCCATGTGCTTCCAGATTGCAATGGCAAACCCAGGAATTCAGGCGGTCGTCTGGGATCGATTGCGCGACGAAGCGGGGCTCGGAATCAAGCATGGCGGACTGTTTGCGGCTGATGGAAGTCCCAAGCCAGCGGCCGAACGG
>JAPLMU010000153.1 GCA_026386795.1 Planctomycetota bacterium
CGAGACTTGTTGAGTGTGCGAGCGGCCGTCATCAGCGGAAAGGAATGTGGCGTTCGCAAAGCCACCAAGGTTGATGATGGTGCGTGGGTGAGCAGTGCGAAAGAGAATCCAATCGGCAAGCGGCGTCAGTGGGGCGCCTTGTCCGCCGAGCGCAAGATCTGCGCCGCGGAGGTCGAACACCACATCGCAGCCGAGTGCGAGTGCAACGGGATGTGCGTTCAGCAGTTGCCAGCTTTCCGGCGGGCGATGAAAGACGGTCTGGCCGTGCAACGCTGCAAGGTCAACGCGGGAGATACTGGCGGTGCGAAGCAGTTCGACGGACTCGCGCGCGTGCAGGACGCCGAGGTCGCGTGCGATCGCGGCGAATTCGCCGGCTGACATTGGATGTTGGTTCGCTGCGGCGCGAAGTCGTTCAGCAAGGGGTCCGAGTGGGGCAGAGCGTTCCGCCACCAGTGTCGCGCGCATGGCGAGGCCAGAGCCTTCTATGCGGGCAACGGCGAGATCGATGCCATCGATACTCGTGCCGGTCATTGCTCCAAGGACGAGGCGGGTTCGTTGCATGAATGTGAATGTTCGCCGTGCGGGGGCTGGCGGTCAAGGCGTTTGCGGCGGGAAAGCGCATACACTCGCGGAATGCCCCGATCATTGGTCACAGGTGGTGCCGGATTTCTTGGATCGCATCTCTGCGACTCGTTGATTGCGTCTGGACACAGCGTGATCTGCCTCGACAACTTGTTCACGGGGAATCGGCAGAACATTTCCCATCTTGAGGGGAAGCGCGGATTTACCTTCGTGCATCACGATGTCGTTCATCCGTTTGATTTTGATGTTGATTACATCTGGAACATGGCATGCCCGGCCGCTCCTGGGCATTATCGCTATGAGCCGGTGAAGACGATGATGACTTCGGTGCTTGGCGCTCTGCATTCGCTGCAGCTGGCGCATCGCACGGGGGCGCGGCTCTTGCATGCTTCAACGAGCGAGGTGTACGGCGATCCGGAGGTGCATCCGCAGCCGGAGTCATACCGCGGCAATGTCAATCCGATTGGACCGCGCGCGTGTTACGACGAGGGCAAGCGCGCTGCAGAAACACTGTGCTTTGATTACCGCCGCATGTATGGGACATCCATCAAGGTGGTGCGAATCTTCAATACATACGGGCCGCGCATGCATCCGTACGACGGGCGCGTGGTCAGCAATTTCATTCGCCAAGCGGTTGGTGGCGAGGCGTTGACGATCTTCGGGGATGGATCGCAAACGCGCTCGTTCTGTTACGTGGATGACTTGATTGCAGGATTCCGCCTGATGATGGATTCGCGCGAGGAATTCACGGGTCCGGTGAACATGGGCAATCCGCACGAATTCACCATGCTCGAGTTAGCGCATGCGGTGGCACGCGACGCTGGTTGCACTGCACAGATAGAGCACCGACCACTGCCGATGGATGATCCATTGCAGCGGCAGCCGGACATTTCGCTTGCCAAGCGGGAGCTCGGATGGGATTCTAAGATCAATATCGAGGAAGGAATTCCGCGCACGATCAAGTGGTTCCGCACTATTCGGTTGGCTGACTATCCACCGCCGAGCCCAAATGTGATGCAGCCGGAAACCCAGGCCAAATAGCACGCCGAAGGTATCCGCACGCACAGTTTGGACCCCGCCACCCCGTGGCCGGTTTGAAATCCATCCCCTGGCCGCACTCGCCGGAGAGGACAGGGCCGCGCTCAGCCGCCGTCCTCGTAAGGCGATTGCGGGCCAGTACAAACGCCGGTTTGGAAAACGCCACCCCTGGCCGCA
>JAPLMU010000191.1 GCA_026386795.1 Planctomycetota bacterium
CACCACCGTGGACTTTCCAGCCCCGGTTGGACCGACGAACGCAATGGTGTCACCAACCCGCGCTTCCAGGCTGAAATCACTCAGTACCGGCTCACCAGCCACATATTCAAAGCTGACGTTCTCAAAGGTGATGCGCGTGATTCGCGCGGCACTGAAATCATCAGCCTGCGCACGCACCGCTTCCGAGTCATGAATCGTTGGCACCGTATCAATGAGTGACTGCACTCGCTCCGCTGCCGCCTGCGCGGACAGCAAGTCAACCACTCGCTGCGAAACATCAATGATCGGCCACGTGAAGAGGAGGGCGTACTGCATCAATGCGACCAGTGTTCCGGGCGACATCTCGCCCGTCTCAACGCGCAGTCCGCCGCGCCACAAGGCGATTGCCACACCAAGGAACGAAGCGCTAGTCACCACCGGCACAAACACTGCGGACTGGAATGAATTCCGCATGGAATGCACTTCCATTTCCGTAGTAAGCACAGCAAATTCTTCGTCCGCAGCATCTTCGCGCGCAAGACTCTTTGTGGTCCGCACGCCAGCAATGCCTTCAGAGAGAAACGCCGTGATGCGTGAATTTGTCCGCCGCACCAACCGTGAACTCTTTAGAAGTCGCGATTGAAAGAGCACCGCTAGCGCGGCCAGCATGGGAAGCAGCAGGATCATCCACAACGCCACCCGCCAATCAAGCCAAAGCATGCACGCCGCGCTGCCACTCACAATGGTGGTGGCCCAAAAAGTGTCAAGAATCACCCACGGAGCAATGCCACTCACCTTGCCGCAGTCGGAGGTGACCCGCGAGACCAACCATCCGGTGGGGCGGCGGTCAAAGTAGCCAAATTGCAGCTCCTGGAGCCGCGCAAACGCTCGCTCGCGCAGCGTGAACGCCAGTCCCGCGCTGATTCGACCAGCGGCGCGGATAAAGAGGAATACCCCTGCGCCAAAGCACAATGCCAGCACCGCCCACGCGCCCGCCAGCCACATGAATCGCTCGCCCATTCCATGTGCAATCGCCTCATCAATCATGGCCGCGTTCAAGAGTGGCCGCGCCGATTCAATCGCGGCGATACCGATGCCGCCGCCAACTAATTGCACTGCGGAACGTCGATCTTCTAATGCAGTGCCAATGATCCGCTTCCATAAACCCGATTCAATCGCGGCGATACCGATGCCGCCGCCAACTAATTGCACTGCGGAACGTCGATCTTCTAATGCAGTGCCAATGATCCGCTTCCATAAACCCAATGAGATCGATCCCGGTGCCGGTGCGTCCAAATCATCATGAACTTCATTCATCGCGGCACCTCCCCGTCACTCGCCACCGCGACGCGCTCTTCATCTTCAAGTTCCGCCTGAATCGCCCACAAGCGTTTGTACAAACCATCGCGCGCAATCAGTTCTACGTGCGTTCCCTGATCCGTCACACGGCCGTGTTCCATCACCACAATGCGATCGGCTTCTGCAAGTGTCGAAAGCCGATGTGCAATGACAATGGTCGGCACCCGCCCGCGCCGCGCGCGCATGGCGTTCAAGATGCGCCGCTCGGTCTCGCCATCAACCGCGCTCAACGCGTCATCCAGCAGCAGAATGTCCGCGTCGCGCACCAAGGCGCGCGCAATGGCAAGCCGCTGTCGTTGCCCGCCGGAAAGGGTGATGCCGCGCTCGCCGATCACGGTCTCCCAGCCGCGCTGGAAACGCAAGACTGAGTCATGAATTGCCGCAGAATCTGCCGCTTCGGCAATCGCCGCCACCGGCAGTTCCGGGCGCACAATCGCCACATTCTCACGGATCGATCGTGAGTACAGAAACGGCGGCTGCAACACGCTGGCAATGCGCGATCGGAGCAGCGAACGGTCCAGTGAGCGAATGTCCGTCCCGCCGATTGTGATGCGCCCCGATGTCGGCTCATGGAATCGCAACAGTAGGGCAGCAAGCGTTGACTTGCCACATCCGCTCGGCCCCATGATGGCGACGGTTTCTCCTGCACCCACCGTGAGGTCCACCCCATCAAGCACCGTGTTTCCGCGTGGATAGGCAAACCGCACGCCCTCGAATCGAATGCCACCAACCGGCAGCACCGCGTGCGCCGGACCGGTGCCACTCGCCGAACGCCGCGCACCGCCCGCGGTCTCACCACGCGCCTCACTCCGCACCTCATCCCCCGCATTTTCCGCCGCTGGATCCATGATGGCATGCAGCCGTTCAATAGCCACCGCCGCCTTGCCCAAGTCAGCAAGCATGCGCCCCAAGTGCCGAATCGGCCAGATGTACATATTGGTTGCAAACAGGAAGAAGAAGAACTCACCCGCGCCAAGCGAACCGCTCGACACCAGCGTGAGTCCAACCACCAACACCAACAGAATCTGCGCCAAGCACGTCACATCACTCAACGCCCAGAACTGCGAAAGTCCGTCAAACAAGCGAATATCTGCATCGCGATGCGCCGCGTTCCGCTCACGGAACTCCGCGCGTTCAAACGATTGCCGCCCAAACGCGCGCACCACACGAATACCGGCAATGTTCTCCTGCGCTTTCGCGGTCAGGCGCCCCTCGGCCTCATCTTTCGTGCGGAAGCGATCACTTACCGTGCGGAAGTACAGACCAGCGAAAGCAACCACTGGAATCGCCAACACAGTGGACGCAATCGCCATGCGCCAATCGATGGCAAACATCAGCGGTATCGCAATGAGCAACAGCAGTATCGCTCTCCCCATTTCCGCAATCTGATTGGCAAGCACATTCTGCACAGTGTCCACATCACTGGTGGCGCGCTGCAGCAAATCGCCACTTTCATTTGCATCAAAGAAGGGCACCGGTAGACGCACTAGTCGCGCATGAACACGCTCGCGTAGTCGCCGCACGCTGCGCTGTGCCGCACGCGCCGTCATCCATCCGCGCAAGACGTTTAAGAGCCCAGCGGCCACCGCCGCCACCGCAATCACTACCCCCGGCTTCCAGAGATCCGCACGCACCACATCCGCGCCGCCCAGCTTCTCAATGATCCACGCACTCATGGCCCCCATGCGCGTTCCCGGCGCGGAGAACACGCCGTCAATCACAGCCTGCGGAACCAGCGGCACCACGTATGAGAATGTCGCTGCCAACGCCTGCACGGCAATCGCGCCTGCATAGAGCGGGCGATCAGTTCCTAAGACAATCCACAGATCGCCCAAGCGTCCAAGAGCGAACGAAGGCTGGCGCGCGGGGGTTACCGTCATGAAACATCACTCATAAACGCTGCTCCCGCGTCCACGATCGCGCAACCAACCGTCAACTCACGGCGCCGCGATTCCAAACACCGCACACTCGCCCAAGTCTTCCGCGATCCGCAACAATTGGTTGTACTTCGCAGTGCGATCCGTCCGCGCCGGCGCTCCAGTCTTGATCTGCCCGCAGTTGGTAGCCACTGCGAGGTCGGCAATGGTGGTGTCCTCCGTCTCGCCGGAGCGATGCGACATGATCACGCGGTAGCCGTTCCGTGTTGCCATGTTCACGGCGTCGAACGTCTCAGTAAGCGTGCCAATCTGATTCACCTTCACCAGAATCGCATTCGCACAACCTTCTTTGATCCCGCGCGCCAAGAACTCCGGATTGGTGACAAACAAATCGTCACCGACCAACTGCACGGTGCTGCCAAGCGATTGCGTCAAGCTCTTCCAGCCCTTCCAATCATCCTCAGCGAGGCCATCTTCCAGCGAACGAATCGGCCACTTCTTGCACCACTTCTCCCACATGGCAATCATGTCATCACTGGAAGCAACGCGCTTGGGGTCACTCTTAAAGAAGCGGTAACCCTTCTTCTTCACAGCCTTCGCCTCATTGGCAAGCTCACTCATAGCGGGGTCAAGGCAGATAGCAATCTGCCGACCAAGGTCATATCCAGCCTTCTTGACCGCTTCCGCAATCACTTCACATGCAGCCTCATTTGACGGAAGATTCGGCGCAAAGCCACCTTCGTCGCCAACGGCCGTGGAGAGTCCCTTGTCGTGCAGCACCTTGCGCAGCGTGTGATAGCACTCAACACCGGCGCGCATGGCATCGTGGAAGTTGCTGAAACCAAACGGCTGAATCATGAACTCTTGGAAGTCGACGCTGTTGTCCGCATGCTTGCCACCATTAATGATGTTGAGCATCGGGGCTGGCAGGCGTCGTGCGCCCGCGCCACCCAAGTAGCGCCACAGCGGCATGCGACACGCCGCCGCAGCAGCGTGCGCGGTTGCC
>JAPLMU010000007.1 GCA_026386795.1 Planctomycetota bacterium
CGATCAGGCGAAGCGCTCTTTGTTGCGCGCCGTTCCTCAATCATCCATCGAATGAGACGATTGGCAAGCAAGTACGTCTTACCACTACCAGCGTTTGCAATGACGACGGAACGAGTAATCATGACATCACCTCCCCGCGCATTCCACGCATGCCAACGCCGTACACGGGAGCTAATGGATCATCCGGACTAGGTTCATAGTCTGGATCACGAGTGAATTGACCCGCTGCAACTTCCGCCGCGATGCGTTCAGCCTCCGCCTCTGCTTCGCCAAGAAACGCGTCATTCCAATCAGAAGCCAGCAACACCGCGGTATCCGCCGGATTGGATGGCAACGCAAAGTATCCAAGATTCGTAGCAGGAACTGTGATCCCCACGGAGCGAAGCAAGACGGCGTACAACGGCAACTGCAAATCCACCCAGCGCCCCTGCGGCTTGCGGTGTTCCGTTTCCGGGTCATTCGGCTTCAATGAAGTCTTGTAGTCGAGCGCGGCGTATCCACGCTCTGGGTGCACATCAACGCGATCAATCCGACCTTGCAAGTACAGGCCCGATTTGCCAATGACCGGCGCCGCTCGACCATGCTCATCGCGTGGTCGCATCGCAAACGAAAGTTCAGAATGGACAACCTGCCACCCATCGGCAGCCCAAGCCGCCTGCACTCGCGCAAACGCCGACAACCGCGCCCGCGCCAACGCAAACTGCACCACATACGCCCCCCGAATTGACTCTGGGTAATCGCGATTTCGAATTCCATCAAGCGCCGCATGAACGCGCTGCTCAATGACAGTGACGTCAAGCGTCGCTGGCTCGCCGGCCATCGTGCGCTGCTCCTCATCACGACCCCACGCCTGAAGTGCGGCATGCACAAGATTTCCAAATCCCAGCGCATCGAGTTCCACCGTGCCGTCATCCGCCCCATCCAGAAGCAAGCGCGGATCACGTTTCAGGCGGAACAGTGCCGGACATTTCAGATAGTCGCGAAACGCCGTGACGCTGATCGACTTGATTTCACTCACCCCAGCGGGAACTAAATTCACCGAAAATTGCCCATCGGTTGCGGCAACTTTGGTCCAGCGCGCCGCCGATGAACGCGGCGACTTCGGATCACCAATCCATGCCATACGACGAGCAAGTGCCTCACCATGAAGCCCAAGCAGCAACCGCGATGGCTGCAGCGGATCGCCGGCCATCTGTGTCCGTCCAGTCACGAGCCGGATAAACCGCTTCCGCGAAAGGAGCGCGTGCAGGATCCACGCGTCGCGCGCCTGCCGCCTCATGGCGCAGGGCATTCCAAGGCGCGATCGAACGGAATCCGGGAGCCACGGATCAATCTCCATACCTCCTGGCACAATTCCATCATTCATCCCGGTCAACACCATGTCGGGTGCGTCATCGATGCCTGCATCGAGCCATTGCATCAACTCCACTCCATCGTCAGTTCCGTCGGTAGCGAGCACTGCAGCAGACATGGCTTGGCGAAGAAGCACAAGGATTTGAGCAGGGTCAAGGCAATCCGTGAAGCGGGTCGGCACCGCGAGCAGCTCTTCGGCTGCTGCGTGAAATGCCCTCGCAGATTCACGACCTGCGAGTGATGCGTCATTCGAAACCGCAGTGAGAACACGACGAAGCGCAGCGATCGCTTGCGAGACTGACTTTGATTTCCGAAGCGGCGAGAGCAACGTATCAATGTGATCGAGTGCTTCAGCGACACGGTCATTTGCTCCGCTGCCCGATTCAATGCGCTCCGGCAATGTGTCCGCACCGCTTGATGATGCAAATTCGGAAACATTCGCTACTGGACGCGCACAACCCTTCCGAACAAGCCAAGATTCCACTTCCGGATGACGCGCCAAAACTCCAAGCGTCGCACAAGACCGCATGCTGAGGTGATCCGCAACCGCCGACAGCAACATTCCAAGTGGTCCATCAGCTGCCGTGCGCGAAGGCAATGGATTCACCGCAACGCCGCACGCCGGCAACAGCGACGCGACCTGCGCCGCCACGCCATCATCAGGAACAGCAATCGCTATGTCACAACTCCGCCGAGGAGCAGCCATCGCGGCAATCGCGTCGAGCACTGCCGCAGCCTGATCTGCCGGCGTATCAGCAAGCATGATGATGTCCTCCGGAACCACAACAGCGGCTCGCGCCCACGCCGCGTGCTCTGGAAATCCATCACCATCGAGAGGCGCCGGTAATTCCGATTCCGTGCCATGCACCAACACAGAAACCGCAATACCCCGCGCCGCAAGTGCAACGAGCAGTTCCCGCTGAATCCGTTCCGGATCAGCAAGGAGCACGTAGATGCGACCGATTCCGCCCGCGTGCAACGCACCCGCCTTGCACGCCGCGCGTGTTGCACTCGCCTCATCAATTGACTGCTCGCGCTCGAGCGCATTTCGCCAGACTTTCTCCAGCGCAAGCAGTGCTTTCCAACGACCAAGATCCAACTCCGGCATAGTGGCACGCAGTTCCGCGGCCACGCTGACGAAATCAGAACAAGCACTCGTCACATCACGATGCAATGCGGCTATGCGCACCGCTAACGCATCAATGCTCGCTGGTTCAAGTGGTGCTCCGGGAATGGCATCAATTCCACCTGGCGATAACGCTGATATCACACGCGCTTCGGCGCTGATGATTGCGTTTCGCCATGCCAACTGAACACCAAGCGCGCCAAGCACGGTTGCCGAAGGAACCACAAACCGTGACGCTAGTCCCGCTGGCGTCACAACCCGCGGCGATACAAACGCGTTCCCATTCTCCGCCGCAAGTGTGATGAGATGCCGCTCAAATGCGCGGATCGCCCGAGATGCAGGCACCATCACCAGCGCATCGGACAGATCCACAATTCCATCGCGTGCCGCGGTTGATGACCACACGTGCTCTGCGAGTGCAAGCATCAGCGACGGACCATCTGGAAGGCGAGTCGTAGTGAATCTCATGTGCACGCATCATCGCAGGCAGAGGTGAAGTAAGTACTACAGCCACCCGGCTTCCCCAAATTTTTAGGCATTTCCGACTGCTTGATCGCGTTCGGCTGGCACATCTTGCGTCGCGCGCCGGATCAAATCCTCAAGGACGCGCATTTGTGCATCGCGGATTCGCTCGTCTCCCGCACAAACATTTACGTGTGCCAACTTTCGTCCCGGCCGCGGCGACTTTCCGTAATCGTGAAGGCGTGCGCCGGGCACCGAAAGAATGTCTTCACGATCCGGCATGATGCCGATGATGTTCACCATTCCACTTACCCCGCGCGCATCTGTCGAACCAAGCGGCTCGTCAGTTACCGCGCGCACATGATTCTCAAATTGGCTTGTCACTGCGCCATCAATGGTCCAGTGACCAGAGTTGTGCACGCGCGGCGCCATCTCATTAGCGACAAGTCCATCTGTCGTTACAAAGAATTCAATAGTCAACACACCAACGTGCCCAAGCGCGTCCATTGCCGCGCGCACCGCGCACTCCGCCGCAATCCGCACTGCATCATTCACTGCGGGTGCAGGCGCAATGGTTCGCCACAAAATTCCCGCACGATGCTCGTTCTGATTGATCGCCCAAATTCGAACATCG
>JAPLMU010000054.1 GCA_026386795.1 Planctomycetota bacterium
CAGTGGGACTCAGGCCGTCGTACTTCACTGGCGCGCATTCAAGATTGACTGTCGCGCCGACGTCCTTGCCCATCTCTCCAACGGCGCTTGAGAATCCGCCCGCGCCGCAGTCCGTGGTTCCGCTGTACAGCGGTCCATCCGACTGATCGCGCGCCGCGAGCATGGCGTCGAGCATCTTCTTCTCGGTGATCGCATTGCCGATCTGCACAGCATGGCTAAATTCACTCGAGTGGCCATGCTCCACCTCCGCGCTTGAGAACGTGGCGCCGTGAATGCCGTCGCGCCCGGTACGGCCACCGATTGCCACAATGCGATCGCCGCGCAGCGTGACACCCTTGACCATCGTGCGCGGCATGACACCAATCACGCCGCAATAGACCAACGGATTTCCAACATAGCGCTCGTCAAACCACACCGCGCCGTTCACGGTTGGAATGCCCATGCGATTGCCGTAATCGCGCACCCCAGCAACCACCTGGGTGAGAATTCGCCGCGGCGGCAGGCAGCCCGTCGGAACTTCCGTCCCATCGAGCGGTGCAACGCAGAAGACATCAGTAGCAGCAATCGGCTTCGCGCCAAGGCCAGTGCCCATGATGTCGCGAATGCAACCTCCAATGCCCGTGGCCGCGCCGCCGTATGGCTCAATGGCGCTCGGTCGATTGTGGGTCTCACACTTGAAACAGACCGCATGGCGATCATCAAAGGCGATGACACCTGAATTGTCTACGAATACGGAGAGGCACCAATCGATGCGATCGGGATTGTGCTCATCAATCAGCTCGAAAGTTCCTGCTGCCACAGTGCTCTTCAGCAGGTTCTTGATGGTGACTGCACCATCGGCTTCACATGTGTGACCTGGTCGCATTGTGACGGCTGCATGAGGAGCCTTGGAATGACCCGTGGTCGAAACTGGATCAACGAGCCGCGTCCCTGACTGCAGGGAGTATTGCCCAGCGCCGAGGTTCGCCTCGCGATAGTGCACTGTGCTCTTCAACGTCTTGTGTACGCAGTGTTCGCTCCAGGTCTGCGCGAGTGTTTCCAATTCAATTTCGCGCGGCTCTCGACCCAAGCGTCGGTACTCCGCTTGAATGGCCTGCATCTCCGGAAGCGATAGAAAGAGGTGCGCCTCGCGGCTCAATTTCTCAAGTGCTGCATCACCAAGATCGCGAAGTGGAATTTCCACAATGCGCAGCGTGTAACCATGGCCAGCCGGAAAACTTTCTGGATGCCATGGCTCAGCATGCACACCATGAATCACTGGATTAGCAAGCACCCGTTCACCGATGGTGATCGCGCCAAGTTGATTGATTCCAGCAAGGTCATACCGGTCGCCGGTTCGCACGTGGACCGCGGTTCCAAACATCGCCCGCACCGCAGACTCAACGCTTTCCGCGGCTGGATCGGTAACGCCGGGCAGCGGGTGAATCTCCACCATTGCATCGAGGCGCCGCGCTGCAAACCCACGCGGCTGCACCTCAGCGCGTTGAGTGACTGGGTCTGCAAGCAATTCGTTGGCGATGCGGCGGACGTCTGCTTCGGAGACTTCTCCGGCAAGTAAGTACACAGAGGAATGCTGGGCAGCGGTTGGAATGGCCGCAAGACCGAGCGCCGTGGCCTGCCCAATCACGGCTTCCGCGCGGGGGTCGGACTGACCGGACTTGGGGCGAACTTCGACGCGGTAAACCAATGGCATAGGGCATGAATCATAGGGAATCCGCGCTCCCGTCCGAGTCAGGAATAGGGGCGGACTATGGCATAAGTAACGCGACCGCGCACCCTTCCGAGGGGCGCCCGTCGTTGCCCTTGGAATTCTTGATTAGAAAATCAACTGCAGCTGGGTGCGGAAGACAATCTCGTCGCTCCGCGATGGACGCCAACCGGCATTCACATCGGAGAACAATGGATTCACCGCGGTAATCGCCCAACCAAGATCAGTGGTCCACTTCAAATCCTGCCCATCGAGGTAATAGTTAACACCAATAGTTAGCAGATTCAGCGGATCCGGATTTGCGATCTCTGGATTGATGCTGTTCAAGGCGCTTGTGCCGCCGTCAATGTAGGCAAACTCATAACGGCCAAACAACTCGGCCTTGGGCATGATGTACAACGAGCCTTGCAGTTGCGCCGCAATGATGTTGAGCGTGCCCATGTCATACTGAACATTGTCTTGCGAGTCGCCGAACGTCGGCTGCAGTGCCGCTGGGGCGTTGACGTAGTTGTAGAAGACCGCGCCGTACACAGAGGCCCCGCCGAAATTCGCTTGCGCATCAACAGTGGCGGTGAACCACTGCGAATCCGGGTTCTTAGTGCCGGGAGTGTCTTCGTTCGCTTGGTAGCCACGCGAGTTCTGATAGTGCAAACCCAAGCCAGTCAGGAATCCGAAGGTCTCCATCGACGGGCTGGTGTAACTGCGGAATTGATCCCAGCTGCCAGCTGGTTTCCAATCAAAGCGGTGAGTCACGCTGTACGACGCACTCTGTGTCCAGAACTGAGCGTTCTGACTACCAAAGCTACCCGTCGGCCAAAGCTTGTAACCATTGCCGCCGTACGTCGCATTCACATCGCCAAGTATGTTGTCCTGCGCACCGCTGTCAATGGAAGTTCGTGAGCGGAATTCATCGTTGGTGTATTCAAGCTCAATGCCCTGCGTGTAGCCCAGCGCATAGTGGAAGTCCACTACTGAACGCGCAGACGACATTTGGTACTGCTCAAGCACCAAGAATCCACGCGAGAACGGCGAGCGGTATTGACCGGTGCGCACTGACCAATTGTCATCGAGGTTGATGCGAATCCATGCGTCGAGCAACTCGACTTGGCTGAAATCTGGGCCGCCGGCGATCGCGGACGACTGTGGGCCACTGTTACCCGACGTGTCACCCTTATTGATGTTGGTGGTGACCTGTTCGAAGAAACGCGCCTTGACCATGTACTGGAAGTCGCGACTAAAGACGTGGCCATCGGCCCAGACCTGTAAATCTGGAACATTGAAACCGTAGCGGGTTTCTTTGCGATCAAAGACCGCTTGCTGTGCCGCATTTGCGCTGTTGTATGACCCAGTACGAATAGTGCTCGAAGTAAATCTGTTCTGTATGAACCCACCGAGGTTCATTCGGAATCTTCCGTCGGCGCTGGCCAGGAAGAAACCGTCGTTCCAGCCGGCGGTCATTCCGCTGCCCTGAAGGCTCGTGCGCTGGTCACTATCAGCAAGAACGTCACGGACGATGTCGCGAATCTGTCCGGCGCGTTGTTCGCCGAGCCACTCTTCCCCTTGTTGACGATTGAGATCAGTGACGCGGGTTTCCAACTCGCGGTTGCGATCTTCGAGAGTCTCGAGGCGCTTCATGAGCTCATCAACTCCGGGAGCCGGACGCGCAAGCACATCTCCGGCGGCACCTGGATCTACCGTTGCGGGCGCTTGGCTCCATGCGTGAGAACCACCGGCGAGGGCGATCGCGGCGGAGCAAGCGGCAAAGAGATATCCCACATTTCGAGCCATGAAGTACGAATCCTATCGCACAGGTTTCATCGGACGGGCGGGGGCGCCCCCTGCAGCAAGAGCGACAAATCAAGCCAAAGTAGGCGATTCTCTGACCCCGACACCACCTACCTCATCACGAACCGGTGAGCAGGCCTCAAAATGCCGCCTGAATCTGTAGCGAAAGGCTCATGTTGTTGTTGGGATTTGACCCACCCCCCAAGCCTTGCGGCGGCAGGACGGCGGAGGTCAGCGCTGGCTGCCCGCCATCCACGGGGGCAATCACGAGTGCCGTGACTTTCAGCGCTCGTTTATCCGCATACCAGTTCATGCCAACAGTGACGTACTGCTGAGTGCCGTCGGTGCTTGCAATGGTCCAGTTGCCGAACGCTTCGAGTGAGTCGGCGAGGAAGAACCCGCCCTGCAGCAACCCGCCCCACGCAGCCTCGTCACGAGATGCCCATTGGTCCACCCAAACGCCCTGAACAAGAATGTTGGCACCACCAAACATGAACGTAGCGTCGCCGGTGAATCCAAGCGGGTTAGTTCCGTCCGTGGCCGCTGGATTATCCGCGCGACCGTTCTGCCATCGAACGCCAGCGCCAAGAAATGCGCCGAACTCCTGACCTCGGAAACTTGATTCGTATGCGTACTGCTCCCAATCTCCACAGAGTTTCCAGTTCACGCGACTCGCGAACGCAAGGCTCTGATTGCTTGTTGAATTCCATGAAGATGGCGCGGTGCCAATCTGATCGCCGTAGCAGCACTGCCAGTGAATGGCGTCGCCGTCATATCCAAGGCTGACACCAGTAGTGAAGCCTGCGGTGAACAGCCACTCCAACATGGAGCACTCGCCCATCTGTGTTTCTGCCGTGCTAAATAGGTGACTTTCGTAGGTGTACGGAGTGAATATGTTGCCGATCTGCGCGTACCAACCACTACCGAGTTGCTTAGTGACATTGAGGTAACTCACGGTGGGTGATGGGTCATCAATCGATGCGGGATCCAACCGAACATCTTGGAAGTCCACCGGATCCTGTGCCGCACCAAAGGCCACGCCGATCAGCCAGGTCAGCGATGGACCGGCAAGATTTCCGGTTGCAAAGAGCTGCGCGCGCCGAACCTCTGCGCCCCACACAGAATTTGAGGATGGATCACGTTCGGCGGCGTCGTAGCCTTGGTTCCAAACAAAGCGAACCTGCATAAAGCCGAACACACGCGCGGTCTGCTCGCCGTCAACGGTGCCGAGGTAGAAACCGCGGTCTGTGGCGTATCCGCTCACGAGCGCGCTGCCAGATTCGGCGCACTGCGTACGCGTGGACGAGTCGGCGAGCACGTCGGACACCAGTGACCGTATCTCAGACGCGCGTTGAGTCGAAAGCCACGCTTCGCCTTGCTCACGGCGGAGAGCTGCCAGGTCGGCGCGCATGGCAGCGAGGTCGGCGTCCATGCCAGTCACGTCGGTACTCACGCTGACCGGTGTTGCATTGACTGGATGGTCAATGATTCCCAGCGCGGATCCCAAGAGAAGGACGAGGGTGGTGGCCATGTGCGGTGGAGGCGACTGAGACAAAAACACATCGGACCCGGCCGAAGCCGGGTCCGATGGAAGTTTTACATTGTCGCAGCTGGGCTGCAGGTTGAGTCGATCCCGAAGGATCAGAACATGACCTGGAGCTGGCAGACGAGCGAGAAGTTGTTCTGGCTGTCGGAGAGACCAACGCCACCCTCGAAACCACGGAGGTTGCCCGAGTTCGCAGCATCGCTGTTCAACGGGATGATTCCCATGACAGTTGCCTTGATCGAGTTCTTCGCGAAGTACCAGTTTGCACCAGTCTGGAGGTAGTTGGTGGTCACAGACGTATCTGCGTAAGCCCACGCGCCGAACACTTCAAGATCTTCGGTGACGAATGCGCCACCCTGAACGTTGAAGCCCCAAACGCTTGACGATGAATCCTCGCCTGGGTAGCCATCCTGCCACAGGAATTGACCAATCAGGTTGAAGCCACCGAACTTCGCCTGCGCATCGGCAGTGAGGCCGAGCGGATTGGATTGGAAGGAAGCGTCGTTTTGATTACGACCGTTCTGCCAGATGAGTCCGCCGCCGATGAGGAGACCAAACTCCTCGCCCTTGAAACTGCTCTCCTTAGAGAACTGATCCCAGGTACCGGCAACCTTGTACTCAGCGCGTCCTGCAACAGCGATGCTCTGGTTGTTGTCGTTATTCCACGACTGACCAACAGTACCGGACGCATCGGTCTGCACCATGTTGTACCAACCACCCGAGACGCGGAATGCATCCTTCTCAAGCTTCGCCATGGCGCCGACCTGTTGGCCTGCACCGAACATGTACTCGAAGATCGAGTAGTCACCCATTTGGGTGGAACCGGCGTTGAAGAGATTGCTTTCAACAGTGAACGGGACGTTCATCTGACCGACGGAGACGGAGAAACCGTCGCCAAAGGTCTTGGTGACCATCGCGTAGTACAGGCCGAAATTCCCGGCGTCTGCGCTGTATGGATCATTCTGGGCGTCGTAGGCAATACCGACCAGGTACTTCCAACTTGGGTCAACAACGTTGCCCGAGAAGAAGGCCTGCGTGCGGCGGTTTTCGAAGCCCCAGGAGTTCTGGTCCTTCGTGTCTTGGTAGGTGTTGTTCCAAACGAAACGAACCTGCTCAAGGGCGTTGATCTTCAGCGAGTAGTTGCCATCGGCGCTGGAGATGAAGAAGCCGTTGTTGTAGCCGGCCGTCGCGCCGCCAGCTTGCTGGAAGCTGGAGCGGGTGTTGGAATCGGCCAGGACGTCCTGGACGACGCCGCGGATCTGGTCCGCGCGCTGTTCGGTGAGCCACTGTTCGCCCTGATTACCTTTGAGGGCTGCGATTTCGGCCTTAAGCTCCGAAATCTGGGTGGCGGTGTCATTGTTCCCCTCGACGGCTGCGTAGCTCACGCCCGTGAGCGTGAGGGTCGAGCCCGCGAGGAGCCCAACAAACTTGGTCAGACTCATATGCGTTCGCTCCTTGTATCGGGTCGGGGCTCTGACATTTCACCCACAAACCCAGTGACGAATTCCCAAATCTTGGCGCCCACCAACGCGGTGGGCAGACGTGAGACTCAACCGCTATCGGCAAACTGCAACCGATTAGTTGAAGGGCGAATCATAGCAAGGTCAAGGGATGCGTGTTGCCATTTGGTCAAAATCTGCCATGGGAGGTCAATAAAGGCGTTTCTAGAGTTCATTGAATAAAGCCAAAATTCAGGTCGGCCATTGCGTAAATAACAATCTCATAAACACTTAGGGGAAATTCTATGGCTTTCTTTCGATATTGGGTGACGGGGTCGCACAATGAAGAATATTTCTTGCCAATTGACCGCTGGACTCACACATCAACACGTTGAAATCGAGTCCGTATGGTTCAGAACAACAATTGCATCTGCGCACGCAGGACGACTTCGCCGTTTCCCTCGCCAGTGTTCGTGGCTCGCCAGTCGGCGCCCGCGATCGATTCGCCAAACAAACCATTGGAGAACTGCACGGCATTGAACGCATATCCACCATCAAGCGTGAACTTCACTGCGTTCTTGTTGAAGTAGTAGTTGAAGCCAACCGTGGCGATGTTCAACGATTGCTGGCTCAAAGCAGAGTTCGTTGATGAGGCCTTCTGATGAGAGTCCACCCCGAGATACTCGTAGCGAGCGATGAGTTCGAGCGCATCAGTTACGAACACTCCGCCTTGTGCGACAGCGCCGTAAGAGAGCGCGCCTTCAACACCAAGATCGCGCGCGGTGGATCCGCCGTTATAAAGATAATTGCCGAGAAATGCCGTCCAAAAACTCCAGCCGTCGCCACGCAGATTGAGGTCTGCGGTGTAGGTCAACAGCGTTACTTCATTGGTCTGGGTTGGGGACAATTGTCCGTTACCAATAGTCCTGCGGCCAGCTGGAGGTACGCCGCCAGCGCGCTGCCAGTTCATACCCGCACCGATCATTGCCGCAAACGGACTACCGCGCCAACCCTGCATGTCTTTGAATTGCCCCCATGCGCCATCGAGCCGGTACTCCGCGCGACCAGTAAATGCGAATGACGTGGGATTGCCAGTGCCCTGCACTTCAGCCAAATTGCGATTGCCACCGCCGTCGTTGTACGAGCCGTAGGCACGAATGTCTTCCGACTCCCAACCGAGCAAGATGCCTTGGGTGAACTTCGTGCTGAAGTACTGATTCACCACGGAGCGCTCAGCGAATTGCTGTGTGCGGCTCGACGTGTTCTCTTCGACATTGAAGATGTTCTTCCATTGACCCATGCGGACGAAAAACCCCTCGCCGAGTGCCTTCTGGACAAACACATCTTCAAAGCTGAGTGGCTGACCTGAGTTTTGTCCATCACGCTCATAGGCGAACTGAATTCGATAGGTCCAGCTCGGGTCGAAGACATGGCCGAAGAAGTTCAATTTCACGCGGCGCAGCTCGAATCCGTACTCGTTCTGAATATCACCTTTACCAGTCCGCTGCGCGGATGTGAGCGCATTGTTTGGCTGATACGAGTACGCAAACCGCGACTGCAATTGTCCTTCGATGTTCAAGCGATAATTTCCGTCCGCGCTCGCCATGAAGAAGTTCTTGTCGTAGCCGGCGGTAGCGCCATCACTCTGGAACGACGTGCGAGTGGAAGAGTCGCTGAGTGCATCGGTGACAATGCCGCGAATCTGCTGGGCGCGCTGTGCAGTAAGCCACGACTCGCCGTTCTGAGATTTCAGCGCATCGATCTCTTGCGCCTGTGACTCGTTGGAACGCTTGAGTTCATCAAGTTGCTCCTGCATGCGCTGCATGGCGTCATCGCCAGCTGCGGTAGCGGCACTTGGCGTGCTAACGGCGTGAGAAATATTGCTCAATGTGAAAGTTGCAACACATGCTGTACCGACGAGTCTGGTGATGCTGGACATGATTTCTCCTCTTGGTTGGTCTAGGAATGGCCTGCGATGCTGGCCCCACAGTGACAAGAATGGGTGAATCAGCATTGCCCTGAGATACTGCAACGGACCGGTTAACCGTTTCTGAACTGATTCTGAATATGAACCAATTCTTCACGCAAATTAAATTTGGCGAAACCGAATCTTCATAAAAGACTCGACCGGCGACGGCGTGCAAACGAGCCGCATGGGCGCTAAACCGTGGCGCCGTTCACTCCGCGTACCCATCCCGCTTAGGCGCGCGCAATGAACCACGATTCCCTGTGTGTTTAGGCGAGGTGCTGAATGGCGTCTTGAAGATGGCCGACTGCCACGACTTCGGAGCCTGATGCCGCGGCACGAGCGGTATCAATCTGCGAGGCCGGCACCAGGAGCAGCCGCGCACCACGCCGTACAGCGGTTTGTACACGCTGGTCGATCTGGCGAACGGCGCGGACCTCGCCGGACAGAGCGATCTCACCGAGCGCAACGGTTGCTGCGCCGGCGCCGCGTTCATAGAACGCACCGGCGATAGCGAGGGCAGTTGCAAGATCGGCGGCTGGCTCAATGATTCGCATGCCGCCGAGTGCTGATGCGTAGACGTCTTGATCGCCGAGCCGGAGGCCACCGTGTTTCTCAAGCACGGCGATCAACATGGCGAGGCGCGCACTGTCGAGACCACTCGCGCGGCGCTTGGCGGCGCCGAGGAATCCCGTGGCGGTGAGCGCCTGAATTTCGGCAAGAAGGACGCGGGTTCCGGCAAGCACCGGGGCGAACACGCTACCCGGGCGGCGAGAAAGTGCCCTGCCCTTTGCGGAATCAGCGGCGGGGGATCCACTGGAAGAACTACTCGTTGTTTCGGGGGCGAGGGTCGCTTCCTCTACTTCAATCAGACCGGCACCCGTCATTTCAAAGAGGCCGAGCTCTTGAGTGCTTCCGAAGCGATTCTTTACCGCGCGCACCACGCGATAAGAATGGTGTCGGTCACCTTCGAAGGCGAGCACTACATCGACGAGATGCTCAAGAAGCTTCGGACCAGCAAGATCACCGTCCTTGGTGACATGACCGACGATGGCTACTGCAGTGCCACTTGTCTTTGCGAGCGTCACAAGATCAAGGCAACAACGGCGGAGTTGCGCGAGGCTGCCCGGAATGGCATCAATATCACCGCGATAAGCGAGTTGGATGGAGTCAAGCACAAGAAGGTCCGGAGCAATGCGTCGTGCCTCTTCCACAATGACGGCGAGATTTGGCTCTGCAAGGAGGAGCAAATTCTGCCCACGTACAACATCGGTGCTTCCATCAAGGCGATCGGCGCGCATCTTGACTTGCGCCGCGCTCTCTTCGCTGGTGGCGTAAAGAACCCGACGACCACGCCCGGCAAGCGCAGCGGCTGCTTGCAAGAGAAGCGTGCTCTTACCGATTCCTGGATCGCCACCAATGAGTGCGACGCTGCCAGGGACGAGCCCACCGCCGAGGACGCGATCAAATTCAGCAATGCCGGTCGACGTTCGTGGAACATCATGCGGCTTCACTTCCGCGATCGGTTGTGCGCGCCGACTACCTCGCGTGGGGGCAACATCTGTGGGCAGTTCAAGTGCCCCGTGAGCGGGTCGAGATGCGATATCCGACGCTTCGGTGAAGCGTTGCAATCCGTCCCATGCGCCGCAGTCCGGGCACTTGCCCATCCACTTTGGTTGAACATTGCCGCACTCGCGACAGACGAAGCTGGTCTTGACCTTTGCCATTGGCAGGATCGAGTGTAGAAGCGAGCGGTGAAGCATTTGCGACATGCAGCCAAAGCGCTGCGCAGAAATTCCGCCACGGCAATTGTGGGGACCCTCATCTGCGAATAGTCTGCACGGATGCACGCTCTGCGCGGAATCTGGAATCTCGCCCTCTTGGGCGCCAAGACGGGCTTCCGCCTCCGCGGTCGCTACTGGACATGGCGAATGGAAACGGCATTTGGCACAGACCGTTCCAAATGGCCATCAGCAGCGGCACGCCGCAAAGCAGCCATTGAATACGGCGCCTGGGTGGGCGAGATGCGCCGCCTGCGCCGCTGAAATCCAGTGTCTGAAAGCGGCTGATCTGGCCGCAGGCGCCGGAGAGGACAGGGCCGCGCTCAGCGGCCGTCCTCGTAAGGCGAATGCGGGCCAGTAAACGGGCGTGATGCCAGTACGAACGCCAGTTTGAAATGCGCCTTCGAACAGCCAACTCAAGCCGGACTAAAGCGGCTCCCAAGCATCCCGATCTTCGCGTTCGGACTCGCACTCTTCGGCAAGCGCGGTCCAACAAACCACACGATCATGAGGCACAGCAAACTGCCCGCCCACATCCACTGCGTGATACCGAAGTACACAAACACCGCAGTGCATGTGAGGATCAGAAGCGCGGTCGGGATCATGCCCTCCCACGCGAGACGCATGAGTTGATCGAAGCGGAAGCGCGGCAGCGTCCAGCGCAGTGCGATGCCCAGAGATACAACCAGGAATGTCTTGCCCGCCATCACGCCAATCTGCGTGACGATGAGTGGCAGACCGCCTACGAGCGGCAGATCCCAATGCAAGTATGCGCCGAATGGATTGACGCTCCAACCGCCCAGGAAGAGCACCACAAACAGTGCCGATCCCGCGATCATGTTGAAGTATTCAGCCAAGAAGAACAGCGCAAAGCGCATGCTTGAATATTCAGTGTGATAGCCGCCAACGAGCTCGCTTTCGCACTCAGCAAGGTCGAACGGAAGGCGGTTCGTCTCCGCCCACGCGTAGAAGAGGATCGCCGTGAGCGGCTGCTGGAAGATGTTCCAAACGTGAGCCTGCTGACCGGCAATGATTCCGCCTGGCGTGAAACTGCCGCACATCAGGATGACTGCGAGCATGCAGACGCCCATGGGAATCTCGTAACTGATGATCTGAGCAGAAGCGCGCAGGCCACCAAGAAACGCAAACTTGTTGTTCGATGCCCAACTTCCAATTGCCACGCCGTAGACCGACAGGCTGGCGATGGCGAGCATATAGACGACACCGATATTGACATCCGCACCAACGATCTTCACTTGGCCGGTGAGTCCAAGGAATGGAATCGTGGAGAGATCAAGAATGCCGCCCCATGGAATGATCACGAAACCGATGAGCGATGGAATCGCCAAGAGCGCAGGCGCGATGGTGAACATGCCCTTATCAACATGATTCGGCGTGTAGTCCTCCTTCATGAAGAACTTCAGGCCGTCGGCGATCGGCTGCAAGAGACCAAATGGTCCCACGCGATTTGGACCAACGCGGTCTTGCATCCAAGCAGAGAGGCGGCGTTCAAGCCAGATGGTGTAGGCGCATGCGCCGAGGATCACGTGGAGCGCAAGGGCAACCACGGTGATGCTCGCGATCAGCTGGGCGAGCGAGGCGCCGGTTGGAAGCCACGCGGGTAGGAAATCGGTCAGGGTCTGCATGAGAGGCGGAAGTATAGGGAGGCGCGGTCAGACGGTGGTTGGCACTTCAGCGCGGCTGCGGGCGAGTGCCGGGAAGTAGTCCTGAATGGCGAACACCTGCCAGTGGCCGCTGCGAAGCGCCTGGATTGCCTGAACGGCAGCGCGTGCGCCAGCGATGGTGGTGATGATGGGCAGATTCGCACGCACTGCTTGGGCGCGGATGCGACCTTCGTCAGTATTTCCGCCCTTTTTGGTGGGAGTATTGATCACCAGTTGCACTTGGCCATTGGACATCAGGTCAACAACATTGGGACGCTGACCGGTGGCGATCTTGGGAATGGTCGTGCATGCCACGCTGTAGGTGTGCAACATGCGCGCCGTGCCTTCGGAGCACAGCACTTCGAAACCCATGCTCGCAAGACTGCGCGCTACTTCGACTGCCTGTTGTTTGTCCGAATCGCGCACGCTCAAGAACACTTTGCCAGAAGTAGGAAGCTTGACGCCGGCGGCCATCTGCGCCTTGGCGAATGCCACGGGCAGGCTGCGATCCGCGCCCATCACTTCGCCAGTGGAACGCATCTCTGGACCGAGCACTACATCAACACCAGGGAATTTAGAGAACGGGAAGACGCTCTCTTTGACTGCGTAGAAGCCAGTGTCAGGAATTTCTTTCGTTCCAAGTTCTTCAAGTGAAGCGCCCATCATCACCTTGGCGGCGATGTTCGCCCAGGAAACTCCCTTTGCCTTGGAAACAAACGGCGCAGTGCGCGAGGCGCGCGGATTGACTTCAATGATGTAGACAATTTCGTCCTTGACGGCCATCTGCACGTTCATCAGACCGCGCACACGCAAGCGCTCAGCAAGGGCGCGGGCTTGATCGCGAATTCGATTGACGATGCTTGGCGGCAAACTGTACGGCGGCACTGTGCATGTACTGTCGCCGGAGTGAATTCCGGCTTCTTCGATGTGCTCCATCACGCCACACACCACGGCACGAGGACGAGGGCTGCGCTGCTTCACTTGGCTCGAACGGCTTGATTCGTGCGGCTCAAAGTCAGCAACAACATCCACGTCAACTTCAATGGCATCGGAGAGGAAACAATCAATCAGAACCGGCGCATTTGCGAGATCACTGACATTCACGGCCGTGGTCATGTAGCGACGCAGGGCGGCCTCGTCAAAGCAAATCTCCATGCCGCGTCCGCCGAGAACATAACTCGGACGCACGAGCACTGGGTAGCCAACGCGGGTTGCTTCGGTGACTGCTTCATCAAGACTGCGCGCGATGCCTGAAGGCGGTTGATTCAGACCGAGCTCTTCAAGAATTGCCTTGAATCGATCGCGATCTTCGGCAAGGTCAATGCTTTCGACACTGGTGCCGACAATGGGAACGCCAGCGGTCACTAAACCGTGCGCGAGATTGAGCGGAGTTTGCCCGCCGAATTGCACGATGCAACCAATGACTCCGCCGGAGCGCTCTGTGCGATCAATGCCGCCGCCGTTGAGACGCTCAACGACATTGAGTACATCTTCAAGGGTGAGCGGTTCAAAGAAGAGGAGGTCGCTGGTATCGAAATCCGTGCTGACTGTTTCCGGGTTCGAGTTGATCATCACACTTTCGAGACCCATCTCATCAGCGGCGAACGCGGCTTGACAGCAGCAATAATCAAACTCAATGCCTTGACCGATGCGATTGGGTCCGCCGCCAAGGATGATCACCTTGGGAGTGGCGGAGATGCGCGTCTCATCTTCAGTGATGCGCTTTCCATCTACGAAATACGGCTCTTCGTAAGTGCTGTAGTAGTACGGGGTGGCGGCTTCGAACTCTGCGGCGCAGGTGTCGACGAGTTTGAAGACAGGCTCAACGCCCATTGCTTTGCGCGCGGCGCGGACTTGCAGAATGGTGGTTGGGGTGATGGATCCGAGCCAAGCGTTTGCTAGTTGTGCATCGCTGTAACCGGCCTTTTTGGCGGCGAACATGAGATCGCGCGAGCAGCCTTCGAGCGTCTTGGCTTCCAAGATGCGATCTTCAAATGCAACGAGCTCGGCGAATTGACGAAGGAACCAGCGATCGATCTTGGTGATCTGATAGACGCGGTCGACGCTCCAACCCATCTTGAGCGCGTAGCGAACAAAGTACAGGCGACCCTGGCTTGGAACCGCGAGTTTGCGCAGGAGCGTGTCTTCGGGAATCGGCCAGTCAGCGGACGCGGCTTCGGTGGGGCGGAGAACTTTCGTCTCTGAGCTGGTGGCGGTGGCGGTGCTACCAGCGGCGGCGGCGGACGCGGCGGCAAGTCCGGCACTTGCGTTGTTGCGTTGTTGCTTTAGCCAGCGATCGTTGTTGTCGAGGCCAAACCCGAAACGCTTGACTTCCATGCTGCGAATCGCTTTTTGGAAGGCTTCTTTGAAGGTGCGACCAATGGCCATTGCTTCGCCGACGGACTTCATCTGCGTGGTGAGCGTTTCGTCCGCTTCGGGGAATTTCTCGAACGTCCAACGTGGCATCTTCACCACCACGTAATCAATCGATGGCTCGAAGCAGGCGCTGGTGGTTCCCGTGATGTCGTTGGTGAGTTCATCGAGCGAGTAACCAACCGCGAGCTTGGCGGCGATGCGCGCGATCGGGAAACCGGTTGCCTTTGAGGCGAGCGCGGAGCTGCGCGAGACGCGCGGATTCATCTCGATGACAACCATCTCGCCGGTCTCTGGGCACACGCCGAATTGCACGTTGCTGCCGCCGGTTTGCACGCCGACGGCGCGCATGATGGCGAATGCCGCATCGCGCATTCGTTGATATTCCTTGTCAGAAAGCGTCATGATTGGCGCGACGGTGACGCTGTCGCCGGTGTGCACGCCCATCGGGTCGATGTTCTCGATGCCGCAGACAACGATGCAGTTGTCCTTGCGGTCGCGCACGACTTCGAGTTCGTATTCCTTCCAGCCGAGCACGCTCTTGTCGATGAGCACTTGGCCGATCATGCTGGCGGACAAACCGCGGCGCACTGTTTCTTCAAATTCTTCCAGGTTGTAGGCGATTCCGCCGCCGGTACCGCCGAGCGTGAATGCTGGACGCAAGATGGCTGGCAAGCCACATTCCTTGAGGAATTCGCGTGCCTCTTCAATATTGGTGACTGTGCGCGAAAGTGGTTGGCGCAGACCAAGTTTTTCAACGATCTGCCGGAACGCTTCGCGATCTTCGGCGCGATGAATGACTTCACGGTCAGCGCCGATCATCTCTACGCCGTGGCGCTGCAGGATGCCGTCATCCCAGAGCGCGCATGCGCAGTTGAGTGCGGTTTGTCCGCCGAGCGTTGGAAGCAGCGCATCGATCGGTGTGCCGAGTTCCTTCTCGCGAATGATGATTTTTTCAACGGCCTCGGGAGTGATGGGCTCGATGTAGGTTCGATCACTGAACGCGGGATCGGTCATGATCGTCGCGGGATTGGAATTCACCAGGACGACGCGGAAGCCCTCTTCATGGAGCGCTTTGCATGCTTGCGTTCCGGAGTAATCGAACTCGCAGCCTTGGCCGATGACAATGGGGCCAGAGCCGATGATCAGGATTGTGTGGATGTCTGTGCGACGTGGCATCGTGTGGGACCGACCCTGAGGCCGGCGGGGGAAAGCGGTGCGCGCGTCTGGGTATGCGCGGCGGCGAGCGGCCGCGTGCAGTGCCCAAACCTGCGGGAGGATACCGGATGGTGCATCAGTGCGACCGCTGCGGGTACACCTTGGGCTCATGATGCCGGAACCCACAGGATTCTTTGCAGAAACCGCCGCGCCCGCCATGGATCTCATGGAGATTGCGTGGTGGTTTGCGGCGGCAGTGGCGGCGGTTACCGCGTTGATCGCGATAGCGGTCACCCTCTTGGTGGTGACCGGATTCATTGTGCGTGCACGGGCTGGCGATCGATTGGCGTGGAGCGGAACGATGGGTGCGATCGAGGCGCTGCTACGACCGCTGGCACGATTTATTCATCGCACCAAGTGGGAAGGATTTGATCGATTCAAGGTGCCGGAGGGTGGATTCGTGATTGTTGCAAATCATGCGAGCGGGCTTGACCCGCCATTGATGCAATTTGCAGTGCCGCGCCGCGTGCGTTTCATGATGGCAACGGAACAAATGCATCCGATGTTCAGTTGGTTCTGGGGTCAGTTGCGCGTGTTGCCAGTGAGTTACACCGCAGCAGACGCGGTGATGTTTCGCGAAGCGGTGCGCCACGTGAAAGGCGGCGGCGTGGTGGGCGTATTTCCGGAAGGCGAGATTGAGCGCCCACCGTGCGTGCTTGCACCATTTGTTGAAGGAACGGGCACACTCGTCGCACTGACGAAAGCGCCGGTGGTGTTACTGTGGATTCACGGAACGTACGACTTCGCTGCTGAGGGAGTACGCGACGCGAAAGAAATCACCGCACGTCTCCGCGCAGAACTCGCGCGAGCAAGCGGATGGCCGATGCGTGAGAAGTAGGTCGCTGCCAGCGGAATGAGCAACAGCAAAGGCTCCCTTGGCCGCACTCGCCGGAGAGGACAGGGCCGCGCTCAGCGGCCGTCCTCGTAAGGCGAATGCGGGCCAGTACGAAAGCGTGATGCCTCAACGCCTCAGCACGAAATCGTGCTGCAACAACGCTCCTGGCTCGAGTTACCGCAATGCCAGCTCGACCAGCGCCTCTGCCGTCGGATCCCCCGGTACGTCTTCGCGCCCCAGCACGCGTTCGATCATGTCGCGCGCTGCTGGCTTGGAATGCCCAAGTTGCGCGAGCACTTCAACCGCGTCGCGCGCTGCTGCCATGAGTTTGCTTTCCGCGCTGATCGGCCCACGAGCAGCCGCCTTGGTTCCAGGCGCTGCAGTCCGCACGCCGAGTTCGCGCACGAACGGATCGATCTTTCCTTTGAGTTCAACGCAGATGGTTTCCGCCGTGCGCTTGCCGATTTCCGGCAGCGTCTGCAACATGCCGTGATCACGCGCGGCGATCGCTTCCGCGACCTGTGCGAAGGGAAGTTGCAACGCGCGCAATGCCTTGCGATTGCCAATGCCCTTGACGGTGGTGAAGAGTTCAAAGAAGGCGCGATCAGTGGCTGACTGAAAGCCAATCAGGCGCGGCCAGAAACTGGAGCCCTGCCCTTGCCCCTCAAGGTAATGCAGCGTGTGGAACTTCACTGGTTGCCCAATGCGTGCCGCCAGTGACATGGAATCCGCGGCGGGAATCAACACCTCGTAGGTGAGTTCGGCCACCTGAACATGGGCAGCACCGTCGTCGATGGCGATGAGATTTCCGGTGAGTTGAGTGATCATGAGGGCTTCCTTGCCTACGTCTATCCTACGAGCCATGCGCTACGCAATGATTATGGCAGGTGGATCCGGTACGCGACTTTGGCCGATGAGCCGGCAGGCTGTTCCCAAGCAGTTGTTGCGTTTCATTGGTGGAAAGAGCCTGCTTTCCGTGGCAGCGGAGCGGATTCGCACGCTGGTTCCTGAGGCGAACCGGTATGTGTGTGCCGGGGAAAAATACCGCGCGCTGATCCGCGAGGACATTCCGTGGATTGATGATGCGCACGTCTTGGGAGAGCCGATGGGGCGCGATACGGTGAACGCGGTCGCCTTTGCTGCTGCGGTGGTTGGGAAAGATGATCCAGATGCCGTGTTTGCTGTCTTAACGAGCGATCATTTGATTACGCCGCAAGCGGAGTTTGAGCGCGCGATGGATCTCGGATTTCGGTTGGTGGAGGCAGACCCGACGCGGTTGGTGACTTTCGCGGTGACTCCAACATTTGCAGCGACGGGGTTCGGCTATGTCGAGCGCGGCGATGCGATTGCGGGATTCCCTGGCGCGTTCGGAGCGAAGCGATTTGTGGAGAAGCCGGATCGTGCGCGCGCTGAGGAGTACGTGCAGAGCGGAGGGTTTGGATGGAACAGCGGGATGTTCGTGTTCAGCGCGAAGACCGTGCTGGAGGCATTGCAACGTTTCAAGCCGGAGACTGCCGCTGGCATGCGGGAGATTCGCGCGGCGTGGGGAACCGCTACGGCGCGCGCAACCGTGGAACGCATCTATCCAGAACTGCCGAAAATTAGCGTGGATTACGCACTGATGGAGCCGGCTTCGAAAGACCCAACGCTTTCCGTATGCGTGGTGCCGATGAGCGTCGAGTGGCGTGATGTTGGCAGTTGGCCAAGCTATGGCGAAACGCTCGCCGCGGACGGTGATGGCAATCGAACTAATGCGCAGGCGCTGCATGTGGGGAGCACGGGCGTGCTGGCGTTGAGTGATGATCCTGCGCACGTCATCACCACCATCGGGCTGACCGATGTGATTGTGGTGCGCACCAAGGATGCAACGCTGGTGGTGCGCGCGGATCTTGCAGAGAAGGTCAAAGACATTGCTGGTCTCGTACCGGAAGCGTTGCGCTGAATTCATGCGATACCTAGCGATTGATCTTGGTGCAAAGCGGACCGGCCTAGCGGCGGGCGATGATGTGCTGCGCATCGTGCAACCAGTCGAGGTGTTGATGGTGTCGCGCGGACCGGCGCTGATGGATGCGCTGGCAAAGTCCATTGATCGGCATGGACCCGATGCGCTGGTGATTGGCTTGCCAATCAATATGGACGGAACGGAAGGCGCGGCCGTCACCGATGCCCGTGAGTTCGGCGCCGCTATTGCTGCGCGCGTACGTCTGCCGGTGCACTTTCATGATGAACGGCTTTCGAGTTTCGAAGCAGATCAACGCATGTCGCAGAGCGGTCGAACACACCGCGAGAAGAAGGAACTGCGCGACGCGCTGGCCGCGTGCGCGATACTTGAGGCGTACCTCGCTCGATAAAGTCACTCTCTTCAGATCGCCCCCCGTAAAGAGAGTCCCCTCGTTGGCCGCAGGGACCAAGAGGGGACTCACAGGAGGTAGCGAAACTGTTCAACGCACCGATATCACGTGAAAGGCGCGCTTACGGAAGCACTCCAGTCAATCGGAAGCCGTTGTCGTATACCGCGATCTTGCTGGTCTTGATCATGCTTGCATTGCCAGCTCCAAGGCCAGTGAAGGACGGATCGTTGGCCGCGTTCCACGCAGAAGCCGGAACACCGGTCTTCAGCGCCATGCGGAATTGCGCCTCGCGCCAGTATGAGCTTCCTGTTCCTGGAGCGATGTACGTGCCCACGAAGCTCACGTCGACGTAATACAACTTGCGCGCCGCGTCGTACACCTTCAATACCGGAGCCACGGTTCCGTTCTGGATGTAGTTGCCGCTGACGACCACCGATGTCTGGTCGTAGCCGGCCGCAAACAGCTCGGAGAGATCCACGAAGTAACGGATGGAAAGAGTGCTGGAACCAACAGCCGGGAAGGCGGAGCGATTGTTCAACAGTGCACGGATTTCGGTGAATCCGCTGCCCTGCTGATTGATCGACGCCTCGACGAAGAACTCATCGTCGATGGATCCCTGCTCCGACACCGGCGGGAAGTTCGCCACTGGAACGCCCGTCGAATCCTGTGCAAGCCGAGCCACTGCACCGGTGAAGCCCGCGTTGTAGTCCAGCGCGACTTCGTTGCAGATGTAGTTGCTGCGATCGTCCGTGTATGACGAATCCGACGTGGTGCTTGGACCACCAACCAATGCGCCGTACAAGATGTGTCGCGACGCGGCGGGCGTGGTCATGCTGCCATTCCAAGAACCGTGTGCGCCGCGATGGTGCGGATTCATTGGCGGATTCACGCCGAATCCGACCACGTAGCTGCGCGCATTGGGGTTCTTGCCAAGCATGTAATCAATCTGATTGCGTGCAAAGTCGCGGTAGCGCGTGCCGACATCGCCGACCCGGTCGGCATAGATCAGTGCCAGGAAGGACGTGTTGGCCGCGTAGCGCAACGAGCCCCACTGATCGAGCCACGCCAAACCGCCGGCGGTGTATGCGATTCTGCTGCCGTTGTCGCCAACGGTCCAGAAGTCCAGCCACCTTTGAGCCGCAGCCTTGTAGGAGCTGTTGCCGGTGAGTTGCGCGAGCAGCACGGTGACGCCGTAGGTCTTGTCATCCCAGTTGTGCGTCCACTTCAATGGCAGGCCAGCAATGTTCTGGCTGTAGATGGCTTCCGCCTTGGCCAGATACGCCGCCTCGCCGGTGGCTCGGTACAACCATGCTGCGCTCCACGCCAACTCGTCGTAATAGCCAGACCACGAGTTGTAGTAGATCGCCGCGTCGGTGATGGAGTCGGAGTACTTGCCGCGGTAGGTGTCCGCAAAGTTGAACAGCGTGCGGGCGTGTGCCAGCAACGTGTCCGCGTAGGCGGGGTCAGTACTGCGGAACAGCATGCTGGCAGCTGCCATGGCAGCCGCAGATTCACCGGCCAGATCCGAGCCGGGCTTGGCCGCAGTGATGGCGTACGAAGGCCGCGCCATGTTCATGGTCTCACATGGACCCCAATAACTGTGATCCAGCGAACCATTTCCGACTTGTCCGTACAGCACGTTTGCCGAAGGATGCGCCTTGATGATGAAATCGGTTCCCCAGCGAACCGCCGCGAGCAATGCGAGCTTCTGGCCCGACTGCTCGTACGCCGCGCCATATTCAATGCCACCCCACGCGAGCAGCGAGAGAGAACTTGCCATTGGCAGACCGAATTTCACGTGATCGCCGGCGTCGTAGTAGCCGCCGGTCAGATCAATGCCGACATCGCTTCCGTCGGC
>JAPLMU010000107.1 GCA_026386795.1 Planctomycetota bacterium
CCGCGCAACACCGCAAAGCTTGGACCGCCGCTGTCGCCACCAATCAGGTGACAGTCGCCCGCGCCGGTACCGGTTCCTTCCTCTACGTGAAACCACCAGCGCATGGTGCGCGTGCGGCCAATTTCAAAGTCATCGACCACCGCGCTGATCATCCCCGTGCCCACTCGATCCGGCACGCCGTACGCCATGATGTGCAGGTCCATGTAGGACGCATCCGCGCCGAGCATCAACACGGGATACGTTGCAACATGATGCGCCGGGTCAAGCGGGGTGGTGAGCTTCCCAAGCCACAGGTCGGAAGACAGGCCGCCGTAGGTCGTGTCGTACGCATCAGCGGCCACCGTGTACGCGTGCGTCACTCCGCCAAGATTGTTGTCCTCATGAAAAGTAATCGTGTCGCTGGCGCTTGGGTGGTAATGGTTGGCACTTACAAAGTGTGTCGGGGAGATCATGGTCACCCACGCCCCGTTTGAGGAACGCCCAACGCCGGACCAATCAAGCCCCTCGCCAACAAACGCCTTGTCCACACCAGCGTAGAAGCGGTCATGCGTTGCGCTCATGGCGTGGTCGCCGTTGACACCTTGCAGATACATGTCGGCGCACGCCACGCCAACCCCCGCGCAACAGAGCGCCGCGAACGCCAGAAGTTGAGTGCGGAGGATGCCCATTGCGATGACTACGAATCCCGAGCCGTAATGTTCGAGTTTAGGACGCATCCATGGCGTTGCAAGGAGAAGCGCGGGAAATCAGGGCAATCAGAGGCAGCAAGCGGGCAAAGACAGCCCCCGCTCCCCCGCGCGCGATCTCCTATGCTGACCGTAGGAAATGCCTGCGCCGCACGCCGGCACAGCGGGGGACCAACAATGAAACTCACCAGCTTCATCATTGCCGCATACCGGCGTTCCATTGCCGCCTGGCGCAGCGGGGGACCAAGCATGAAACTCACCAACCTTGAGACTATCGCGCGTGCGCTGAACAGCGCCGGCGTTCCATTTCTAGTGGTCGGCGGCGTCGCTGTGGTGGCGCACGGCTATGGGCGGCAGACGCCGGATCTTGACCTCGTCATTCCGCTTGACGCACCGTCAGTTACTGCCGCATTCGCGGTACTCGCTAGGCTCGGATACCGCAACGACCCTCCGGCCACGAAAGTCAGTAGAACGAGAGAGTTGGCGGAGTGGAACTGGCCTTCAATTGATGAGTTCTGTAGCCACCGACCGATTCCACTGACCGCCGATCAATTGGCCGATCCACAAACGCGCGCGCGATGGATCGGAGCACAACGTGCGGCGGTGCTGGCCTTCCACAGTAAGCGCTACCCCGAAACTCCGATCGATATCTTCGCAACGAAGCACTTTGACTTTGCTACCGAGCACCATGCCGCGAAGGTGGTCGAAATCGCCCCCGGCGTGCCGCTCCGTATCCTCCGTCTGGAGGCGCTCCTGCGCATGAAGGCAGGCGCCGGGCGACCGCAGGATTTAGCCGACATCGCGGAGCTACGCCAACTCCACGGAGACCTGCCATGACAGCGCCCTCGCCCCCACAGCCACCGCAGCCCGGGTCCCCGGGTCACAGTGGCAGCACTTGATATGTGGGCTCGGCACGCAGCCAACGCGCTCAAACCCTGGCCGTGATCCTGGACCCCTTGCGCCATGCCCGCGCAATCACTTGCAGCGGCTCGAGGCGTAGATGGTGGACCAAGACGCGTCGTATGCACGACGGGATCTCAGTCAAGGTGTACTCGCGACGCGAAACCCGATGTTGTTGTTCGTGTTGTCGGGCGTGTTGTTGTTGCGGTACGAGGAGCGCACGTTGTTCGTGTTGTTGTTCCAGGAGCCGCCGCGGAGCACGCGGTTCGTCGTTGATCGGATCAGGGCCGAGCGCAGCCTATGCGAAGCGCACGCTCCGTGGAGCGCCTCCGAAGTCCGCGCTCATCCATACCAGCACGCTCAAGCACCCGCTCCGCAACGCGCGGGTTTGATGCATGCGCCGCGTGCCCACACCATGATGCCAGCCGCGCGCGCAGGCACTCGGCATCAATAACGCCATCCGCAAACTCCACCCCCGAAGTCCGCAGCCGCCGCGTTGCACGCACCAAACCCTTGCGCTGCAATCGCCGCACCCCGCGGCGCAGCGTGAAACCCAAGAATGGCCACGTGGATGCAGTAGCGTGCACCCCGCCCTTGCGTGGGTGAAGCCGCAAGCGCATGTCTGCAAGCGCTTGTGCGATCCGCCCGCGCAGCGCCCACAGTTCGTCACGGTCATCGCCAAAGATCAGAAAGTCATCGCAGTAGCGGATGTACTCGCCGCGTCGCTCTTGGTCCATGACGAAGTGATCAAACCGGTCCAAGAACACGTTGGCTAGAAACTGGCTGGTGAGGTTGCCGATAGGAATACCGCGGCGACGCTCGCCGGGCGCAAAGAGGTCATCGCCCGGAAACCATTCCTCGACCGGCTCCTGCGCGTTGCTACCGTCAATCACACGCTCAAGTACGCCAAGCAACGGTTCATCGGCGATCACGCGCCGCACCTCGCCTTTGAGAATCTCATGGTCAATACTTGGGAAGAACTTAGCCACATCACCCTTCAGTACAAAGCGGCGGCGCTGGCTCAGGTCCGCAGCTCGCTCCAAGGCGCGGTGCGTGCCCTTCCCCACGCGGCACGCGTAGGAATGCGCCACAAAGCGTCGCTCAAAGTGCGGCTCCAGCAGAGAGACCAGCGCGTGATGAACCACGCGATCACGAAACGGCGCCGCGCTGATCATCCGCGCCTTCGGCTCGCGAATCACAAAGGATCGATACGGCCCCGGCATCCATGTGCCCGCTGCCAATTCATCGGCGAGCCGAAAGCACTCTGGCTCCATGTCAAGCATGAAGCGAGCGGCGTCCGGCTTACGCTTTTTGCCACGCGCCGCGCTGCGCGCGCAGCGGATCAGATGGATGGGGTCACAGAGGGTTCGGAAGAGTTCCCCGTTGCGACCAACGCCTTTCGCCATGAGCCCACCTGATTGCCAAGGTCCACCTGTAAGCGCGCCAAATACACCGCGGATTCCTCGGAGAGAAGATTGAGTTCGCGCGCCATGCGCGCGAGATGGCGCGCCACTTGTAGTCGGCTGTTGGAGTAGTCCAACGACCGCGCCCGTTCGCCGCCGCGCGCGTACTGCGCGCGGATGAGCTCTTCGAGCACATCAAAGTGCGCGGCTTCAAGCCGCGCACCCAAACCAAAACGCACTTGCTTGGGGAAACGCCCCACCTTGGGAATCAGCCAGCGCAGAATGTCGCTTGCCAAGATCACCGCGGTTGGCTCCGCCAACCGCGGCTTTAGATTGCCATCGCCCGCGTGTCCCGCTGGGAGTTCAAGAACTCCTTGAGTTGGAAACGGGACCTTTGGAAGAGGCATGATGGGCGTGATTCTTCAGTGAAGGAAGAAGGAAGAAAGAAAGAGGAAGAGGAAAGAGGAAAGAGTGGAA
>JAPLMU010000131.1 GCA_026386795.1 Planctomycetota bacterium
GCCAAATAGCACGCCGAAGGTATCCGCACGCACAGTTTGGACCCCGCCACCCCGTGGCCGGTTTGAAATCCATCCCCTGGCCGCACTCGCCGGAGAGGACAGGGCCGCGCTCAGCGGCCGTCCTCGTAAGGCGATTGCGGGCCAGTAAGAGCACCGGTTTGGAAAAAGCCACCCCCCTGGCCGCACTCGCCGGAGAGGACAGGGCCGCGCTCAGCGGCCGTCCTCGTAAGGCGAATGCGGGCCAGTAAGAGCGCCGGTTTGAAAAAAGCCACCCCGCCAGAATTTCGCCAAAGAAAAAGGGCGTGATGTCGCAGATACTTCACTTTCAGGTCGTACTGTTCCCTCATCGCCAGCCGGGTTCGGGCCTGGTGACGGCTCCTCGCGCGGCGGGGTACCCGAAAAAATACCGAACAGACCTTGACAAGACCGATGGAATCGGAGAACCTATCAAAACCCGAACAGGCATCGGAATAGTCAGCAGATTACGCAGAGAAGACGCATGAGACGCATGAGACGCATGAACCGCATGAACCGCAAAGTACGCGGAATGCAGAGTGTGCAAGGAACGCAGCACGGTGACCCAGACGGGTTGCCCCAACCGACGGAGCGAAAGAAACAGATGGCACAGACGACCACGACGGCGAATACCACCACGAACGGAACCCCGGCCACGGCCGCTCGCACCACCAGTATCGCACTAGGCGCGGCGGTTGAGATCCCCGCAGGGCGCGAGAACTTTGGGAAGATGGGTTCCATGCCCACGACCCCGAGCAAGACGTCCGACTCCCGCGTTGATGTCAAGAGTGACGTTAAGAGCGAAGCCAAGGATGCAAAGCCGGCCGGCATTGCCAAGCCTGCGGCCAAGTTGACCCCCGCCGAAATCACGGCTCGCACTGCCAAGACGAAGGCCCTTGAGGCTGCGGTTGGCCAGATCGAGAAGAACTTCGGCAAGGGATCGATCATGCGGCTCGACAATGAGTCGGTGCCGGTGATCCCGTCGATCTCGAGCGGTGCGCTCAGTCTTGACATTGCGCTCGGTGGACGCGGTCTGCCGCGCGGTCGAGTCGTTGAGATCTTCGGGCCAGAAAGTTCCGGCAAGACGACGCTCGCGCTGACTGTCATCGCGAATAGCCAGAAGAATGGCGGCGTTGCCGCGTTCATCGACGCCGAGCATGCGCTTGATCCTTCGTGGGCGAAGCGTCTGGGTGTGAACCTCGATGAGATCCTTGTTTCGCAGCCAGATACGGGCGAGCAGGCGCTCGAGATCTGCGAGATGTTGGTCCGCTCCAATGCGGTGGATGTCATCGTGATTGACTCGGTTGCAGCGTTGATCCCACGCGCAGAAATCGAAGGCGATATGGGTGACAGCCACGTTGGATTGCAAGCACGCTTGATGAGTCAGGCGTTGCGCAAGCTGACGGGTGCCATCGCAAAGAGCGAGTGCATCGTTATCTTTATCAATCAGCTGCGCGAGAAGATCGGCGTCATGTTCGGTTCGCCGGAGACGACCACTGGTGGCCGCGCGCTGAAGTTCTACGCATCGGTTCGCATTGATATTCGCCGTATTGGCGCCATCAAGGATGGCGATCGCAATGTTGGTAATCGCGTTCGTGCCAAGGTGGTGAAGAACAAGGTTGCTCCGCCATTCCGTGAGGCTGAGTTTGACATCATGTTCGAGGAGGGCATCTCGGTGTCGGGAGACATTCTCGATCTGTCAGTGCTCGACGGCGTGGTGGACAAGGCTGGTGCTTGGTTCAGCTTCGGAGATGTGCGTCTTGGACAGGGTCGCGAGGCGTCGAAGTTGTTCCTGCGCCAGAACCCGAATCTGATGGAGGAGATCCGCCGCGAGGTGTTGACCAAGCGGTTGGCGAATCCATCGGCGCCGACGAAGGCTGCCCCTGCACCTGCTGACGATTGATTCCACTGCTGTCGGAGGTAGTGAATTTCCAGCGCCGGACGCCCCACGACGGAGGCGTCCGGCGCTGTGCTTCGTTGTGTTCTTTGCAATCGTGATTAACCGCGGCCGAGCGCGGAAGACGGGCGCGGGGCGAGGCGTAGGGTGTCGTGTTCGCCCGCTGCAAACTTCCAGTGCGCGAGTGCGGCGATCATGGCCGCATTGTCAACACAAAATTCTTGAGGTGGCAAGCGGACATCAATTCCGTGCGCCGTGCCAAATTTCGTCAGTTCGGCTCGAAGGTGGCGATTGGCGGTGACGCCGCCGCCAACGAGGAGCGTTGCGGGGCGGTCATCTTGCGCCGCGAGCCTTTCGAATGCGCGACCGAGTACATCGGTGAGTTGGTTCACCGCCGCTGCTTGGAAACTGGCGCACAAGTCGGAGACGCGCTGCTCAGTGAGCGGGAGCGGTGGTCGCGGAGCGGGGCGGTTGGCAACCGGTGGAACGCCGCGCACGGCATAGAGAAGGGCGGTCTTCATGCCGCTGAAACTGAAATCGAGCGTGCGTTCGTTGGACGGCGCTGAAGCTGGCGTCTGCGCGGATGCTTGCGCGGACGGTTGCACAGGCGTTTCCTGCGCGGATGTCGATCCGGGAGTGCGTCCGAGTGTTGCGCTGAGGCCACTGTCGTAGGTTCCGCCCTCGCGAACGCTGCGTGCGGTGAGCCGCGGGGTGGGGAACCGCATGGCGGTTGGATCGCCGGCAGAACTACGGGCATCTAAGAGTGGTCCGCCCGGATATCCGAGGGAAAGCAGGGTGGCCGCTTTGTCGAACGCCTCGCCGATGGCGTCGTCAATGGTTCGACCGAGCAACTTCATCGATCGCGGTCCATTCATGCGAAAGAGATGTGTATGCCCTCCGGATGCCACGAGCCCGAGCGCGGGCCAGCGAACTGGCGCTGTATCAATCATCCCGGCCACTAAGTGTGCCGCGATGTGGTCGATACCGATCACCGGAACACCCAAAGACCAGGCATATGCCTTGGCGGCAGCATTGCCGACCAGAAGTGAACCAATCAAGCCGGGTCGATTGCCGATGGCAACCGCGCTGATGCGTCGCCCCTGAAGGTCTGCGCTGCGAAATGCCTCACGAACCACCGGAACGATCCGCTCGAGATGCGCGCGACTTGCAAGTTCCGGTACCACGCCGGAATAGCGCGCATGGATTTCATGTTGCGTGCTGACCACGTTGGAGCAAACGCGTGGTGCGCCGTCGCGCCACTCAACGATGCTCGCAGCGGTTTCGTCGCAGCTTGTCTCAATGCCAAGGATGAGAGTGCCGTCGGCAGGTTCGTTCATCGGGTCCGTCTGAACCGGGTGATTCATTTCCCCTCCGGCTCGCGCGCAGGCGTGTACTCAGGGGCCGGAATGGCAGCCGCGCCGATTCCGGTGCGCAGCGCTGCGGGATCCTTGATGATCCAGCGTCCGATGACATGGCCGTCGCGGTCACGGAGTTCCATCGCGCCATCGATGAGCGATGCGTCGCTTCCAAGGAGCGGGTCGTCTACTCCTGCGCCGGTGCTGCGCAGCGTGCTGATCGTCTGGTCGGTCTTGTGAAGCTCGTCGAGCAATCGGCGTCGGTATTCGATGCTCGATCGCAATTCGTCGTTGCCCGCGCCGACATCGCCGGAGAGATCGCCGACGATGGGCCACTCCACCACGTCGAGGTAGCCCTGGATGGCATCCACCGCCGCTGCAAGTTGCGGATCGTGCGCGCCCGCGCGGATGGAAGCAGCCGAATTCCACATGACCGGCGGTGGAGCGACCGCGCCGACGGTTTCGCGGGCCTGACGCGCCGCTGCGCTTGCAATGGACTCTTGTTCCGTCATGGGCACGCGAAAGCCCGTGTCTGGTTCGACTCCCCACTTCGCCGCTCCTGCTGCGCGATGGGGCGATGCGCCGCTCGGCAAGTAATAGCGGGCGGTGGTGATCTTCACGGTGCCGGCGCCATCCGGAAGTTGCAAGACATCTTGCACGCTTCCTTTGCCATAGGAACGCGTGCCAATGATCTTCGCGCAGCCGTTGTCGCGTAGCGCGCCCGCGACCACTTCACTGGCGCTCGCACTTCCTTGGTTGATGAGCACAACAAGCGGAATACGCAGGTCTTCCGGTGATGCCGTCGCATCCCAAGTGCGACCGATGTCGCCGCGCCCGCGAATACTGACAATTGCACCCTCGGAGACGAAGCGATCGACTACGCCGACAGCAGCGGTGAGCGAGCCTCCGCCATTGTCACGCAGATCAAGAACGATGCCAGAAACGCCATCGGCCCGGATGCGTGCAAGTGCAGCATCGAGTTCCGCAAGCGTGCGGTCATTGAATTGTGCAATTCGAATGTATGCCACACGCCGATCGGGGTCGATCGTGAAGCGCCAACCATCTGCATCGCGGAGGATGCCCTTCACGCTTGGTGTTTCGACAACGCGTCGTGTCACATTCAGCGTTCGTTCATTTCCATCCGCACGGCGGATGACCAAGGCCACTACGGTTCCCGGCGCGCCCGGCAACAGCGTTTCGAGCGTGGCCGCGCCGACGCCTTCGGTGGATTTCCCGTCAACCGACAGAATGGCATCGCCCGGCAGGATGCCCGCTTCCATCGCCGGCGATCCGTCGATAGCGGTGATCACGAGCGGTCTGCCGTCGTCAAGGTCGAGTTCAACGCCAATACCGACATAAGTGCCCGACAGTTGCGTGCGAAACGCGCGCTCGTCGGCAGGTGGGATGTAGACGGTGTACGGATCACCAAGCGCCTTGGTCATCGCTTCCATGGCAGCGCGCTGCATGGCGACGGCATCGATCGGATCGACGAAACTGCCGACGATCAGGGCCCGAAGATCGATGATCGGGTCGAGCCAGCGATATGCGCCCTCGGTGGCAGGGGGCACGGCGCGCTTACCGTCATCGGTCGATTGTGGCATTCCTGCCTGCAGCGCGGACGCCGTGAGCATCGCGGTAACAGAAGAAGCAAGGAACATGGTGAATCGGACCACGCGGCGATGATAGGGGCGCGCCAACCCGTCCTACAATCCTTCCCACATGGAAACAGGACGCCACGCAGAAGTCGACATCCGGGCCGAGCCCGCGATCCTTGTCGGCGTCCGCCTTCGAGAGAATGAAACCACCTTCGATGACTCGCTTGCGGAGCTGCAGGCGTTGGCAGAAACGGCCGGGGTGCGGGTGGTCGGCACCCTCGAACAGCGTCGTGTTGCACCGCGGGGCAAGACCTACATCGGCAAGGGCAAGGTGGAGGAGTTGTCGGTCATGTGCAAGGAACTCGGCGCCAAGGTGGTGATCTTTGACAACGAACTCGCGCCAAGCCAGATTGCGGAATTGGAAAAGGCACTTGAGCTGAAGGTGATCGATCGCAGCGAGGTGATCCTCGACATCTTTGCAAACCGAGCCACCACGAAGCAGGCGCAACTACAAGTCGAAATCGCGCAGCTCGAATACACCGCACCGCGCTTGCGTGCAATGTGGTCTCACTTAGGTCAAGTGACCGGCGGCGCACCAGTCGGCGTGGGTACCCGTGGACCGGGCGAGCAGCAACTGGAAATTGACCGACGCATCGTGAAGGCGAAGTTGGACAAACTGCGTCGCGAGCTTGGTGAAATCGAAGGGCGCCGCTCGCGCGAAGTAAAGCAACGCCGCGATGAACATTTCACTGCTGCATTGGTTGGATACACCAATGCGGGTAAATCAAGCATCTTCAACGCGCTCACGCGCGGCGGGGCGTATGCGGCTGACAAACTATTTGCAACACTCGGAACGCGTGTTGAAAGTTGGAACCTCGCTGGTGGCAATGCCGCCATGCTCTCCGACACGGTTGGCTTTGTGCAGCGGTTGCCCCACCATTTGGTGGCTAGCTTTCGTGCAACGCTTGAAGATGCCATTGCGAGCCATGTGATTCTCATCGTTCTCGATGTTGCTGATCGCAGTGCACTCATGCAGTATGAGACGGTGCAATCAGTACTCGACGAGATCGGTGCGGATCAGCAGCCGCGCATCTTGCTTCTCAATAAGGCTGATCGTTTGCCGCCTACGAGAATTGGTCCTGATCCACGACTCGCTGAGTGGATGGAGCGCGTTCCCGGTGCGATGCCGATGTCCGCGCTCACCGGCGCAGGGCTCCCGGAACTTTCCGAGCGCGTGCTTGCCCTTATGAAGGGCGACATCCGTTCCTGCACGCTTTCGGTTCCGCTTACCGATGGTCGTGCGGTGGACTTTGTTGAGAAGCGCGTTCCGGTGCTTGGTCGCGACTGGACCGATGCGCATGTTCAACTCAAAGTAGAGATTGGCCGGCGGCAACTTGAGCAATTGCTCTCAAGTGGCGTGCGCATGTTGGTGGATGGTCTGCCAGCGCATGAGGGTTTGCGCGCTTTGTGGCCTGATATCAAGGCTGATGTTGCGCCGCGGGTGCGCCCGCACGACTCCTATGCGGTCGGCCCAGAAGTCGAAGATGAGTGACGTGTGCGTTCCTCACGGCTCTTTGATGGCGTCAAGCACGCGGGCCATCAGTGAGGCAACGGCTCCGTCCCGGGCGTGAGGTGTCCCGTGCGGTGCGCGTTCCCAGATGCGTGCCGGTGCGCTTCCATCGACCGGGAACCACGCCACCAGCGAACTCATTTCATATTGACCGCGTGCCCAGAAGCCGTCCTCGGCCCGACCGTGCGCCACGCGATGGCCGCGCGGTGGGAATCGATCCCAGCGTTCGATGATTGTTCCGAGGAGCGCGGTTTCAACTGCGTCATACGCCGCGGGCGAATCGCTGGCGATGCAAATGACATTGACTGCCCCCGGCATGAATTGCGAATACGCCTTGCGAAGGAGCCGCTGCACGCGCGGGATGGCCGCTTCCCAACCAGCATCAACGCCAGTGCGGACCGAGACAGTTCCGTCAGCAGTCGGGGCCACGATCCGCGCGGCGCCGAGCCATGCACCGTCTTCAGCGCGAACGACGATTTCATCGCCGACGCTTGCCTCACGCACGAATGGTTCGAGCGCAGCGCGGAGAGTCTGCAATTGCTCCTCGCCTGCGGTTGGTGCCCACCGCACAGCAATGGCCACCGGGCGGTTGATCAAGGAAAGTCCGGTCAAGATCGGCGGTAGCGGGGCCGTCGATTCAATCGCATGCGGCGCACCGACGCGCTTGACATGGACCCAACACTCAACGGTGGCGGCTCGCACATAGAAATCCGCGTGGCGGCCACCAGCGGTCAGGCGTTCGATGTCGATGCTGCATCCCGCTTCAAGGAGCCGACGCGCCAACACCGCTTCTGCAACAGTGCTGAGAAATCGATCTTCGCGTCCGCTCGGTTCATCGAGCGCTTCCACGAGGCGGCGAATCTGTCGCGCAGCCACTCGTCCGCCGCGGTCGGCGGTGGGAGGGGTCATCCACGAGAGGATTTCCTCGCGCAGGCGTCGAACATCGATGGGTGAGCCCAAGCACGGAAGGGTAGCTTCACTGCGGCAGGGGAGTGAAATGCGCGCAATGATCGACTTGGACAAAACTTGGACAAAATTGAGAAACGCCGCCTGATCCTGAGAAGGATCGGGCGGCGTTTCAATGGCAACTCGCGGACTTGAACCGCGGACCCGCGCATTTTCAATGCGCTGCTCTACCAACTGAGCTAAGTTGCCGCGCGCGTTACGACCGGTGAGGGGCGCTTCGAGCAGTAATTTGGATGTCGCCCTCTTATCCAGGGCGCGTTTCTGCGCCCGCGGCCATTTGGGCAGGAATGCGAAGGGTACGCACTTCTTCCACGGTGTCAAGGCGCTCGGAGGCACTTGCTGCCCGTCCGAGCTCAACTTCGAGGCTCCCAAGGAGCCGTTCGGCGAGCCAATACCGCAATGGGCGGGTTGCTGCGAAGGTTCGCAGGTCGGGAGCGCGCACTCCGCGCGGGCGTCGGAGGACTGGGCGGGCGGCAGCATTGCGTCGCTCCGCCGCGGGGCGCTCTTCATCTCCAAGCGTCGAAACGCGCAGGTCAATCCAGAAGCGGCGCGCGAAGGCGATGCCACGCATCGCGTCAAGGCGCGCGGCACATGCGCGATCGAATCCAGGAGCGAGCACGGTCTGAAGATCAGCCCATGACTGTGCAACACCGCGTGTCAGTGCGGCTGCATGCACCGCACATTTAATGTTTTCAATGGCGCGTTCTGGTCGCGGCATGCGACCAAGTCCGGCATTTTCCAAGTGTTCGATCACATCTCCCACGCCAATTCCGTAGCGAACGGCCAATTCGCCTGATTCTGCGAAGTATGCAGAGCGAATGCCCGCTGCAACTGATTCACCTATGACGCGCGCAGTTCGGCGCGATTCAATCGTGCAAAGTGAGTGCGACTCCCACAGCGTGCCCGTTGCGTCCGTGGAGTTCATTAAACTGTTTACTTTCATCGGTGTTCGCCTCCTGCGATTCCGTGTCGAGTGCCGCTGCCTTCATGACCGCGCCGCACCCATGCATTCCTTGCGTGGGCGGAGTGTAGAGCTGTGAAGTGGCTCGTCAATCGGTTTGCGCGGAATCCCGGGCGATTTCATGCAATGCGGACGTTGCCAAGAAGCGAGCGTCGCAGGTCGCGAAGGGCCGGAAACTTATCGCGCCAGCGCAACAACTCGTTGCGATCGAGCTCTGCAATGAGTGCTAACTCTCCATCGCCAGCCTCTGCGATGATCTCGCCACTTGGCGAAACGACGAACGAGTCGCCGTGGTACGCGGCGTTGGGGTCGTGACCAATACGGTTGCATGCGATCACAAATGCTTGGTTCTCGATGGCACGCGCAACCGCAAGTGCGCGACGATGTACCGCGCGCGAGCCGGGCCAATTTGCGCCGATCGTGAAGACCTCAGCGCCCGCAAGTGCTGCAAGGCGAAAGAGTTCGGGAAATCGGAGGTCATAACAAATGAACGGCGCCACGCGCCATGTTCCGTCCGGAAGTGGCACGTCAATCACAGAGATGCTGTCTCCGGGCGCGTAGTGTCGATCCTCATGCGCGGGGGAGAAGAGATGCATCTTCCGATATGTACCCGCGACCGATCCATCAGGGCGGATGATGCTCGCGGCGTTGCGCAGACGCTGGTCAATTGCATCGCGCTCGGCGTGCCCGGATTGGATCCACAGTCCGTGCCGCCGCGCGATCTCTGAAGTGGCGGTAACCGGATCGGGGCTGCCCTCAGGCCGCGGATCCATGGAGAAACCGGTGTCCGCCAACTCAGGAAGGAGGACAAAGTCTCCGGGCGCAAGGTTTGCGGACGCAGCGAGGTGCGCAATGGTGGTCCAGTTACGTGCGGGGTCCATCCAGGCGATATCAAACTGCAGGGCGGCGATGCGCATGGCGTGCACCATAGCGGTTCACGGACATTCGGTGCCCCAAAAACGAACCACCCCCGCATAAGAACGGGGGATGGTTTGTTAAAGGGGCGACCGACGGGATTTGAACCCGCGACTTTCAGGATCACAACCCGATGCTCTACCAACTGAGCTACGGCCGCCGTAGTGAAGGGAAACTATGGTATCCGGACGAGGAAGGGGGGTCAATCCCCTCGGATTCCGAGCACTGAACCGGGCGAACAAGTCGGTATCCTTCGACCTTTACGCTCCTCTTTTGGAAAGCACTCCACCATGACCATCGCTGCGCCCTCCGCTGCCCGCCAGAAGCACGACTTCGGCACCGCCTCCGTCCACGCGAACCTCGCCGCGGCACGGCTTGTTGAATTGGCCATTGCCCGCGGCGAAGGAATGCTTGCCGCCAACGGCGCCCTGAACTGCGATACCGGCGCGCGCACGGGACGCAGCCCGGACGACAAGTACCTCGAAGACACCGCCAAGATCCACGGCAACATCGCTTGGGGCAAGGTCAACCAGCCCGTGAGTCCTGCGCACTTTGACCTCATCCATACGAAGGTCATGGAGTACATGCGTGCCAAGAAGGACGTGTTCCGCTTCGATGGCTATGCCGGGGCGGACACCAAGTACCGCCTGAAGGTTTCCGTCTTCACTGAAGAAGCATGGCACAGTCTGTTCGCCAAGACGCTCTTCATCAATGCTGAGCCCAATGAACTGCCAACTTGGCAGAATGACTGGACCATCATCGATGCCTCACGACTTGAACTCGAAGACCCAGCGAAGTACGGCGTCAAGAACAAGCTTTGCATTGTGCAGAGCCTCGAGCGCAAGTTGGTTCTGATTGTTGGAACTCGGTACGCGGGCGAGATCAAGAAGTCGATCTTCTATGCAATGAACTACGACCTCCCTGAGGTGGGCGTGTTCCCGATGCACTGCTCTGCGAACGTGGCCAAGGATGATCCTTCGAATGTTGCGGTTTTCTTCGGTCTCTCCGGCACTGGCAAGACCACGCTCTCTGCCGACCCGAAGCGTCGACTGATTGGTGATGATGAGCACGGCTGGTCGGACCGCGGCGTCTTCAATTTCGAGGGCGGCTGCTACGCCAAATGCATCAATCTCAGCCAAGAAGGCGAGCCGCAGATCTGGAACGCCATTCGCTTTGGCAGCGTCATTGAGAACGTGGTGGTTGATCCGGTGACTCGTGTGCCGAATTATGAAAGCTCGGCGCGTACCGAGAACACCCGCGTCACCTATCCACTGGATTTCGTGCCGGACGCGGTGATGCCGTCGCTCGGCACCCATCCGAAGAATGTGATCTTCCTCTCTGCTGATGCGTTCGGCGTGCTGCCGCCCGTCTCCAAGCTCACCCCTGAGCAAGCGCAGTATTACTTTGTGAATGGTTACACCTCGAAGCTTGCTGGCACCGAGGCGGGCGTGAAGGAGCCCACCCCGAACTTCAGCGCATGCTTCGGCGGCCCGTTCATGCCGCGCGAGCCGATGGCATATGCCGCCATGCTTGCCGAGAAGATTAAGCAGCACGGCAGCACGGTGTGGCTCGTGAATACGGGATGGACAGGTGGTCCGTACGGAGTCGGAAGTCGCTTCAAGTTGAGTTACACGCGCGCCATTCTTTCGGCAGTGCTTGACGGCTCACTTGCGAATGCCAAGTTCGTTGAGCATCCAATCTTTGGTCTGCACATGCCGACCGTTGTTCCTGGTGTGCCGACCGAGGTGCTCGATCCGCGCAACACGTGGAAGGACAAGGCTGCCTACGACACCATGGCAAAGGATCTTGCCACGCGTTTCCGCGCTAATGATGCCAAGTACACCCTGAGTGATGGCGTGCGGAAGGCGGGTCCGAAGGCCTAATTGGCCCCAAGGACCTTGAACATGGCAACCACTCACGCGCCCGCGCACGCCGTCACCGATGTTCGCTTTGAAGACATCGTTGAGGCGCGTCGCCGCATTGCTGGCGGAGTATTGGTGACGCCGTGTGTTGAAAGCCCGGCGCTTTCGGCAATCACCGGCGCGCACATCTTCTGCAAGTTGGAGTTCCAGCAACGCGCTGGAAGTTTCAAGGAGCGTGGTGCATGCAACGCATTGCTTCTATTGAGCGCGGAAGAACGCGCTCGTGGGGTCATTGCTGCAAGTGCAGGCAATCACGCGCTCGCGCTTGCGCTGCACGGGAAACGCTTGGGTATTCCAGTGACGGTGGTGATGCCGCTGCATGCGCCGCTCGTCAAGCAACGCCGCTGTCGTGAACTCGGCGCGCGGGTTCTTAACTACGGTGACAACATCGCTGAGGCGCGAAGCCGTGCCGACACGCTTGGTGCTGATGAGCATCTCACGTACATCAATGGATTCAATGACGCCGCAATTGTTGCGGGGCAGGGCACCATTGGGCTTGAGATTCTGGAGCAAGTTCCTGATCTTGATGCGATCGTCGTGCCGATTGGTGGCGCCGGCTTGATTGCTGGCATTGCCCTCGCCACCAAAGAAATCGCCCCACGCGTGCGCATTGTTGGCGTCGAGCCCACTCGCTGTGCAAGCTTTGCTGCAGCGATGGCTGCCGGCAAGCCAGTGCGAGTTTCAACCATCGCAACGCTTGCAGATGGCCTTGCAGTTCCTGAAGTTGGCGCACGCAGCTTTGAGATTGCGCGAACGCGCGTCGACGAGTGCGTCGCTGTTGATGAGAACGCAATCGCACTTGCGATTCTGCGACTCGCCGAATTGGAGAAGGGTGTTGTTGAGGGTGCTGGTGCAGCTCCGCTCGCCGCGTTCCTTGCTGGCAAACTTGATTCACTCAAAGGTAAGCGTGTGGCGCTTGTTCTGTGCGGCGGCAATATTGACCCGTTGGTATTCAGCCGCGTGATCGAGCAAGGTCTTGCGGTTGACGGGCGGTTGGTGAAGTTCTCCGCAGTGATCAGCGATCGCCCGGGCGGCTTGGCCGACCTTGCTGGCACACTTGCCAAGTGCGGCGCGAGCGTTCAGGACATCCTCCATGAACGCACCTTCGGCGAAGCCGATGTTTCCACCGTGACGGTGCAGTGCGTCGTTGAGGTGCGCGACCGCGACCACGCCGAGGAACTGTTTCAGGCGTTGCTCGCGCGTGGGGTCCGAATTACCTCCCGCAGTGACCCGCTGGGGTGAGTTTTTTCAAAAATCTCTTCATGTGCGCTTCAGATGCCGGTCCGGGGGGTCGATTCTTGCCGTGGAACCGCGTCCGACGATGGATGCGGCGGACCGCATTTAGCGCTTCTTAAGGAGCATCGCATGGCACAGAACGCATTCGGCACGGACAAGGAAGCACTCACCACTGGCGAAGTGGCGCGCATCTGCAATGTGGCAGCACGCACTGTCAGCAAGTGGATCGATGGTGGTCGACTTGAGGGCTATCGCATTCCTGGATCGCGTGACCGTCGTGTCCATGTTTCCGCGCTCGAGCACTTCGTTACAACACACGGGATTCCGACTTCGTCCGAAGCGCCGCAGGCGACAGCAACTACCCGCGTGCTCTTGGTAGACCTTGATCGAACTGCAACGGAGACCGTTCGTGAAGTGCTGACTGATCTGGGTGGTTACACGGTGGAGACGGCTTCTGATGCGCTCTCGGCAGCAGTCGCGTGCGGGGCGTCGGTTCCGGATGTGGTGGTGTTTGATTGCTCTGCCGGCGATCCGGTGGCATTCATCTCCGCGCTTCGGTCTCGGCCCAACTTTGCGAGTACGCGCTTCTTCGCTAGCGGCGCAGAATTCACCGATGACGGCATTTCGCTCACGCGCCGCGGGTTTGAAGCGGTCATTCGCAAGCCGTATTCGGTGCGTGTGTTGCTCGAAGCAGTGACATCGCCCCGGTTAAGCAATCGTCGGGCAGGGTGACATTCGCTGCGCACCGATGTGGCGGTCCAACCTAGACTGCCTGTCCCATGCGGATTGCGCTTGCACGCTTCGATGCCCTAGTTGGCGATGTTCCCGGAAATTCCCGGCGAATGCTTGATCGCGCGGTGGAACTCGCCGGTGGCGGCGCAGACTGCGTGGTCTTTCCTGAGCTCTCAGTGGTTGGCTATCCGCCGCGGGATCTCCTGCAGCGCGAGGGCTTTGTCGAATCCTGTGAACGGGCGGTCGTGGCACTTGCCGCAGATCTCCTCAGTCGTGGAGCAGGCGGGGTAGCCGTCCTCGTGGGCGCATCGATGCGCGCTTCGGATCACGGTGGTCCACTCATGAATGTCGTTGCGTTATTGCGTGGCGGTCGCGTGGAAGCAACCTATGCCAAGCGACTGCTTCCCGACTACGACGTCTTTGACGAACCGCGACATTTCGCAGCGGGAAGTGCACCGCTCGTCTTTGCGTGTGGAACGGAGCGCGTTGGCGTTGTGATCTGCGAAGACCTCTGGCGCGCCGAAGATGCGCTTGCCGCTGGTCATTCCTATTCGATCGATCCAGTGGCAGAGACAGTTGCGGCGGGCGCAACGGTCATCGTGTGCCCGTCGGCAAGTCCTTGTGCCGCCGGAAAGCACGCTCGTCATACGGATATCCTGCGATCCGCGGCACGGCGCGGCGGCGTACCGATCTGCTCGCTGAACGCGTCCGGCGCAGATGATGACCTCGTCTTTGATGGCGACGCGCGCATTGTGTTCTCTGACAGTACGGCAATTTCCGCGCCGCGTTGGGGTAACGACGCGCTGCTTCACAATTTCCAGGTGCGCAGCGCGGCTCATGAATCAACCGATTCTGCCGCCGTCCCCGGGGCGGAACACGCTGAGCGTTGGCACACGATTGTCGCTGGAATAACAGGCTATTTTCGCAAGACCGGTCACACCCACGCGGTACTTGGGCTCTCTGGCGGTATCGACAGCGCCCTCGTTGCAGCGCTTGCCGTCGCTGCTCTTGGCGCGGACCGCGTGACGGGCATACTGATGCCAAGTCGGTTCTCAAGTGATGGTTCGCGCACAGATGCGTGGGAGCTTGCGCGACGGCTTGGAATGCGGGCGCTCGAAATTCCGATTGAACCCGCGCATGACGCGCTTGCTTCTCATCTAACGCCGTACTTTGCGAGCGCTGGTGCCTCGCTTGAGGGTCTGGCTGACGAAAATCTTCAAAGCCGTCTGCGTGGCATGCAACTGATGGCATTCTCAAATGCAACTGGTGCATTGGTGCTTGCTACCGGAAACAAGAGTGAATACGCAGTTGGCTATTCCACACTCTATGGCGACATGTGCGGCGCGCTTGCGCCCATTGGCGATCTCTTGAAGACGGATGTTTGGACACTTGCGCGATGGGCCAACGCGCACTGCGCGGAGCTTGGGTTGGCATCGGGAGTGACTCTCGGATTCGCGACCGCACCGATCCCTGAAGCGAGCATCACCAAGATTCCCAGTGCTGAACTTCGGCCAGACCAAGCGGACCAAGACACGCTGCCTCCCTATGAAATGCTCGATGCGATTGTCCGCGGCTGGATTGAGGAGGAGCGTTCAATTGATGCGATCGCTGCGGCGCACATGCTTGATCGCGCGCTGGTTGAGCGTTGGACGCGTGCTATCGATATGGCGCAATACAAGCGGGCTCAGGCTCCGGTGATCATTCGTCTGAGTGCGCGCGCGTTCGGTCTAGGTCGTCGCATGCCGATCGTCATGCGCGACGTTCGCTAGCAAAGGAGCCTGATTCCAGCGCATATTCTGCGGCGCAAGTCACGCGGTAGTGGACTTCTGACCACGGAATGCGCTCGGGACCTCGATGCCTGGAATCGGCAGCGTCTCGCCGCGCACTTGCAGCAGTTGGTCCGCTTCGATGCAGTAAGCAGTCAGCGCGCCTCCGTATGCGCAGCCCGTATCAATGTTGGCGAAGTACGGAACGCCGTTCTCGCCGCGAAGGACGATCGGCTCGCGCACTGGTCGATGCCCAACGATGATGAGCCCTTCCGAGCCGTTGTAGTGCTCCCACCAGTTTGGTTCGCCTTCTGCAGCCTTGAGGTGGATCTTCACATCATCAGGTGTGTGCTCAACACCAAGTTTGGTATCGATGCCACCATGTACAACGGTCCACGTTCCGCGCGGGTGTCGAACATCGACGCGGTCGCATGCCTCGGTGAGAAGCCATGTGGCCTCGCGCATCAGCCCGGCGCGCTGCAGCATTTCAATGGCAACGCGTTCAGTGCGTGGTAGCAAATCAATGCTCGCGCCCGACTGCATGCGTACGACCGCTCCAAGTAGTCGTAGGTCATGGTTTCCACACACAAGGTCGACGCGATGCCCCTGCGCGCGGCGATCCATGATGGCACGTACGACGCGGCCTGGCTCCGGGCCCTTGGTGAAGAGGTCCCCCACCAAGATGGTGCGTGCGCCAGGAAACCAGCGATCGATCAAGAGCAGCAATTGCTCAAACTCGGCCCCACATCCGTGAATGTCACCAATAGCCACCGTGGACGTCTTGGATCGTGCTGGGGTGCGTCCTGCGCCGGAATTGCTGCCCGTCCTAGGCGTTTCCATGCGCGCAGTGTGACACAGAACACAGCTGAAGTCCAGTACTCGCCGCGATCTTTACAATCCGCGAATGCCGATCCGTCTCCTTCCTCGCCAGCTTGTCGACCAAATTGCTGCCGGCGAGGTGGTCGAGCGTCCCGCGAGCGTTGTGAAGGAACTCGTGGAGAACGCGATTGATGCTGGTGCGCAGCGCATTGAGGTGTCCGTAGATGGCGGTGGCGTCGATCGCATCGCGGTGGCTGATGACGGAGGCGGCATTCCGCCTGAAGAACTTCCACTTGCCATCGCAAGCCACGCCACGAGCAAGATCTCCTCGTCTGAAGACCTTGCGGCCATCGGCACGATGGGTTTCCGCGGCGAGGCGCTCGCTTCCATCGCAAGCGTTTCGCGTCTTTCGATCACCAGTCGCGTGACAGGCAGCGATGCTGGCGCGCGCATCGAAGTGGACGGCGGCGTAGCGAGCGAGGTCCGCCCGGCCGGATGCCCGGTCGGGACAGTGGTCGAAGTGCGGCAACTGTTTCACAATGTTCCCGCGCGCCGAAAATTCCTACGCACTGCGTCAACCGAACTCGGTCGAATCGAGGAAGTGCTGGAGTCAATTGCGCTGTGTCGGCCGGATATTGCGTTTCGACTTGTTGCAGACGGTAAACCGCGGATTGACCTTCCTGCCACCAATGATGCGCGCCGACGCGTGCTTGCCGTGTTAGGTGAATCAATCGCCGAAGGACTGCTGGAAGTAAACGCGGACACGGTGCTTGAAGGAGGCGCTCCAATCACTCTGTGGGGTTTGGTCGGCCAACCATCACTCGCGCGCGGCTCGGGTCGCGCATTGCGGTTTGCGCTGAACGGGCGCGCGGTGCTCGACCGAACGCTTGCGCACGCTGTGAAGGAAGCATTTCGTGGTCTTGTTGACCCGGGACGAACCCCGATCGCATTTGTTGCGGTGGAGATGGATCCATCGCTTGTGGATGTCAATGTTCATCCAGCCAAGACGGAGGTTCGCTTTCGGCAACCGAATTTCGTTCACCAATGCGTGATGCGCGCTGTGCGTGATGCGCTGCGCGCCGCAGACCTTGTGCCATCTTTCACACTGATGCCGCACGCGCACGGCATCGTGCATGGAATGCAGGGCGCTGTATCTCCAACCACTACAGGCAGTTTCACAGGGGGCAGTTACGCAGGCGGCGCGAGTGCTCACGCCGATCGCACGCATTCTTCGTCATCAGGCACTGATTTCAGCAACTTTGCCGCGCTTGCGGTTGATCGCGCATTGCACGGCGCGCCGCCTGTTGTACTTGTTGGCGCACCTGATGACACGCTGCATGGCAACCGCACAGCGCGACGCGTTATGCAAGTGCACGGCAGTTACTTGGTAGTGGAAGATGCAGAAGGCATCTTGGTGGTTGACCAACATGCGCTGCACGAGCGCGGAATGTTTGAGGAATTGAAGGCGCGCATTGCAGCAGCTCCGCTTGAGTCACAGCGCATGCTTGTGCCGGCAGCAATCGAGACTGACCCGCGCGCGGTCGAGGCGATCGCTGACGCTGGACCGCTCCTTGAGCGCCTCGGAATTGAGCTTGGCGCAGTTGGTCCGCGCGCTGTCTTGGTGCACGCCTATCCGACCTTTCTCCTCGGGCGCGGTGTTGAGCCGGCGGCGTTCATTCCGGGTCTACTTGCGCAGATTGCAGAGGATGGTCACGCGGACTTTGAAACCGCACTGCATTCAGTTCTTGACATGATGGCTTGCAAAGCATCCGTCAAGGCGGGGGATCGACTGTCGCCAACTGAAATTGATGCGCTGCTTGACTTGCGTGATCGCATCGAACGCGGCACAGCGTGCCCGCATGGTCGACCCACCGCGCTGCGTATCAGCATGCGGGATCTCGAGCGAAATTTCGGGAGGTCCTGAGCGATGGCATCGCAGACAAATCTCACTGAGGAATGGCTCGAAGCCGAACACAGTGCGCGTCCGTTCACCATTGCTGGTGGATGGGGAACTGCGGACGGCGTGATTGCATCACCGAACGTCGATTCTGGCTGGTTCGCGCGCAAGCGTGCCGGCGCCAACGCGTCCGCTCTGCCTGTGGTGCTCTTGGCGCCGCAATGGCCCGGCTTAGAAGATGTGATTGCCGTAGCACTCGCCGACGACGCGTTGGCGGTGGGATTACTGCGCGGTGGCGTTCGCGTCGCCCGGCTTCGAGCGGTCAACTTTGCAGGGTCGCCGGATGTTGGCATGTGGATCGCTGCGATCGTTGATGCGCTGCAATCGGTTTCTGCAGAAGCCAGTGGTGTGGGCTTGGCTGGCACATGGGTTGCGGGGACTGCGTGCGCGCTCGCAGCAGCACGCCGCGAAGATCTGCAACTACTCGTGTGCGTTGGCGCGCCGAGTGCAGAGATCATGAGTCGCCGGACAGCGGAGAATGAGGACGACCCGATGTGGACATCCTCAGTGACACTTCAATTGATTGAGCAACTCGCGGACCTTGCGCCGCTCGAAGCCGTCGGAGTTTTTTCGCGACCAGCGCTCTTTGTCCAAGGGGCCGCTGATGAATTGCTGTCGGCGGCACACTTGGAGGCATGGCGCGCAGCGCTCGCAGTCACCGGTCGCGCGGGCGACGGTGTGGAAATCGGATTCACCGATGCATTCTTTCGTGGTGTTGACGCCTCGGGTGCAATCGACATGCACGGCGAAGAAGGTCGATCGCTGATGGCGGACGCAGTCGCCACATGGGTGGCGCGCACCGTCACTCCGGCGTCGGCGGCTCGTCGCGTTCGGTGACGATTTGGTAATAGACCGTCTCGCCGGTGCGCATCATGCGGCGCAGGTAGGGCGCGCATAGACCGCATCCGGTGCCGCACTTGAATTCCTGCTTGATTTCCGCGAAGTGTGCGCCCGGATGCGCCGCTAGCCACCGCTTGACGGTGCTGAATTCCACCTTATGACAGACGCATCGTTCGATCCGCACGAATCAATCGCCTCCATATGAAGCATCATTTGCTGAGAGAAATCCATTGTTGGGGAAGTCCATCACCCAAGTAGCCATTGCTGGCGGGATGCCTTGGTTTGACTTTGGCTCTGCGTATGTGGACACGTGACCATCAAGGTGCGCGCAACATGTGCATCCGCCCCAGTGTCGAAATGCTTGGGTGCCCGCAGCTACCAATCCAAGGTCTCCTTCGACACGATTCATCGGCGCGCGCATGAACTTGTTTGCGCCGCCGCGCCATCCTCCGTCCCCGAAGACTGCGGTGGCAGATGGATTGCAGATTGCGGTTGCAGGAATTCCCATACGCGCGGTGCGCCATCCATCAAGTGCCGTGCCGTCGCTCGCGACGGTTGGATACGTGCCCTCATGTCCGAGGTAACTGGTGTTGTAGTTGTAGCCCGTGTACGGATCCGCGCCGAATGTAGAAGCCCCTTCAAAGTCCGGGCATTGCTGCACGGCGAGCGGCGTATCGGTGTAGTTCCACAATGGTCCGGGCGTCACCACGCCGGCGCGCTGTTCAAAGTCCCACGCGATAGTTCGTACCACGCCAATATCAAGTACATAAAGCACCGCGGCCGGCATTGCGCCGTTCGAGGAAACATACGCCTCGCAGGCAATTGAAATCTGCCGCAAGTTGGATGTGCATGCAGTACTTCGAGCAATCCCGGAAGCAGATCGAAGTCCAGGCAAGAGCAGCGCAATGAGAGTGGCAATCACAGTAATCACCACGAGGAGCTCAACGATCGTGAAGGCGCGGCGCGCGGCGGGAGTGCGACGAGTCATGACCAGGACCCCAGCAGAATTCCAAGATCGGAGCCATTCACGTGCCCGTCATGATTCATGTCGGCCCAGCATTCGGCGCACGAACCCCACGCGCCGAGCAGTATTCCAAGGTCAGAGCCATCGACGCGTCCATCGTTGTTCAAGTCTGCAATTGCTCGCGCCGCGCGAACGGCAACCACGGCATCGACCTCTGGAACGCTTGCAGCATCTGCGGCAACTCGAATGCGAATGAACCGTGCTGAAGTAACGCCCGCGTCAGCAAGATCAATACGAGTGCCGCCCGCGGCGTTGCCGTACACGGCGAGCAACTCTGGCCAACTGAGACCAACAATGGATTCCGCAGTGATGTGTGGGTCAATCGGAAGTGCTGGATCGGTTGGCACGGCGCCTGGCGCAGTGGAGTAGGGCGCAACGTCGCTCCAGCCGAGCGTCGGTAGTCCGCCGTCAGCGATTGCACCGGGAACCGGGAACCAAGTGACGCCATCAATACTCACATCGATCGCACCTCCTTCTTGAAACACCCACCCAGCAACGCCACCCGGATAGGCAAGGTCGCCGCACATGGCATTGCCGTAGACAATGAGATCAACGCCGAATGGATGCGATGGATCGTCCGTCACCGGTTCGTCGAAAGCAATCACAAGTTCACCGCCGCGACCGATAGACACGATCTCTGACGGCATGAAGGCTGGACGAAATGGAGTGACTGCGCCGGGTTCGATTCCAACACCGGTGAATCGCGTTGGTGGTCCGAGCGCGCTTGCAGGATTCTGGTACGAGCCACCCGCTCCGCTTCCAGCCGTGTAGCGAACAACTGTTGACGCGCACCGTGGCACATCTGCGATCGCTGCCACACTGATGAGCGCTGCGCTCATGCATGTTGCGATGATGCGCGGGGGCATGCCGTCCATGGCATGTACAGAGATAAAATCCATGATGGCCTGGCTCGGCTGCCGAAGCAGCCGTAAGTGGTCCGTCCGGTCTTGAGCCCAAATCGCGTGGGCGTGACCGATGCGCAGGCCGGTCTTCCGGCTAAGGGGCTCCGGCTCCGCCTTCCCAGCTCAGCGCGTTGCACGCGGAGCCAGTGGCTAGTGGAGACCGGCTGCGGGAGTGCCCGCTGCCCCATTCACGGCGGCGCGTCCGCGGCGGTCTTTCACCGCCTTCCCGAGCCGAAAGTCGTGCATTTGGACGGACCTGTCCGAATGCGCCAACTTTCGGCCTTCCGCAGCCACGGGGCTGCGAACGCCTGCGCATCAACGAGTGTAGCGGCTCTTATGGGGGAGCGTCCCGAAACTTTCATTGACACCAAGGCGTCCGGTGGCGTAGATTCGTGACCCTTCCCGGGCATCCGGAAGGGGGTCGGCTGCGTAGCCCTCCACCGAAGGATCGGTGCGGCACTCGCCTCCCGCCCTCCGTATGCCCCGTTCAGCCACTCTGGCTGGGCGCTATTTGTCACGAGCCGCTCCCGCTGTGTGGGTGCGGCGCACCGAAATTGAGGTCCAGAAGTGCACGTCCTGAAGCGTTCGCAGCTGATTCTCCCGCTCGCAATCGTCGCCATGAGTGGCGGCTGGACGCTGCCTGCACTGGCGCAGGATGGCGCTGCCCCGGCAACGGCTCGCCCTGAGGGTGGTTCTGACCATGCCAAGCTTGTTGAAGCGGCGACACTTTTTGTTCACAACATCATGATCGCCAAGCCCGATGGCGCAGCCGCAGCAGCCAATGTTCTGCTCGCTGACTCGGTGGAGCCAAGCGAACTCGCGATGGTGATCGACGGTGCGGATCTCGGCAAGCGTATGGACGATGCGTTCCGTCGCAGTCGTCGCATGACTGATGTTGCAGACGCGTCTGCTGCACTTGAAAACAAACTCGAAGCAGGTCGGCAACTACTTGCTCGCAAGATTGAGCGCATTGAAGAAGCGGTCAAGATGCTCGTTGGTCCAATGCGCGGTCAGATGATCGCCTCGGATCGATTGATGGCAGCTGGCGAATACGCCGTGCCTGCCCTCATGCGCCAGATCGTGGAAGGCCGTGACCTTGGACTTGAAGCCGCATCGATGCGAATGCTCGTTCAAATGCGCCGTCAATCCGCGCTCCCGCTCGCGCTCTCGGTGAAGTCACTTGATCCCGCTGCGCAGCGCAAGATTTGCGTGATCCTTGGTCAACTTGGCTATCCAGTATCGGTGCCAGTCCTCTTGGATTTGGCGCAAACCAAGGGCGTTACCCCCGATGTCACCGGCGCAGCTATGGACGCAGTGCGCGCACTCGGCGCGACGGATCAGCCTGCGCACAAGGCTTATGCGGATCAGGCGTATGCCTTCCTGACGGCTGACCCATCGCTTGCTGCGTATCCATCGGAATCGATGCAGAACGTTTGGAAGTGGACGGAGTTCGGCGGCCTCGCTGCTGACCGCATTTCCACAAAGGTGTACTTCGATGCGATGGCGATGATGCTTTCGCGCCGCGCGCTCGAACTTGATGCGAGCGACGATCGCGCGTTGGCAATCTTCGTTGCCGCGGACTTGCGTCGCGAGGCTTCGATGGCCGACGGCGTGATTGATCCGCTCTTTGATGGCCAAGGACGCTCCGCGCAGTTCTATGCAACCACTGCTGGCCCTCACACCATGCAGGCCGTGTTGCAGATGGGCATGGACTTGTCGGACACCGGTCTGGTGCGCGCCTCGCTTGCAGCGCTCCGCGAAACCGCGAGTGCATCTGCCATGATTGGCGATGGCTCAACCGCAGTGGTGAAGGCTCTTGATTACACCGATCGCCGCGTGCAGTTCGAGGCCGCGTTTACGCTCGCTTCGATCACGCCGAAGGCTTCGTTTGCTGGAAGCGAGCAGGTTGTTCCGCTCCTAGCGCAAGCTGTTCGCGGTGGCAGCGAAACCTACGCGGGTGTGATCAGCCGCGGTACTGAGGATGCGCAGCGCATCGCTGGTGCTCTTCGCGCACTCGGATTTATGCCGTTGACCGCAGCCCGTGATGCCAAGGAATTTGGAGATATCGCAGCTCGGAATGCTGGAGCTGACATGGTGGTCATCGCTGGCAACGGCGCGCAGGTGCGTTCGCAGTATCAGGCTGTACGCGCTACGCGTATTGGCGCCAAGATTCCAGTCATTGTGGTGGCTCAGCCTGCCGACAAGGCGGGGCTCGACAAGCTTGCTGACGACGGTCGCACCGTGGTGCTCGGCGCGGACATCTCCGATGACGCATTCAAGGCTGGCGCAGATGCGTTGGTTGCGAAGGCGCTCGGTGGTCGGTTGGGCGCTGCAGACAGTTCGCGCTATGTGAACGACGGCGTCGAAGCGCTCACGCGTATCGGTCAGGCTTCGGGCAGCGTCTACAAGATTGCTGATGCTGAGTCAGGGCTTGTCGATGCATTGCGAACCCAAGAGGGAGCCGTGAAGGTTTCCGTTGCAGCACTCTTGTCCATGGTTGACAGCACGCGTTCACAACGGGCGATCATTGATGCGGCGCTTGCTGCAGAGGGCGATGAGCAGACGCTGCTCTTGGCGCCAGTTGGTCAGGGCGCACGTCGATTTGGTTCGAAGGCAACGACCGCTCAGGCTGATGCGATTCGTGAACTCGTGAAGAAGTCGACCGGTTCGTTGGCAGACGCAGCGGCCGCGGCGTTCGGCGCGCTTGGTTTGCCGTCGAGCGAGGCTGTTGACCTCATCATCAAGTCGCGCGTTCCTGGAGTGCGGGTTGCGCCGGCCGAAGGTGCACCATTGGACGATGCGGGCTCCGGTGGTGCTGCTGATGCGCCGAAGAAGGGCGTGGCTGAGGCCAAGGATAGTGACGTTTAAATTTGAGATTTGCAAGCCTCGCAGGTGATCTGCGCGCGATCAGTCGCGCGCGGGTGCGGGGTTGTCGGTGCGAGCGGTATCATTCTCGGTTCGGTATTGCCACCCTAGCTCAGTGGTAGAGCAGTGCTTTCGTAAAGCACAGGTCGTGGGTTCGAGTCCCATGGGTGGCTTTCACTACGCAACAGGCGGTGCCCTTCGGGCAGCGCCTGTTGCTGCGTTTCAGCCACCCAGCGCGTCGCCGGTGGCGACGCGCGCTTCGGCGGCCGATTGGATCGGCCGACGAAGCTGGTCC
>JAPLMU010000176.1 GCA_026386795.1 Planctomycetota bacterium
CCGACTAGCGCTTTCTATGTCTTCGATCTTGTTTCTCAGGAGCTGTCTTGAACACCGTGCAAACATCAACAACCCGTTTCACTTGTGCACTGACAACGCTGTTGGCAATTTCGTGCGTCGCTTCCGCGCAAGTTGAGCGGCTATTTGACGGCACGGTCGATCCCCAAATTGGCGTTATGCCACACGCCAATACCATTATGAAGCCACTGCCAATTGGAATTGTCGGCGGGGGCAAAGACGACCTGAGAACTGGTTGCAATGGCTGTAACAAAGAAGCCATGTACAAAGCGTTCATCGCTTCAAGAGGTCAGCAAGACGAGGCTGTGCAAATGCTTGCGGACACGCCCAACGACACCGACATTCTTGACAACAACTTTGATGTGACCATTGATCCCGCGGTGTCATTTATTTCTGGCAGCAACACCATGACGTTGGCGAGCACGGTGAACGGGTTGACGCAGTTCACTTTTCGCCTACGTAGCACCACTGCAACCATCACTAACGGATACACCATTTCAAGCGTAGTGATCAATGGTGTCACAACAGTGCCAGGCTCGGCTGTGACAAGCGTGGGCACCTATGGCCGTAGTGTCACCCTTGATCGCGCTTACAACATTGGCGAGCAATTCACGGTGAAGGTGAATTATTCCGGCACTCCGGTCAGCGTTGGCTTTGGCAGCTTTGTGATTGGCGCCACGGCCCTGAACAGTCTTCCCTTTGCGTGCAATCTTTCAGAGCCGTACTACTCCGCAAGTGTGTGGCCAGTGAAGGACGGAGACACTGGCCAGCCTGGCGACAACTCCGACAAGAGCACGGCGACCATTTCAATTACCGCGCCGAGCGCGTATAAAAGTGTTTCTAATGGTGTGCTGCAATCTGTTACGCCAGTGGCTGGGGGCAAAAATAAAACCACGTGGCGCACGAATATTCCAACCGCGTCGTATTTATTCTGCTTCGGCATTCACGCCTACAACGTGTACGACTACATCTATAACTATCCGCTGGCCAGTGGTGGCACTGGCAGTATGCCGTTTCAAATAAATATCTCTCCGCCCAACGATACTGCGAACAACCGCGCTGTTTGGAGTCAGTCCTTGCAAATGATGGAAACACTGCGCCCGCTGTTCGGCGTGTATCCATTTGTATCTGAAAAATACGGTATTTATCAATTCACATTTGGCGGCGGCATGGAGAATCAAACCCTGACCGGCATGGGCGGATTCAATGAAGGCGTGACCGTGCATGAACTTAGCCATCAATGGTGGGGAGACAATGTCACATGTAAAACATGGAATGATATTTGGCTCAATGAAGGATTCGCCACGTACTCGGAAGCCCTTTGGTATGAACGCAAGCCTGGATCCACTGGTCTGCCCGCGTTGCACAACGCTATGGCGTCGCGTCGACCTGCAGCGGCGGCCTTGACTGGCACCACAAGCGCAAGCGTGTATTGCTACGACGTTGCCAATGCCAGCGCTATTTTCAGTAGTAGCACCTCGTACAACAAAGGCGCGTGGGCTCTGCACACGCTGCGCAAATATGTTGGCGACGTGAAGTTCTTTCAAATCCTTGCCAATTATCGCACGGCGTATCAAGGCTCTGCCGCAACCACGCAACAATTCGTGGATATTGCCAGCGCAGTCTATGGATCCAGTTTGCAGGGGTACTTTGATTCATTCGTGTTTGGTCAAGGAGCGCCCGTTTACTCATATGCAACTCAAGCGGTCACCATCAATGGCAAGACGTATCTCAAGTTGAATGTAAAGCAAACTCAAAACGTGCTCATGGGCAGGAACGGCAAATTTGTCACGCCGATTGATGTGAAAATCACAACCGCAAGTGGCGTAAGCACCGCGGTTATTTTGAATAACGAACGCGAGGAATCCTTTGTGATTCCAACCACTGGCTTGGCCACTGCCGTAGTGCTTGACGAGAGCAATTGGATTTTGAACAACGGAAAGGCGAGCACGACGTACTTGCCTATTGCGCCAAAGTTGCTTGAGGCTGTGCCCGCGCTTGGATCCACCATGGAATGTTCGGGGTTGCCAACAACCGCGCAATTGACCTTTAGTGAAAATATCGTGGCCACTGGCGCGCACTTCACAGTGGTTGGTCCTGCGGGCGCTATCACCCCAACATATTCCTACAACGCTGCCACCAACACGGTGTCACTTGGTCTTGGCACGCTTGATGTTGCGGGCACATACCAGGTCACGGTGTCGGATCTCATCACGGCCGGCGGCATTCGCCTTGACGGTGAAATTGCAAATGCAAATGCGCCCGCAAGTCTTCCTTCAGGCGATGGTTTGGCCAACGGAGTGGCGGTGTACACCTTTGCATTGACTTGCATTCGGTGTCCCGCTGATTTGAACGGTGATCATGCAGTGAATGCCGCAGATTTAGGCTTACTTCTCGCGCAGTTTGGTGTGTGTTCCGGGCCCTGCTCGGCGGATCTGAACGGGGATAATCAAGTGAACTCCGCCGACTTGGGAAAGCTGCTGAACGACTTTGGACCTTGTCCTTAAGAATCGCAATCGCAATCTGAGTCACCATCACCAGCGCATCGAATTACTTGATGAACCGCGCCATTTCCGCCTCAAGGCGGCGCGCGCGTAGCTGACGTGGCCAAGGGTGCACCAGCCACCCCTGGCCACGCCCGCCGTCAATTCGCGCACAAGCCCCAGCCCGCGAGCACGATGCCGAGGTCCGCGCCGTTCACCTGTCCGTCGCCGTTGAGGTCCGCGGCGCAGGTGCCCGCACCGCACGCACCCCAGTTTGCGAGAAGAATCCCCAGGTCCGCGCCGTTCACGATGCCGTCGCCGTACAGATCGGCGATGCACGGCGGCGTGCCGGGCACCACCACGACGTCCGCAAGGTTGGACACGCTGCCGCCGATCGTCGCCGCGCGCGTGTAGACCTTGAACCCGTTGGTCACGAGCGTCGCACCGGCGGGAACCACCAGGGAATTCACGTAGATGGCCTCGTTCCCCGCGCCCGGCGCGTTGCCGTGCGCGTCCACCAGGTGCACCGTTGCCCCGGCCCGGATGCGCAGCGCGCCGAGCAGGAAATTCGTCGTCGAGAAGCCGGCATTCACCGGGCCGAGGTCCGCCGCGATCACCTCCACGGCCTGCGTCGGCGCGGCGCTGAGCCCCGTCAGCTCGAGCGTCGCCTGATCCATCACGAAGCGCGACGCATCGTCGATGGCCACGTCGAAATCTCCGCCCACGCGGAGCCACCACACGGGGTCGGGCAGCACGATCGACGAGGACGCCGACACCACGTAGTCGCCACCGATCGAGTAGCCGTCACCGGGGGTCGGGGGAAGCAGGCCGTTGTTGAACTGGCCCGTCATCGTGCCCGTGTTCGTCAGCGAGCCGTAGATGTAGAGGATGCCGCGCTGGATCACCGTGGACCCGGCGTTGGTGTAGTTGGCGAAGATGTCGGTGTCGCCCGCCACGCGGTGCTGGCCGCCCACCGCGGTCGAGACCGTCTCCGCCAGCACCGGGCCCTGCAGGTAGCACACGCCGCCCGACTGGCTCGCGAGCGCCTGGTTCACCAGCACCGTGCTGTTGCGCTGCAGGAACTGGCCGCCGGAAGACACCGAGAGCTGCTCGAAGGTCAGCGTGCCCGCGCTCGGTGCGACCAGCTTGCCTGCCACCGTGAGACCCGCAGCGGCCACGTCCGGCGACTTCTCGAACACCGTGCCGGTGGCCACCTGCATCAGCGCCGTCGACGGGAGTGTGAGCGGCGCGAGACCAACGAAGGTAAAGCGCCTCGAGGAGGCATCGATGATGCCGCTGGCCTCCGCGAACGCCGGTGCGCCCGCGAGCAGCCGGTCGCCCGCATAGCCCGCAGATATTGCGGACACCAGGCTGTCGTAGCCGGTGTTCCGGGTGGCATTGAAGACGCGGTAGTTGCCGAAGATGCGGACGCTGCCTTGGTCGGCGTTCGCGCCCACGTCGTCGTTCGGCACTCCCACCGCGAGCGTGTCACCGGACAGCGAGATCGAAATTCCAAACTGGGAATTCGCCGGGCCGTCAGAGGTAGTCAACGTCGCCTGCGCGCTCCACGACGTGCCGCTGCGGACAAACACCCGCACGCTCCCTTGGGCAGCGTTCGCGCCCACGCGGTCCAACCTCACTCCTACCGCGAGCGTGTCACCGGACAGCGAGACTTTATCTCCGAAAATGTCGCCCCCAGCGCCATCGGCCGCGGTCAATGTCGCCTCCAAAATCCACGAAGAGCCACTGCGGACGAACACCCGCACGCTCCCTTGGTCGGCGTTCGCGCCCACGTTGTCGTACGGCACTCCCACCGCGAGCGTGTCACCGGACAGCGAGACTGCATCTCCAAAATAATCAAACGCCGCGCCGTCAGAGGCAGTCAACGTCGCCTGCAAATTCCACGACGTGCCGCTGCGGACGAACACCCCTTGGTCGCCGTTCGCGCCCACGTCGTCGTACGGAACTCCCACCGCGAGCGTGTCACCGGACAGCGAGACTGAACGTCCAAAATAGTCAGACGCCGCGCTGTCGGCGGCAGTCAACGTCGCCCGCGCGCTCCACGACGTGCCGCTGCGGACGAATATCCGCACGCTTCCTTGGTTAGCGTTCACGCCCACGTCGTCGTACGGCACTCCCACCACGAGCGTGTCACCGGACAGCGAGACTGCATCTCCAAAATAATCAAACGCCGCGCCGTCAGAGGCAGTCAACGTCGCCTGCAAATTCCACGACGTGCCGCTGCGGACGAACACTCGCACACTGCCCTGGCTGCTCGCGCCCACGGACTCGGACGGCACTCCCACCGCGAGCGTGTCACCGGACAGCGACACTGCATCTCCGAAATAGGTGTATGCCGCGCCGTCGGCCGCCAGCACCGTCGCAAGCTCGGGATACAGGTCGTTCAACGTCTGCGCCTGCACCGACGGCGCAAGCAACATCGAGACGAGCGCAAGTGCGGCGGTCAGCAACGAGCGGTGGATCGGGTTCTTCATCGGGTGATTCCTCAATGGTCCAGGCCGCCCCGCGAGCCCCGGACGCACGCGCGCCCAGCGTCCCGACAACCTGCGAAACCGAAAGGTTACCCCCCTCGGACAATTCCGACTAATTTTCCGATGCCGCCGCGCAGCCCCCTACCCCGTTCGTTCCTCCACCGGCGGTCCGTGCTTGCTATCACGCGGAGGTTCCGTGGGTTCAATGTCATACCGCCGCGCTTGATTTGCTCAAAGAAGGCGCGCTGCCTTCAAAGGGATTTATTCGCAACGAAAATGTTCCGTTTGAGGCGTTCATTGCCATTCGCTTTGGCAAACATGACGCCTAATATCTTCGCTCAATGAAACACTATGTCATCGCAGGTGGTAGTTCCGGAATAGGAAAGGCCCTCACTGAACAGCTGCTTGCCGCGGGTCACCGCGTCTATGTCCTAGCGCGCGCCGCGCGGACATTGGAGCCGCACCCCAATCTCCAATTCATTGAGACGGATTTCAGCGTCCCCGCGCCAGTGATCCAAGGG
>JAPLMU010000022.1 GCA_026386795.1 Planctomycetota bacterium
AATATGACTCTTCTTTCGTACTTCCATCCACGCCCACAAACTTGAACTTCACCACCCCGGACTCGTCGATTGAATAGTCGATCCGAGCGGTTCGACCCGCTACTTGATATGAAAGCGACCATGCTTTGGGCGCCACTTGTTTGAAACCCGTAATGCTTGCGCCACGGAGCGGCTGCAGCGCTGGGCGAAACGGGGCCGCGTGTGCTTGTGGGGAGATCTCGTCACCATCGACCGTGACGTTCCCGCGCATACCCCCGTTGATGTACGGATACGTCTTGCTCGCGTGGTAGTGATATGACTTGGTGCCGCCGCCAATTCCTTGGCCTGCCGCAACAGTGCATTCGTGACCATTGAATTCATCAAGCGCACCAGTCGCCCCAAGCGGGCAAGCACCAACGGCACCGGGCTTCGCCTTTGGGTTGTATAGACCGTAGATGGCAAATCCATCAAGCGCGAATGCGATGGGGTTACTCGGGCCAACCAACGTCTGCAACGCCAGCGGAGCCGCGTGATAGTGATAGTCATCCGCACGCCCGCAATGGCCGCCAAACTCGTCAAGCTCGCCGATGGCGAAGGAATCTTCGCCACGATTATTCAGTGCGTTAAAGATCGGAATACCGTTTGCCGCAAGCGCAATGGCACCGCGGCGAAGTGAAGTCTTGCCAGAGACCGGGTGCTCTGCGAGTGTCGGCTTTAATGGAATCTTCCACGCGTTGTCCCCGGTATATGCCTGCGGAATGGGCACCTGCTGTTGCCACGCGCGGATGCCCACCATCATGGTGAACTCCAACGGCGCGTGCGGCATACCGTCCGATTCAACATACAGCCATTGTGAATCCGTACGCGTACGCACCGCGGGCGCAAATGGGACGAACGGCGCAACTTGCCACGGGGCCGATGCGGCGGCCGGCACTGCTGGCGGCACGGCGGGCGGTACGGCAGCTGTACCTGCTGCCGGCGCTGACTGGCTTTGAAGTTGACTCAGCGACGAGACTCGCGCGGGCGCAGATGTTGAGAGCGGCAGCTCTAAGAGCGCGGGCGGAGCACCTGGCTCGGGCGGGTGCGCGAGCGCGAGCGATGCGCACACAAGTACCGGTCCCAGCAGTACCGCGACAGGCCATCGATCTGCGTTCATCATGTGACTTTCCAACATATGTTGAGGTTCAACCAAATTGAAATGTGCGCCGCCATAATCAGAATCAACCATTGCCGCACAACGCCAAAGCGGGACACACCATTTCAGAAAACCGCCTGCCAGCTGCTCATTACAACGGTTTCTCAAGCACCTCAAACACCAAGTCCGCCCGCCGCGGGGTTCCCGCCCGTGGGTCGTGATAAGGGAACGGTTCGCGCTTGCCCGTCACTCCATAACCACGCCGCGCGTACCACGCGATCAGCGTTTCGCGCTGGGCGATGACCGTCATGCGCGCGCGCGTGAGGCGAAGTTCTTCGCGGATGACCCGCTCCGCCTCGGCCAAGAGTTGGCGTCCGATGCCACTCGCCTGCAGCGTCGGACGCACCGCAAACATGCCGATATACCCCGCGTCACCAGCATCATCAATACGAACGCACGCCACCACGCTGCCATCTTGTTCGGCAATGCGCACACGCGAGCGCGGCCCGCGCACGATCAGCGAAACTTCGCCTTCGTCGGTTCGTTGACCATCAAGTAAATCAGCTTCTGTAGTCCAGCCCGCGCGACTGACCTCGCCGCGGTACGCGCTTTCAATGAGCGCGACAAGCGCAGGGACATCATCATCGGTCGCTGTGCGAAATGTGATCTCTCCGTTCATTGGCGTCAGTATAGGAATCACTTCACTACTTCACCTCTCACCTTGGTATCCGGCACGTCCGCTGCCATCACCGACTCGGAGCGCCCCTGCACCAAGTCGTCAATCATCAGTACAAAGCCGGATTGCATGGCTGTTTTCATTGATACACGCGTGGCAACCACCACTTCCGCTGCCGCGGTGGAACTGGCGGTTGACTGCCAGACCAGATCACCAGTGGACGTGTCCCACAGCTGCAGCGACACATCGACCGTTGTCCAAAATGTTCGACCGAGCGTCAGCCCAAGAAAGTCGAGTCGCGGACCAAAGTTGCTCACGGAACCTGCCAATGTTGGCACCAGAACGTGCCGTACCCCAATGGCCTTTCCAATCTTGGACAAGCGGTCGAAGTCCATCACTCCACCATCGCGATACGAATTTGCCAGCAAATGCCAGTCGTTGGCGAGGCCCGCTTTATTGATCCGCGAAGCAGTCACGCCTGCATCAAGCACAGTCTCACCGTGTTTGCTCGTCAACAGCGCTGCATGAAGCGCCATGCCCGTCAACGCCGAATAGCCCGGCGCCGATGGCGCTTCCGCCGGAAGAACTGCGCATGAAGGCGGCACCGAAAGCAGCAGCCCCTTTGGATCCGGATCCAATCGATACGCCACCGAGTGTGACTGTGCAACCATCTTGAAGCCATCGGAACTACAAGCGCCTAGCAAGAGGAGCGGCAAGAGCAGTGCATAGCGATGTGGAGTGCGTCCCATATTGACTGCAACATAGCGCGAAATCCCTCTGTGTGAACCGATCACACACGGCGACCGCGCTTTCCACGCACCTGCGCGGGTTTGACACAGCCGCCGCGCTGCTCGACAATGCCCTCTTCCGCAGGAAACCACCTATGAACCTACGCACCACTGGCATCGTCGTCCTTGTCGTTCTCCTGATCGCACTGCTGGCTTCCACCATTCACTATGCGGGCAAGGCGAAGGATGCCGAGGCGCGCTTGAAGGATGCCGAGTCAAGCGCAAGTTCTTCGGCCGCTGCTGCCGATGCCAACGCTTCCAAGTTGGCTGCACTCACGACGAGTAGTCGCGCAGAAATTGAGACGCACCGCTCCAAGCATGAGAAGGTGTCGAAGGAGAATGCAGAACTCAAGCAGCAAGCCACCGAAGCCGCGAAGGCAGCGGAAGAGCATCGCCGAACGGCGTCGGAACTCGCTGCCGCACGCGCGAACAATGAACAACTCAAGACCGACCGCGACCAACTCGCGCAGCAAATACAAAAACTTCGTGCAGAAGCTGATGAAGAACGCGCTGCCCGGGCAAGTGCACTTGCTGCATCGAACGCCCGCGCAGTTCCGACGATGGCTTCACCAAGCAGCGCATCAAACGAGCCCGTTGGTCCGTCCATCTATTGGATGGACAAGCCGTGGTACCCAAATCTTGAACTGACGAACACCATGTGGCTGTACCGCAATCCGGCCAAGACCGATGCCCAGCAGCAACTTGAGTACCGCGAAGCCGAAGCCGAACTGCGGCGCCGCGGTGCGCTGAAGTAATTCGCCACCTCGGTCGCAACGGCACGGCGGTCGCAAAGATCCCGCAACTGAGTAGGCTCTCGGTATGAAGCCAACTGAAAGACGCGCGTTTCTTGTGCAGGCAACCGCCCTTGCGGCTTACGGCGCTTCATTTGCGTCGTCCACCGCCGCGAGCGCCCCGCTCGCAACATCAGCACCGCCGGACAGCACCACTGCTGTTCCCACGCCATCAGAATCGGCGAGCAACCCGCCGAATTCCGAAATCACCGCCAACACCCTGGTGGAAGCAGAAAAACTTGCTGGCATCACCTTCACTGAGAAGGAACGCGCGCAGATCTTGCGCACCGTCAATTCCCTGCGCACTCAGTTTCACGATCGCGCAGCACTGGGATACCTGCCCAATCAACTTGCGCCAGCAGAAGTATTTCGCGCCGAGCTTCCCGGAATGCCGGCGGCAGCGGTCACTACTGAAGGCGATCCATTTGAAACACCGCAATTTAAGCTGGCAGCGCGCACGCCAACTGACGAAGAGCTGAACTATGACATCACCGTGGTGCGGGAACAAGCGCTCGCGCGCGCGCGTGCCATGGACGCGGAACTGCGCGCCGGCACCGTTCGTGGACCGCTCCACGGCATCCCGTATGCAGCGAAGGATCTGCTTGATACCGCTGGCATACGCACCACCTGGGGCGCCGAGCCTTGGAAAGAGCGCGTTCCCACCAGCAATGCCTGGGTCATCGACGCACTCGACCGCGCCGGGGCTGTGCTCACCGCAAAGACTGCCGTTGGTGCACTTGCTTACGGAGACATATGGTTCGGCGGTACCTGCCGCAACCCATGGAATCCCGAGCAAGGCTCAAGCGGTTCCAGCGCTGGCAGCGCGTCAAGCGTGGCTGCCGGAATCGTTCCGTTTGCCATCGGTACGGAAACACTCGGCTCCATTGTGAGTCCGTGCACCCGGTGTGGCGTCAGTGGATTGCGACCAACCTTCGGCCGAGTGCCACGCACCGGATGCATGGCACTGACGTGGTCCATGGATAAAATCGGCACCATTGCACGCCATGTATCTGACTGCGGAATTGTGCTAGCCGCTATCAACGGATTCGATCCGCACGATGCCTCCAGTGTCTCGCAACCGTATCACTGGTCGATGCGCCAAGACGCGCGCGGTCTGCGTGTGGCCTATGTTCCCGAGTGGTTCGCTGGCGATGCAGCGGCCGGCTATCAACCGGTTCTTGATGCGCTCCGCGAAGCAGGCGCAGTCCTTGTTGAAGTGAAACCACCGGAAGTGGATTCCGGCGCCCTCATGCTGCCGGTTGTCGCCGAGGGCGCAGCGGCCTTTGAAGAATTGACCCGCGGAAACACCGATGACGCGCTCGCATGGCAGGCTGATGAGGCCTGGCCAAATACGTTCCGCCAAGCGTGGTTCATTCCAGCCATTGAACTGCTGCAAGCATCACGCCTGCGCCGACGTGCCATGGAAACAATGCACACGTGGTTTATGCAGTTTGATGCCGTCGTTGCGCCACCATTCGCTGGCGACTTGCTGCTGCTCACCAATTCATGCGGCCAACCATGCGTTGTGGCACGCTGCGGCTTTGAGAATCCCCAAACTCCGCGCTCGGTCACCGTGATGGCACGCAACTTTGATGAAGGCACCGCCCTCAGAGTGGCAAGTGCCATTGAAAGTCGACTTGGTAAGTGGGACCGATTCCCAACACTTTGATCTGCTACTGGCGCCGCTTACTGCAGAGTGGCCGACACGCGCTGGCCGTCATCCAACTCACCTTGATTGCTGACCACGATTTCCTCATCGGTGCGTAGTTCGCGACGAATGTCTTTCCCGTCCGCGGATTCCATCCACACAACGCGGGCAAGCGTTCCGTCATCAATATCAACCGCAATACGCGCGCGGCGCGCAACACCCGCTTCAACCCGGTACAGATAGGGAACGCCACCTTGGCGCACGATGGCGGCGCTTGGAATCAACGGGGTTTCTGCAAATCGCTTCACGATCAATTGCATACGACCGTAGCTGCCGGGAATCAAGTGCGCTGCACTCCCTTCGGCAAGACCCTTGGGGAGTTGCGGAAGTTCACGCCCCTTCAGATCGGCGTGCTGGGTCTGCTCAGACTGAGCAACAAACGCCCGGAACTCTGCAGGAGTTCCGTTGTAGATATCAATCTCAACGCGCAGTGTCCGATCGGACGGACTCAATGCCGGCGAAATCCGCGTGATTGTGCACCGAATTGGCGCGCCGGATACAGAATCCATACGCAGTTCTACTTCGGTGTCCTTACCGACCAGTTGCGCCACCGTGTCTGGCACACGCATGGCCACTGTGACAATGTCCGTACGAACGATGGTGACGATCGGCATGGCGCCCGGAACGATCATGGCACTGGGAACAAACGTCCCGACATCCACCGCGCGCGCTGCAATCACGCCAGCAAAGGGCGCGCGCAACTCGCCAAGTGCCACGTCTGCCGGAGTGCCTTGCACTGGCTCAATGACAACCACTTTCTCACCCTTGGCCACGGTATGACCCATGTCCTTCTCAAGAAACGTGACTGTTCCAGCTACTTTGGCAAAGAGATCAGCGCGATAGTACGGCGCAATGTTTGCCGGCTGCTCCACGCCGACTGCAAGATCTGGACCAGTCTTGGGGTGAACCGACTTCACCCGAATCGGCACGGTGTCCGCGGCTGACACCGCAACGCGGGAATCGCCGGTCGCCTTCGCGCCCACCTGCTGCGCACCCGCGCGCTCCGCGACACTCAATACCGCGGCAACGGAGAGTGCCACAGTGCCGATCAACCGAGCCGGTGCGTGCGCCAACCACTGCTGTTCAAGATGGTTCTTCATGGAGTGACTCCTTCGCCTGCAAGCGGCGCTTTCATTTCTTCTTCAATATCAATCATCGGCTGAACGCGGCGCACCAACAGC
>JAPLMU010000137.1 GCA_026386795.1 Planctomycetota bacterium
CCACGCATGGCGAACCGACACGTCCGCTCACCCGCGCGAGCCATCGCGCCGATAGGAACACCATCATGTCAAGCAGCCAGCTCTTCAAAGGTATCCCCGTTCTCGATTGGATCGTCCGCAGCACATTAGGTACGCAGAACCAGCGCATGGTCAAGCGGTACCTCAAGCAGGTGGACCTAGTGAATCGCCAAGAGGACCGCATGTGCGCCCTCACCGATCCGCAACTCATGGCCATGACCGATGAGTTCCGCGCCCGTATTGCAAAGGGCGAGAAGCCCTTCGACCTGCGACCTGAAATCTTTGCCGTCGCGCGCGAAGCGATGGACCGCTCCGTCGGCATTCGCAACATCTTCAACCCGGACCTGCCGGAAGACCAGCGCTTTAACCCGGAGCGCCTGCCCGCCGCTGCGCGCGCGCTCTATGAAGATGCCCGCGCCCGCATCGCCGCCACCCCCGACGCCGAGCCAACCGGCGCGTTCCGCGGCTGCACTGAGCCGACGCCAAGCTGGATGTTTGTTGACCTTGACCCTGCCCTCTACCAGGCCGTACGCGACCTGTACCCAGAAAGCCGCCCTCCCTTCCGCGCGCGCCCGTTTGATGTGCAGATCATCGGCGGCGTCGTCCTGAGCGAAGGTCAGATCGCAGAAATGAAGACCGGCGAAGGTAAGACCATCGTCGGCCCGCTTGCCTGCTACTTGGCGAGCCTTGAGAAGATGCAAGTCCACGTGGTCACCGTCAATGATTACCTGGTGCAACGCGACCGCGACTGGACGTTCCCGTTCTTCCGCGCGCTTGGCCTGGCGGTTGGCGCCATCCATCCCATGCACATGCAGAGTCACGAAGGGAAGCGCGAGGCGTACTCCTGCGACGTGGTCTACGGAACCACCGCCGAGTTCGGCTTCGATTACCTGCGCGACAATATGAAGACGCGTCCGGAAGACCAGGTGCAGCGACGCCGTCAGTTTGCGATCGTCGATGAAGTCGATTCCATCCTGATTGACGAAGCGCGCACGCCGCTCATCATTAGCGGCATGGCCCACGCCATCAAGCCCCGCTACGAAATGGCGGACCGCCTTGCCAAGCACCTCGTCAGCAAGCAAACGCCGTGGGAAACCACTGACGAGCAAGTGAAAGTTGCACAGGCAAAGGCAGCGAACATCGAAGGCGAAATTCGCAACACACGCGACAGCAACGCCAAGCCCGCGCTGCGCGACAACCTGAAGGCCGCACAGGCCGAACTCCGCGAACTTGAGAAGGTCCGCGACAAGAGCGTGCAGTACTACGAAGTGGAACTTGATAAGAAACGCGCCACGCTGACCAACGAAGGTATCGCCGAAGCACAGCGCGAGGCCAAGATCGGCAGCTTCTACGTGGGCGAGAACGTGGATATGCCCCACCTTCTTGAACAAGCCGTGCGCGGACACACCGTCTATCAGCGCGACCGCGATTACGTGGTTGCCCCTGATGATCAGGGACAACAGACCATCGTCATTGTTGACCAGAACACCGGTCGCAAGATGGTGGGTCGGCAGTGGTCCGACGGCCTGCATCAAGCCGTTGAGGCAAAGGAAGGCGTCCCGATTAAGGAAGAGACGCAGACGATGGCCACCATCACCATCCAGAACTTCTTCAAGCTGTACAAGCGCCTCGCGGGCATGACTGGTACCGCAGACACCGAAGCCACTGAGTTCTATGAGATTTACAAGCTTGGCGTCGTCAGTATTCCCACCAACAAGCCCGTGGTCCGCGGCGATCGTAATGACTTGGTGTTCCTGAGCCAAAAGGACAAGTGGAGCTCGATCGTTGATGAGATCAAGCGCTTCCATGACGCTGGTCGCCCGGTGCTGGTTGGCACCACCAGCGTTGAGAAGAGCGAGTTCCTCAGCCGCGAACTCAAGAAGAAGTATGGCATTCACCACGAGGTGCTCAACGCCAAGCAGCATGAGCGCGAAGCAGAAATTGTGGCAGGCGCAGGCAAACTTGGCGCAGTAATGATCGCCACCAACATGGCCGGTCGCGGTACGGACATCAAACTTGGTAAGAGCGAGCCCGCCCTCCTGATTGAACACTGGAAGCGCCGCGATCTCTGCCCCAAGGAAGTGACTGCCGAATGGAGCGAAGAACGCGTCCTGACTGCCATGCATCGTCACATGGCGAAGCGCATGTTGCGCCGCGAAGGTCGTCCGATTTCCGCCGCCGAACTTGAAGGCATGTCTGATGAAGACATTCGCCTCGCATTGCTGCGTCACTGGGTGCTGGAATCAGTTCCCGGTGTTGCTGAAAGCAAGGTAGCCACCGCTAACGCCCAGGATTTGGAGGACAACCTTGACTCCCTCGGCAACTTCATGTTGCACCGCCTGCGCTTCTTTGCAGCAGTGGAAGACATGGGTGGACTGCACATCATCGGCACTGAACGCCACGAAAGCCGACGCATTGACAACCAGTTGCGCGGTCGTGCCGGTCGCCAAGGTGACCAAGGGTCCAGCCGATTCTTCCTTGCACTTGATGACGAACTCATGAAGATGTTCGCTGGCAAGGCGACCCTTGGATTGCTTTCCAAGTTGGGCATGAAGGAAGGCGATGCCATTGAGGCGCCCATGCTCACGCGCGCCGTTGAGAAGGCGCAGCGCAAGGTTGAAGAGCGCAACTTCCAGATGCGTAAGACCATCCTTGAATACGACGAGCCGATGGAATACCAGCGCAGGAAGTTCTACGGCTTGCGTCAACCGGTGCTTGAGCACCGCGGCGTTCGGGCGATTGCCTTGCAGTACATCGAAGAATCCGCGATGGATTCTGCGCGCCGCCACTTGGGGCCCGATTACGTCGCCAAGGAGATCGCTGAGTGGGTGCGTGAGCACTACAACGTCACTATCGACGCGGATCGTTTCGCTGGCAAGGATCGCGACAAGGTTCGCAAGGTCATCGACATCGAGACGCTTGAGGAAGCCACCGTCACCATCGGCAATACCGTTGGTGAATACATGGCTTCTGACACGGACAGTTCTGAGTGGAATGTGGAAGAACTGCAGGACTGGGCTCGCACCAACTTCGGAGCGGAATTGCCGCGCGACTTGGTGCTTGCCGAAGATGCCGAACCCGTCAAGCGCTTGATTGAGGCCGCGGCTTCAGCCAAGTTCCGCGCGATCGACAACTCCGCAGTCGACGCGTTCTTGGTCCCCAACTATGGCGCCGCGGCGCTGGCACAGTGGGCCAACAACAAGTTTGGCATTCAACTTGATCCCACCGTCTTCAAGGAGTGCCGTACTCCTGACGAAGCCGGTGAGAAACTCGCCGAGCGCGCCCGCACCTTCTTCCAAGACCGCGAAGTGCGCTACCCGATCGAGTTTGCGATCGAGTCAACCTCCACACGACTGCAGCAGTCACAGCAAGATCCAGAGAATGGCAAGGACCAGGCTGCCGCTGCGCTGACTGACTTCTGTGCGTGGGCTCGTGCTCGCTACGGCGTCGACTGGACGCCGGAGACGCTGCCATCGCAACAGCCAGTAGACCTTGCCAAGCTTCTGCTTGAAGAAGCCCGCAAGATGGACGAATCCGTGATCGAGCGACGCGCGCAGGCATGCCTTGCTGCGGGATCAGACACCGAGTCGATCGGAAACTGGTTTGAGAAGGAGTGCATGGTGCACCTTGGTGAGTTTGATCGCGAGCAGTGCACCGAAGATCCGCAGATCTATGTTCGCGCGCGCTTGCGCAGCTTCATGCGCCAAGAACTGGAGCAGTTTGAGCGTTGGGTGTTGCTACAGATTTATGACGATGCATGGAAGAACAACCTGCATTCCATGGATCAGCTGCGCGACTCGATCGGATTCCGGGGCATCGCCCAGAAGGATCCGCGCATTGAGTTCAAGAAGGGCGCAGCGGAAACGTTCAACGAGATGGAAGAGTCGATCCGCGAACGCGCCAGCGACATCCTCCTCAAGGGACGCCTCGCTCCTCAGGCTCGACCAGCGCAGAATGCCGGCCTGATGACCGACGCTGAACCCGGTCCAACGGCTGAGCAGCAGGCGCAAATTGAGCAGGCTGAAATGGCTGGAGCATCCGGCGAGCCGGTGAAAAAGGAGCTGTCCGACAAGGCCATGAAGGTGGTTGGTCGCAACGAACCCTGCCCCTGCGGCAGCGGTAAGAAGTACAAGTCGTGCCACGGAGCCACTGCCTGACCAACGCGCACACCCTTGACCCTGGATTTGGTTATAATCCTCCGCTTCACCAGCCTCGGTAGCTCAGTTGGTAGAGCAGCTGACTCTTAATCAGCGGGTCCAAGGTTCAAATCCTTGCCGAGGCACCTGAAACACCCCGTCTTAATGGCGGGGTGTTTCGTTTGGCGAAGCAATTTGGTTCCCAGTAATTCGCCTGAATTACAGTCGCAACAGCATCTGCAGAACGGGAATCCCTGCGAGCGTCAAGGTGGCAATGATCAGCGCCCACACGATGATCGCCTTCCAGTGCTTGGCAAACATGCCACCCCGCGGCGCGGCTGGCGCTGATCCCGCGAGGTACGAAAAGCACTTGGGGCACACGTCCGCCTCGCTCCACACGGACGCTCCGCAGTCCGGGCAGCGAGCATCGGCCACCGGCGAATCGTCGCCGAAGCGTTCGATGTCATCCTCGGATGGACCCTCGTCATCATTGCGGCGAATTGGCACACCAAGAGCGTAGCTGCCGCGCGAACCGGGAACGATCAATCACTGATTACTCAGAGCGAACTGCTGAAAAACGAAGAAGGCCCCGTCCGTTGGAAAACGAAGAAGGCCCCGTCTGTGAGGACGAGGCCTTGATCGTTCGAAGCGAGGCGGACGGGACTCGAACCCGCAACCACCGGCGTGACAAGCCGGAACTCTAACCAATTGAGCTACCACCCCTTCGGGGCCGACAACCGCTCGAAAGCGGGTGCCGGAGGGGAAATCATAGCGAGTTCCGGCAGGGATGCAAGACCGTCAACGCGCAATAACCACGAGTGACTGCAGCGCACTTTGCACCAAGAAATGCAGCCCGATTTCACCCACGCCGCAGGTTGGAGTGGGCGCTTGAAGTTCCCTCTTCGCAACGGACGAGGCACGTCCGCACGGCATCAATCTTCCGCCCAGTTGCTGCCGTAGGACGAACTCACAACCAGCGGCACGCGCAATTGCATGGCACCCTCCATCGCCTCCCGGACAGACTCCTCAAGCGCAACGCGATCACACTCTGGAACTTCAAAGACCAGTTCATCGTGAATCTGTAGCAGCATCCGGGCGCTGGGAACGCGGCTTGGCAGTTCGCGGTAAATCCGCAACATGGCGCACTTAATGAGGTCAGCCGCGCTGCCCTGCACCACGGTGTTGATCGCAATGCGCTCCCCAAGCGCCCGCTCCGCCCCGTTGCGGCTCAGAATCTGCGGCACCGGTCGACGACGCCCCAAGATGGTGGCCACAAAGCCATGCTCGTGCGCCTCCTGCACGCAACGCTGCAAGAACGCATCGATCCCGGCAAAGCGACGCTTGTAATCATCAATGATCTGCCGCGCTCGTTCGTTTGAGGTCCCCGCGCCCAAGCGACGCGCAAGCCCCCACGCAGTAATGCCATAGACGATCCCAAAGTTCACCATCTTGGCAGCGCTGCGCTGTTCGTCCGTCACATCAATGAGTGCCGCGCCGTACACCTCGGCAGCGACCGCGCGGTGAATATCGGTACCCGCCTCAAACGCCGCAATCAGACTCGGATCCTGAGAGAGATGCGCCAAGACACGCAACTCGATCTGCGAATAGTCCAGCGAAAGCAACACGTGACCCGGCGCCGCAACAAACGCACGGCGAATGGCGCGCCCCACATCGCTGCGAATGGGAATGTTCTGCAGATTCGGGTCGCTGGAACTCAAGCGACCCGTGGCGGTCACCGTTTGGTGGAAGCTGGCGTGAATGCGCCCGGTCTTTGGATCGATCGCCTCGCGCAATGCCACCAAGTAGGTGCCCACCAACTTGGTCAGTTGTCGATACTCAAGAATCTGCGCAGGCAGCAGCGTCTCCACCGTTGGATCGAGCGTCAGCTTCTCCAGGACCTCCACATCCGTTGATGCGCCCGTCTTGGTTCGCTTCACCACTTTCAGCCCAAGGCCAGACGGCGAATCACTTGGATCATTGAACAAGATCTCCGCAAGTTGCTTGGGCGAATCAATGTTGAACGGCCGCGGCGCTGACTGCTCAATGCGCTCCCGCAATGCACCGATACGCACCTCAAGACCGCGGCGCTGGCGCTCCAATTCATCAGGGTCAACCTTGATGCCATTCCATTCCAACTCGGCAAGCACTTCGACCAGCGGCACCTCCGTGGTGCGATACAACTCACCAAGACCCATGGCATCCACCTGCGCCTCAAGCGCGATGGCAAGGCGCAGCGCAACATCCGAATCTTCGGCGGCGTATGGACCGGCAATTGACAAGGGCGCCTCATCAAAGCGGCGTTGATGACGCCCACTTCCAATCAGGTCGGTGATGGGAATGCATCGATGCGCAAGAATTGCCTCAGCCAGCGCATCCATCTTGTGCGTGCTGCGCGTGGCATCCACAACATAACTCGCCACCATGCTGTCGCCAGCCAGGCCAGCAACGCGAACACCGGCAGCACGCAGTGCAATGATGTCAAACTTGGCGTTGTGGGCGGTCTTACGGATACTCGCGTCCGTGAGCAGCGGTCCAACCCGCGCCAGAACGGCTGCCTCATCAAGGTGCGTCTCTGGCTCCGGCGAGCGGATCGGTATGTAGACCGCCTTGCCAGGCTCGAACGCCATGCTGATGCCGCACAGATGCGTCGACACTGGATGGAGTGACGTTGTCTCCGTATCGAACGCAAGCAAGGCTCCGGGCGCTCCCGCACTCTTCGGCGCACACGCCTGACGCGCGGACGCCACAAATGCATCCAGCTCCGCCACGGTGCGCAGCGTGCGGTAGTCGCCACGCGCACTGGCCTGCATCGCCAATCCATCGAGCGCCGGCGCCGTGAAGACGTCCTCCGGCGGCGGATTGAACAACCCGAAATCTTCTGCTGGGGCCGCCCGCACCACGGGTGCCGCCGGTGCGCTAAAGAGCGAACCGCCAGCCGGTGCGCCGCCACTCGCTGCGCCAGCCGCCCGCCCGCTCCCACTCCCACCCTTGGGCGCATGCGCACCCAACCACCCGCGCAATTCCTGGGCGATGCGATTGAAACCCAACTGATGAATCGCATCCAGGAGCGCAACGGCATCCGCACGACCGGGATCAACCCGCGCGGATTCCAGGGTGAAATCAACCACCACATCATCCTTCAACACCACCAATGACTTGGAGAGCGGCAAGATGCCACGCTGCGCTGCAATGGCCTCGCCAGTCTTACCCTTGACTTTGTCAAGATTGGCAAGCAGCGCGTCGAGGGATCCAAACTCAGTAATCAGTTTGGCGGCAGTCTTGATTCCAATCCCGCGCACGCCCGGAACATTGTCGACCGGGTCGCCCATCAGCGCCAGCATGTCAACCACCTGGTCAGGCCGAACGCCCTTCGAATCAAAGAGCTCGTCCACACCAAGCGTCTTGTCTGACTGCGGATCAAAGAGATGCGTCCGCTCATCAACAAGCTGTCCAAGATCTTTATCACGACTAACAATCTTGATTTCAAGATCCGGCTGCTCGCGGCGCATGCGGCGTACCACCGTAGCGATGGTGTCATCCGCCTCTACTTCAGCCACCGCCAGCACCGGCACCGACATCTGCTTCAAGAGCGCAACGCATCGCTCCACCTGCTGGTGCAGATCTTCAGGCGCCGGCTTTCGATTTGCCTTGTACTCCGGATAAATCTGCGAACGAAACGTACCCCGATCACCCGCCGCGTCAATGACCACCGCGAGGTACTCCGGTCGATCTTGGCGCAGCAATTTCAAGAGCATCCCCATGAAACCAAACGTCATGTGCGTTGGTTCATCAGTGACCGGGCTGCGCATCCCCGGTCGAATGGCGTGGTAAGCGCGAAAGAATTGGGCGTGGCCGTCGATCAGGTAGAGAGTGGCCATGTGGCGAGCGTTGCAGACTCCGCAGCGAGCGGGCTTCGACCGCGCCGCGCCATCACCGTGGTCGCAATCTCCATAAACTTGTCGAGTCGGAATCGACGTTCGCCGTCATCAGTGACCCACGCAAACGGCTCAATCGCGCCGATCACCGCAGCGCCCGCCGCCCACATGGCGCCCGTGCCAATGGATGCGCCAGTCATGATGCGCGTACCGATCGCAAGCTTCGCGTGATCGCCGATGATGCATCCCATGAACTGTCGACCAGTGCGTTCGAGCGGTCCACTCGGGCGCAGGCGCATGGCAACATCTCCGTACGTGTTGAGCAGGTTGGAATTGATTGTTCCTGCACCAAGATTCACCCACTCGCCAAGGAGCGCGTCGCCAAGATGACCATCGTGCGCCTTGTTGGTGCAACCCTGGAAGATCACCGAGCCAATCTCGCCAGCAGCGCGGCATTGCGGCCCAAGCGCGGTCCGCGCCTTGATCACTGATCGATCGGACACAATGGTCTTCGCCCCGACGAATGCAGGACCGGTGATGATGCTTCCGTGCCGGACTTCGGCGCCGCGGTCAATCAAGATTGCACCGCCCGTCGTGTCAAAGACAACACCAATGCCGACGCGCGCCGTTGCGTGAATATGCAATCGCTCCACCTCAACGTGGGCGGCGTGCGCTGGCACAACGCCGCGTTCGCTTGCTTCCCATGTCGCGGACACAGCTTCGATGTCTGCGGCAATGGCTGCGGCAAACCGTGTTGCATCAAGAAGGTGCCACGGGCGCGACCACAGCGGAATGTCCGTTGTCGTCACCGCGATCTCCGCACTCAGTTGCGGCGAACCCGCCGCAACGCTTGCAATGAATGACTGCAACGCTGAACCAGCGAGACGCGCGGCGACAATCGCTCCGTCGTGATCGACGATCGCAGCACCAGCATGAAGTGCATCGAATTTCTCGCGCAGCGCTGCATCCATGCGCGCATGCATGCGCCCGTTCACACAGATCGCAGCCGCGACAGGAGCAGTTGCCTCAGCGCCCAACCGCTCGGCGACAAGTGCTGCGTACTGACGGCCCGTCGCCACCCGCACGGGATGCGTGCGCAGCGCCACGGCGCATTCGAGCAGCGTCAGACCACCAGTGCGCTGTTCAAACGAGGCACGCAGGTCAGAGAGCGGACCGAGGTCGCCACGGCCGTCGTCAAAGAGGAGGATCGCCGAAACTTGTTCCATTGGTGGAAGCCTAGCGCGGGGTTAGTCGTTGCCGCGGTTCATCCGGTTACCGCCTGCGAAGCGGGGTCCGGCAGTGGCAAATCCCCACACCGTCAGCGTGGACTGCAAGCCCCAGGCTGGCAGGATGGCTATGACTGCCGAGTACAGCGCGTCAACCATGTCGGAACCAACCGCGGCCCCGCCACTGCCGCCGCCCCACAATGGGAACGGGTCTGCATACGCACCACGAATCCCCGCGATGGCAATGAAGGCCAACGAAGCCAACAGCGCGCAATTGAACGTTGAGAACGCCACGGTGAGCACATTGCGGCGATAAAGCCACGCCCGGGTCTCAAGGACACACCACGCACCTGCCGCGCATGCCAAGACATGCGGCCCAAACACCACCACTGCCCGCGGCGCGTCAATTCCCACGCCGAGCGCCGGGTGCATGGCATCAAGCCAGAACCCAAGGATCATTGCCGCCCAGATCGCCGCACTGCGCGAGGCGTACAACGACACAAATGCCAAGAGGAGCGGCCAAAGCTGCGGAACATGCCCGCCGATTGCAAATGCCGGCATGAGCGCGGCATCAAGACTCAGTACCAATGCCATGACGGGGATGAAGATCCACCATCTCACTTGGCGGCTCCTGCGCCGCGCGCACCTTGGCCCTGCGGCTGACCTTCACCCGTCACGCGCACCTTCACCACCACGCGGCTGACGCGCGCGGGATCCGATTCCATCCGCACCGTAATGCGCCCGCGGAGCGGATTCGCGTCGAGTTTGCCGACTGATTCAACCACGCCGATCCGCATCCCCTGTGCCGCGGGACGCCAGCCGGCGTCGCCCAGCAGCACTGAATCTCCAGGGTTGACGCCCGCCAGGCTTTCCAACTCGCCCACGAGCGTCCGGTTGCCTTGGGGTACCAACTGAACCAACATGGACTGGCGGGCAGCGTTGCCACCCTTGCCAGACGCCTGAGGCGTCACGATGGCGTCAATCCGCCCACAGCGACGGTCATCAAGGGGAATCACCCAGGACCGATTCTCCGCGCCGCCAGACGCAATCTCCCCAATGATCTGCTTGCCCCCAACCACCACTGGATCGCCTTCGCCCACGCCCTGATTGGTTCCGATGTCGATTCCAAGGAGCCCAGCCGGGCGCCCGCCTCCGCGTTCAACCACCGTGGCACGGCGCGGCTGCCACCCCGCCCGATCAGCAGGCCGGAATCCGGAAATATCACGCAATTCGCGCTCAAGCTCCTCAATCCGCAACTGCCGAGCGTCGAGCTCGCCCTGAAGCTGGTCGCGATCCTCCCGCGCGCTGCGCAGGTCCTCTGGAAGCCCCTGATACGGCTCCGACGGCGCGCGAATGCGGTCACGCACCCACGCGAGCGCCGAGGCCCCAGGCACGAGCGGGGCCCACAAAATTGCAGCAAGTGTCCCCGACCATGGCGACTGCGAAGATTGCGGAAGCGCAGAAAGCAGCGCGGCTCCAGCGAGCGCGATCACAAGGATTCGACGACTGGAGACGAACGGCATGCGATGTCCACTCAGACCGAATCAGCGTCGGACTCGAGCGTGTCCTTGAACAAGTCAAGGTTCTCGAGGTAATTGCTCGTTCCGCGGGCAACGCACGATAGCGGTTCATCAGCAATCTTCACATCAAGACCAGTGGCCTGATGGAAGACCTTATCGATGCCACGCAAGAGCGCACCACCACCAGCGATCGTGATTCCATTGTCAACAAGATCGGCGGCCAATTCTGGCTTCGCTTTCTCAAGGACGCGAACCACTGCTTCGGCGATGAGACCAACAGGCTCAGAGAGTGCCTCGCGAATTTCCTGGCTCGTGACTTCGATCTTCCGCGGAAGACCCGACTTCATGTCGCGACCACGAACATCCATCTTCATTTCCGGTCCGGTCGGTGCAGCAGATCCGATTTCGATCTTGATGCGCTCAGCTGTTTGCTCGCCAATCAGAAGCCCGTGCACGCGCTTCATGTGGTTGGCAATTGCCTCATCAAAGTCATCGCCGGCGACGCGCAGACTCTCGCACTCGGCAATGGCGGCAAGCGAAATAATTGCAATTTCACTAGTACCGCCGCCAATATCAACAATCATGCTGGCCGTTGGCTCAGCAACCGGAAGACCGGCGCCAATGGCCGCTGCCATCGGCTCATGCACCAAGTAGACGCGGCGCGCACCGGCACGCTCTGCGCTCTCGTACACGGCTTGCTTCTCAACGCTGGTGATCCCCGATGGAATTGCAATGACCACGCGTGGTCCAAAGATGCGCGTGCTCTTGCCATTCACTTTCTTGATGAAGTAGCCGAGCATCGCTTCGGTGACCGCAAAGTCACTGATGACACCGTCCTTCAATGGGCGAACCGCGCTGATGGAGCCCGGCGTCTTGCCAAGCATGTCCTTTGCTGCAAAGCCGACGGCCTCGCCATTATTCAAAACGATGTTGGTGCCCTTGCGGACTGCCACCACGGATGGCTCGTTCAATACGATGCCTTCGCCTCGCACGCACACCAAGGTGTTGCAAGTGCCAAGGTCAATCCCCATATCAACGCTAAAGAGGCGTGAAAGCCAATCGATCTCGAGAGCCAAAGTGGTGCTCCTTCCTGAAGCCGTGCATCCATCGCGGACTCCGCCGCAACGGGAGCCGCTGAGCGGCCCAACACAGGAAGGATAGCAAACCTCTTCAGTTAGCGAGTCGAGGCCATGTCAAATGGCCCCTGGCCGGTCACGTCCATGTTCATCATGGCGACAACGGCGGTCCCAAAGATGGCCATCAGGACGGCAACCACGAGGAGACCGGTGTAGACGTTCAGCTGCGGCCGAGCACGCTTGACGGCAGTCGTTGGGGTAGTGGCGGTGGCTGCGGATTTCATGGAAGTGCTCGTTAGTGACTGATCACTCGCCCTTGCGGGCGATGGCGCGCTGGCCGGACTTGACTTCGCCACGGGTAGTGGCGTCTTCGAGTTCGACGATTCCAACGGCGCGGTTCACGTCAACCTGAACGATACGAAGGTTGCCGATGAAATTGGCTCCGTCAGCGATGGTCATGACCCAGCCTTCCTTGATGCCATCGCGGCTGCCCGCGTTGATTTCAGCAAGAGTGGAATCAGGCTCGCGCTTGACGTTGATGAGTGTGGCGCTGAGCGAACGATCTGCAACGAGCGGGAGAGCGGCATCAGCCGTCGCGCCTGCGCGTGGAGCGACCGAACCATGAAGAGCCGCATAGCGCTGAACTTCCGCGGTTGCGCGCTCCTTGTCTTCGCTGACCTTCTGAAGTTGCTCCTGAAGCTGACGCTTTGCAGCGGTCTCGCTATCGAGATCGCCCTGCATGCGGGCAAGCGAATCCTGCATCTCAACGCGCGCCTTCTCAGCGGCGAGGTACTGCGTGCGAGCGCCTTCAATGTCTTGGCGCATGGCGTCGATCAACTTGGTCTGCAGCGTGTCGTTTGCACTGAACGCGCCAACTTGACCCTTGAGCTCCGCGAGTTCGATGCGTGAACGCTCAAGATCGCGCTCCTTGTCGGCGCGCATCTGAGTTTCCTTATCGCGCTCCATGGTGGCGGCGCGGATCTGCGACTCAAGCGTCGCGACCTTTGACTGCAGCGCGGCAACGCTGGCGTTGTACGCGTCGCTCGCAACAGCGAGTTCAGCCTCTTGCTTCTTGAGATTGGCCTGGGCATCCGTCGCCTGTTGCTTGTAGACGAACTGATTGGTTGAAGACACGGCCGCAAGCGGCACGAGTGCGACAACCAGAAGGGCTACAAGGACGACGAGGATCTTTGTAAGGATGTGCACGAGATGGGAGCCTCAAGGTGCCCGACTGCCGGCGACATGCCGAAATCGGGGATTGTTCATGTGTGCAGAGAAATTCAGACGGGTCCTGCGCGGAGCATATTAACATCGCTCCGCCAGACTGTTATCAGTAATACATTAGTTCTATACGGGTTGTCAATGGGGTGCGGTTGCAACAACTATGGCCAATGCCGCCGCCAACTGGACGGACGGACTCGGGTCAAAGAGCATGGGCTCCAATTCCGGAACCGCCATGGCTCGGGACGAATAACCGAGGGCTAAGGCGGCTTCTGCACGCACCGAAGCCTCCCGATCCTTGACGAGGGTCCGGGCAAACCGGGTAACGGCATTTGCGTCCTGGACGCTGATTTGCGCGAGCGCGGACGCGCAAACGATCCGAATTTCCGTTGGACGGGCCGATATGCCGGTGCCGTCAATCAGGCGCATCAGGATCGGCCGGGATCCCTCATCCTTGAGTCGGGCGACCTGCTGGGCCGCCAACGCGGTGAATTCCGCCTGCTCGCTGGGGGCGTAGAGCGCGGCTCGAATTGGCTCGATGCCGTCGACCTCCCCGAGGCGGACCAGCGCCTCGGCGGCCTGAAGTTCGACAATCCGAATGCGCGCGGGATTCACTTGCTGCATGCCCTTGCCGAGCGAGGCGCGGATCATTGCCGCTGCGGAGTGATTATGAAGCTCTCCAAGAACGAGGTATGCGTTGGAGCGAATTTCTGGGTCATCAGACATCACCATCGCCCCAAGCGGGCTTGGGTCGACCGGACGACCGAGTTTGGTCAGCGCGTAAATGGCGGCTGCTCGCACCGAGGGACTCTCATCAACAAGCAGCGGCTGCACCTGATCAGCAAGATCCGTGAGCCGCGCGCGCCCCACTCCCATGGCGGCAACAAATCGCACGCCGCGGTTCGGATCTGAAAGGAGCGGCACAACCACTGCACGCAAATCTTCTGGCGATGATGTGAGTGCCTCGCAACCGTTCGCTCTGTAAATCGGCACTTGCGATGTAGTGGCCTGCTTCAAGAGCGTGACCGCCGCTGTGCGTGCGTTGCCACTTGATTCAACAGGGAGCGCCTGTTCTGCAGCGCGACCCTGATCCGAAAGTTTGGCGGTACCAGTTTGTTCGATGCTCTGCGAGCGACTCGACCACGGTTGATCCGCAGTTGTTGGCGCAGTGCTATCGCAGCCGCTGGCCATGATCATCATGACCGGCAACGTGATGGCCAACATGGGCATGACCGTTGCAGCGCTCGCAATTGCAGTACTGCGCGTCAGGCGTGTGCGGGCGAACCGAAGGGCAACGATGACAAAGCAGGTCAGCATGAGTGTGATCGATGCTACTTCGCCAAAGGCCGCGAAGGGTGCAGTTCGTTCATCAAGTGGTGGCGAGGCGTACAACCACGTACTTGTGCGCGGCGGCGGCGGCGCTGCCACGATCCGACCCGAGGAGTCGATCGCAGCGCATAGGCCAGTGTTGGCCGACCGAACCATGGGGGTGCGCGTCTCAATGCAGCGAAATCGGGCTAATTGCAGGTGTTGGGCACGGCCGATGTCAAACCACCCGAACCAACCGTCATTACTGATATTCACCAAGAGATCGGCGCCCCGCACGCGCCCGCCGGCTGCGGGGTAGACGAGGTCGCGGGTCACCCAACTCATGGCGTCCTCAAAGCAAATCGCGGGCGCAACGCGCACAACGCGTCCATTCCACGGAATCTCAAAGCGCACTGGCTCACCGCCGCGGTCAAGGTCGAAAGTCATGCCCGCCGCGCCGATGGCAAGAAGCGTGCGTTCGAGCCAATCCCAATTAGAGATGTACGGCATCGTCTCGCCGAACGGTGCCAGAAAGATCTTGTCATAGCGCGGATAGGGCGGCGGATTCTGATTCACCAAGTACGCACTGTTGAACTGCTTGTCCCACGCAAAGCGCTCGCCGTCAGCGCGCAGGCCGATGAACACCGGGCTACCAACCAGCATCGGCGCCCCAATACGTGCCGACAACCCGGAGACGATCTTCTGGAATCGATCTCCTGGGAACCATCCGTTCGCTTCTTGCATCGCGATCGTTTCCGGCTCAAGCCCGTAGCCGGCGAGCATGGTCTCGGGCCAGACAACCAGCGAAATCGGTTGCGCATTCACTCGGCAATCGAGCGCGCCGCGCATGGTGAGTTCGGCGAAGGCAGGGATGTCGCGTACTTGGTCACGGGCTGCCCAGCCCACCTTGTTGCTTGTGGGAAGGTTGGTCTGAATAAGAAGTACGCCCGGGCCCTGCCCCGCGGGCGCCTGCCCAAGCCGCCATGCTCCGTACGACATGGCGAACGCAAAGAACAGCAGGAATACAAGCGCCCCAGGGGCAATACTCAAGACCCCCGCTCGGCGTATCAATTCGAGGCGACTCTCACCCGCATGCTGCGACCGGTCCACGGCGCGTTCCTGCGCCCGCTCGCGCGCGTCAATCATGGCGCCAGCGCATGACAGCACCAAGAGCGAGCAGAACATTTCGCCAATAAGGTCAGCGCCCTGCGCAATCATTGGAAATTCAATGAGCGGATGCCCCCAACGAAACCACGGGTAGCCATCAAAGAAGACGAGCGCGCGGAATGCTTCCTCAGCGCCGAATGCCAGCGGAAGAAGTACGGCCCACGGAGTGCGCATTGGCAAGGCGCGCGCGCACCACACTAAGAGCAGCATGGCGAACAATTCATGTCCCGTGCAGAACGCTGCGAGTCCGGGCGTACCGGCCACGGTGACTTGCAACAGCCAGAAGTGCAAGACAAACCACTTTACCAAGAGCACGCCAGCCACCGCAAGCGCGATCCGCAACGGGAACTCCGCGCGCGACGATGTGCTACTCGGGGTACGTCGAACGATCGATAGCAATGGAACCGCGGCCAACGGAATCAGGAGTGGCAGCCAACGAGGCAACTCCACGGACGGCAGAAACATGCAACCAAAGATGATCGACGACACTCCCGCGTAGACCGCCGCGCGAAGCGGAGTCATGACCGGAATCGCTCGAGCCGTCCGCGTCGAAGTGGAATTCACCAGTTACTTCCCGGAATAATCGATGATGCGACTGATCTCAGTGCGCAACGCGGAGCGATGAACAATGCGGTCAACAAAGCCCGCTTTCTCAAGGAACTCAGCGGTCTGGAAGCCGGGCGGAAGATCTTGACGAATGGTCTGCTGAATGACGCGCGGACCTGCAAACCCGATCAACGCCTTGGGCTCAGCAAAGATCACATCGCCAAGCATGGCGTAGCTGGCAGTCACACCACCCGTGGTTGGATCAGCAAGCACGGCGATGTACAAACCACCGACATCATCGAAACGCGCAAGCACTGCGCTGGTCTTCGCCATCTGCATCAATGAGAATCCGGACTCCTGCATGCGCGCGCCGCCTGAGCAGCACACGATGACGAGCGGCAGATTGTGATCGGTTGCGTGTTCGATAGCTCGCGTCAGACGTTCGCCCACCACGCTGCCCATGGAGCCTGCCATGAATGTGAAATCCATCACACCCACCACCACCTTGCGACCCTTGATGAACCCAGTGCCGGTCTGCACGCCATCGTTCTCACCGGTCTTGCGCTGTGTGTCTTTGATGCGATCGATGTACGCCTTCTGATCAACGAACCCAAGCGGATCCATCGGCTTCATGTCGGCGTCGAGCGCTTCGAACGTGCCTGGATCAAGGAGTTGTTCGATGCGCCGCCGTGCGGAAACGCGCATATGGTGGTCGCACTTGGGGCAGACCATCAGGTTCGCCTCGAGGCTCTTGCAGAAGATCGTCTCCTCGCACTCGGGGCACTGCGTCCACAGACCGTCCGGAACGGCTTTCTTACTTACAACTGGGGTCTGTGTCCACGTGGGTTCTGGCACTCCGAGGCTCCTTGAAGCGCGCAGTGTAGCGGGCTCATCAGTCGCTGAGAAGGAGCGCGGCGTCCGAAGGAAGCGCGTACTGCGTGCACCACGTCCTGCACTCGACGCGTTCCCATAGACGGGATCCATCGCCACGCGCAAGCGCATCACGCACCATTCCAAGAGCGGTGATGTGAAGGACGATTCCAACCCGCTTGCCCGCATGGCGATCAAGAATTTCAGCCAACGCATCAAGAATGCGAGCACGAGCATCGGCGAGCGGCTCGCCTTCTGGAGGGATCACCGTCAACGGCGAGGCAACCCATTCCGCGTAGCGACTTTCAAAGCGTCGCTCGAATTCTGACAAGCTCAATCCCTCAAGCAGACCAAAGTCTGGGTCAGCAAGGTCACGGTGAAGGCGGACATTGCAAGCAAATCGGCTCGCAATGATCCGGGCGCTTTCGATCGCCGCTTCGTCAGCCGGGTGATAGAGAAACTCTGGCCCATCGCCAAGACGGGCGACCCGCTGCCGTAGTTCTGCGAGCGATTCCTCAATGGCGGGCAGATCGGTGCTGCCGCGCAGGCGCTGTTCGGAGTCCCAAGCAGTTTCCGCGGGACGAAAGAGCCACAGCGAGGTTCCTGGCATCAGATCAGCCCTTGAGCGCGGCGATTGCGGCCGCGTAATCGGTAGTGCCAAAGATCGCCGTCGCACTGATGAGGACGCTGCACCCTGCGGCGCGACACGCGGGCGCAGTGACGGGGGAAACGCCGCCGTCAATCATGAGCCGCTGATCGGGGCGCATCCGCGCGAGCAATTCGGGGCCCTTGGAGAGAACCGATGCGATGAACGATTGACCGGAGCGGCCCGGGTGCACGCTCATGAGCATCGCCGTATCAACCATGGGCAGCGCGTCAAAGCATGCGGAAGCCGGCGTATCAGGATTCAGAACGATGCCAGCAGTCATGCCACGCGCGCGAATCATCTCAACGAGCGCGGCCGGGCGCGGCACCACCTCCACATGAAACTGCAAGTGCCCTGCCCCTGCGTCTGCAAATGCATCCACCCAACGCGCCGGATCCGTGACCATGAGATGCACATCAAGAAACACATGCGGCACCGCCCGATGTGTTGCAGCACAGATCACCGGCCCAAGCGAAATGTTTGGAACGAAGTGACCGTCCATGATGTCAATGTGCAACGCATCGCCACCGGCAGCCATCGCGGCACGACACTCTTCGCCAAGCCGTGTAAAGTCTGCGGAAAGAATCGACGGCTCAACAAGGAGCCGTCGATCAGTGAGATACGGATGGGATGCTTTCGATGCGGCCACGGAGGGGGCGCTCACTTCGCGGCGGCCTTCGGATCCTTGGCCTTTGCCTCGTACGAATCAAGCGCGCGCTTGACGGCTGGCTTGGCAGCGGGGGCTGCGGCCATCCACGCGTCGTACTGCATCTCGGCGGCTGCGGCGTAGTTTCCACGACCAGCAGACACGGCGGCCATAGCAGCGAGCACTTCCGGATCGTCCTTGGTGCCTGGCAGTGCCTTCAACTTGTCCGCTACCACCTGCGCGGCGTCAAGGTCGCGCTTCTTAATGGTGGTATCGGTGGCCAAGTAGTTGGCTGCTTCAATCAGTGCGTATTTGTCAGTCTTGATGCCATCAATGATGGCAGCCAACAGTGCCTTTGCGCCGGCGGCGTCATCCGCTTGGTCGTTGAGCATCTGCCACGATTCAAAGCTGTACTCCAAGAGCGTGGAAGGATTCTCGGCAATCGCCTTCGCGTAGAGGCTGCTCGCCTCCTTGAAGTTGCGGCTCTTAGCGGCTCGGCGTGCGGCGTTGATTGTTGGTTCCACGCGCGACATCAATTCCGGGTCATAGCGGTTGGCGAGCGTCTGCTTGATGATGCGGTCAAAGTTCTCATCGAGCGGGTTGCCGATGTGAACGATCTTTCCGGAGCGACTAATGACGAACGCGCACGGAATTCCGCCTTGGCCGGCGGCCTTCATCCACTTTTCCTTGATGAAGGTGTCTTCCTTCTTCATCGCGGCCACGGTGTAGCCCATCGCGGAGCCCTTCTCCTTGACGAACTTCTTGACAAGATCAACCGGCTCATCGCTCACGCCAATGATTTCTAAACCACGCGAACCGAGGTCCGTCTGCAGCTCAGTGAGATGCGGAATGGAGCGCTTGCACGGCGGGCACCAGGTGGCCCAGAATTCCACCACGTACACCTTGTCCTTGCTAAAGGTCTCAACCTTGTCGCCTTGGACAAATTCCAAGTGCTCGGCGAATCCTTCCGGCGGAGTGGCTCCGACGACGAGTTTCTTCTCATCCTGCGCGCGAGCGCCGGATGCGAATGAAAGTGCGAGAGCGAGGCTGGTGGCGGCAGTAAAGATTGCTTTGCGCATGGTGTTGGCTCCGGTGATGTACACACTATAGACGGATAGACGTGCGGGCTGCGGTCGAACCGAGGTCACGCCGGATCAAGAACATCCACCGACTCAAATCGCTTGCCTTCGAGCATTTCCAGGCTGGCACCACCGCCGGTTGAAACGTGGGTGAGTGCGTCGGCAAGGTGCACAATGTCCAACGCCGACGCGGTGTCTCCACCTCCCGCGATGGTGATGGCGCCGGTACGGGTGGCTTCCGCCACGGCGCGAGCGATGGTCATGGTGCCCACATCAAATGGGGCGGTCTCAAATGCACCCATCGGTCCGTTCCAGACGACCTGCTTGGCGGTGAGGCATGCTTTGGCAAACAGGTCGCGTGAGCGCGGTCCAATGTCAAGACCCATCCATCCGTCCGGGATGCCACCGACGACCTCGCAGGTTTCTGTTCCTGCAGCGAGCGCGCGCCCGCAGACGTGATCGATCGGAAGCAGGATGGTGCATCCACGCTC
>JAPLMU010000027.1 GCA_026386795.1 Planctomycetota bacterium
CGCTGGGCGCAGTGGGGCGTGGTGTTGGCTTCGGTCATGCTCATCTGGCATTCACTTGGCAATCACTCGTTGTTCCCGCCGGACGAGGGTCGTTACGCCGCTGTCAGTGGGTGGATGGCTGAGCACGGCAACTGGCTGCAGCCAGTGCTACGAGATCACTTACATGTCACTAAGCCGCCGCTCACCTACTGGGCGCAGGCAGTGAGCATTCGCTACTTCGGTCACGAAGACTTGTCACCGCGTCTACCAAGCGCGATCGCGTCGACCCTGACACTGCTTACACTCTTTGTGTTTGCCCGGCGAACATCGGGTGCGTTGGTAGCGATGCTTGCTGTTGGTTTGCTCGCTGTCATGCCGCTATTTCAAATCATCGGTCGACTCGCGATCACTGATCCGATGCTCACCGCTTGGTGGTGGATGGCGCTTTGCTCTGCATGGCTTGCGATCAGTAGCGGCCGGCGTCATGTTGGCTGGATTGCGGCATTTTGGGCAAGTTCTGCATTGGTTGGCCTCACGAAGGGCCCGTTGGTGTTTGCACCGATCACCATTGTTGCAGTATGGTTGGCGCTTGCTGGGCGGCTCCGTGATGTGCGCCTTCTCATGCCACTACTTGGAGTACCAATTGCGATCGCGCCCCTTGGATTTGTTGCCTACGGTTACTGGGTTACTGACCCAGTGCGGTCGATCGAGGTATGGAACTTTGAATTCGTCGACCGCTTTACGGGTGTCAGCTTTCACGATCCATGGTGGCTGCTGTTCGTGGTGTTCATCGCTGGGTTCTTTCCGGCAACGTCCATGCTCACACTGCCGTGGTTCAACATGACCTTCTCGCGCGCGTGGGGTTATTTGCGAGCAGGTGACCAGCGAGCCCTCTTGTTGGTGGCGGTCATTCTTCCACTGTTGGGCTTCAGCATCTTGAGCCGCAAGTCACCCACCTACATCTTGCCGCTCGCGCCACCGCTTGCCATGTTGGTTGCCGGCATGCTCGCGCGCTGGGTGGATGGATCAATGACTGATGCGCCGGCGGGAATCAAGCCGCCCGATGTGCGTCACACCACAGCTATTGCCATGACGGGCGTTGGGGTGTTACTGCCAACCGCTGCAATTGTGCTGATTCTTAAGGGATTAGCGCCGGCATGGGCTACTGGATGGACATTGCTGTGGCTCACGCTGCCGGTGGTTCCAGCCATGATCGCTACTTGGATCATGGTGGCGTGGTGGCCGATGCGTGAACGGCGGCTCCCCGCACTCGGCGTGTATTTCGCGGCGATGGTGTTTGTGTGGATTGGATTCCACCATGCAGAAGATGTGGCGATGAGCGTGATGGGTTCGCGCCCGGTGGCGCAGGCGGTGGCGGCGGAGACGCGGCCGATTGTGGTTTATCGCTTACGAAATCTCACCATTGATTGGTATCTCGGCCGTTGGCTTGATGCGGTCGAAGATTCCGAAGAACTTCAGGTTTGGATCGATGCGCATCCAGACGGTGTTGTGTTGACATCAGATGGTGACCTTGCACAGCTTCGATTGAAGGCTCCCAATCTCAGTTCGCGACTTGAGGGTCGACAGGAATTTGATGCGTGGCCACTCAAGAAGATTGTGTTCTGCGATGTTGTTCGGTGAGATTGCAGGCGAACGCACTTGGCGTTGCGCGTCACTATTCGCGCGTGCCAACACGCAACTCGCGCACAAGGAATCGTTGCGGTAGCACCGCGGGTAGTAAGTCATCAGTGATGCACCGTGGTGTGCCGCACACCATATCTGCGATGAGTTCTGCGGCAAGGAACACCGTCGATGTTCCGCGTGAACCATGGGCAAGGGTGACGAAGAGCCCGGGAAGTAGCGGGGCGTCAGGCCATGCGGC
>JAPLMU010000121.1 GCA_026386795.1 Planctomycetota bacterium
CTGAGCAAGGAGAAATTCAATGCGGCGTGCTACCACGCGGGCATGACTTCGATCCAACGCTCGAAGGTGCAGGAGCGATTCACCGCTGAGAAACTTGACATCGTGGTGGCCACCGTGGCGTTCGGCATGGGCATTGATCGCAGCAACGTGCGCGCCGTGGTGCACATGACTATTCCAAAGAGCATCGAGCATTACCAGCAGGAAACCGGGCGCGCCGGGCGCGACGGTCTGGAGAGCGAATGCGTGCTGTTCCATTCGTACGCTGACGTAGTGAAATGGAATTCCATCACCGAGCGCAGCACTAACGAGGCACGCACGCGACTGGATGATGAGGGCGCGGACGCCGAGGCGTACGAGGCGCTCGACGCATCGGTGGCGCAAGGCCGCGTTCAACTGGAAGCGATGCAACGAATGGCGAGCGGCGCGGTGTGTCGGCATCGATGGCTTGTGGAGCATTTCGGGCAGCGTTACGAGCCGATTGCGCGCGAAAGCCGCGCCGGCGACGCCAACGGTTGCGGTGCGTGTGACGTGTGTATGCAAGAAGTGCGCATGGCTACCGATTCCACCACCGTGGCACGCAAGCTGCTGAGCGCGGTGGTGCGCACCGGGCAGCGCTACGGCGCTTCGTATGTGGCGGATGTGGTGCGCGGCGCGGAGACCGAGGAAGTGGCGCGGCGCGGGCATGCGGCGCTGCCGACGTACGGGGCGCTCAAGGATGATGACAAGAAGACGCTCACCAATTACATCTTCCAGTTGGTAGAGCGCGGATTGCTTGCGCGCACCGATGACGAACACCCCGTGCTGGTATTGACGGTTGAGGGGCATCGCGCCCTGCGTGGCGAAATGGAAGTGGCACTGCGCGCGCCGCCACGTGGACGCGGGCGCAAGCATGCAACGGCGGCGGCGGTGCACGGCGCGCATGAAGTGGATGCGTCGCTCTTTGATCGCCTGCGCACCTTGCGCCGCGAACTTGCCACCACGCGCGGCGTGCCGCCGTACGTCATCTTTAGCGACGCAACGCTCATGGAGATGGCGGCTCGAAAGCCGCAGTCACTCAATGAATTTGCGGAGATCAAGGGCGTGGGCGAGAAGAAGCTGGCAGACCTTGGGCTGACGTTCTTGCGCGTGATTCATGAGTGACGCGTAGCGCGCGGCTTTACGAAAGATTCAGCTCAATCTCAATCGTGCCGTTGATCTTGTCCTGCATGATGCCGATCTTCTGCTCGCGGGCGAGCTCAAGCATCGCAAGGAACAAACCAATCGCCTCACCACGGCTGCGACCCTTAAAGATGTCCTGCAGCGTCATTCGCTTCTCGGGCGCATGATCAAGTCGGTCCACCAAGTCGGACTGGTGCAACGAAATCGGCGTGTCGTCGTACTCCACGCGGTGGTCGCCCACCTTGGAAAGATCAATGCCCGCGACGATCCGCTCGTAGGCCTCAATCAAGTCCATCATGTGGACGTCTTCCATGTCGTACTCGCGCTCGGGCTCTTCAGGGAGCGTGGCGCCGCGACCGGATACCGACCATCGCTGCGCGAACTCCTGGCGCAGGCGCGAAAGTTCATCCGCTGCGGTGCGGTACTTCTGATACGCAAGCAACTGCTTCACCAGCTCAAAGCGCGGGTCAGTGTCATCAAGCGCCCCGCCCTCGCCGCCCTCGCCCGGACCGCGCGCACTTGCAGGCGTCAGCGTTCGGCTCTTAATTTCCACCAGCGTGGCAGCCATCACCAAGAACTCGCCAGCAACATCAATGTCAATGGTGTGCAGCTCCTTCAGGAACGCAAAGTATTGCTCAGTGAGTTGCCGAATCGGAATATCAGCAATATCCACCTCCGCCCGACGGATCAGGAAGAGGAGCAGGTCCATGGGACCCTGAAAACTGTCGAGCCGCACTTGATAATCGTCCTGGAACGCCATTGCGGGAAGCGTACCGCGCGGCGCGGGTAAACTCGCCGCATGACCGGATCCCCAAAGGCAGAACCGACTCAGGCAGCCACCGAACGCGAAGAAACTGCCTTCATTTCAGAGGCAATGCTCGCGGAGGCTGAGGCCGTCCGCCGCACCGCCGCCCGCGCCGCTGGCGAGGACGCACATCACTGGCGAAGCGCCGTCACCCTGCTCGACGCCTGCACCGGTCACGTCATGGTCTCTGGCATGGGTAAGAGCGGACTGGTGGGCGCAAAGATCGCAGCCACTATGTCAAGCCTCGGCCTGCCCGCGCACTTCATGCATCCAAGCGAAGCGGTCCACGGTGATCTCGGCCGACTCCGCTCCGGTGATGTGGCGGTCCTCATCAGTTACTCCGGCGGCACCGAAGAACTTGTCAACCTCGCCGCCATCCTGCGCATGGACGGTATCCGTCGCGTGGGTATCAGCTGCAATCACCAGTCACACTTGGCGCGGCTTTGCGATGTGCATTTGGCCATCGGCGACGTGGTGGAAGCATGCCCGCTCAACCTGGCACCCACCGCAAGCACCACCGCCATGTTGGCTATGGGCGATGCGTTGGCACTGGCTGTGAGCCGCCGCCGCAACTTTGCAGCCGATGATTTCCATCGCCGTCATCCCGGCGGTTCGCTCGGCGCTGGCTTGAAGAGCGTGACAGAAGTGCTTCGATTCCGCGTTGGCGACACCCTGAGCACCGTGCGCGAAGATTGCACCGTTGCAGACGCGCTGCGCACCACCGGCGACGGACGTCGCGCGGGCGCGCTGGTGGTGGTTGACCAAGACGGCCGACTCTCTGGCATCTTTACTGACGGCGACCTGCGCAGACGCGTCAACGAACTCGGCGCTGCGCTTCTCACCAAGAAGGTGTCGGAAGTCATGACTGCCCGCCCCAGTTCACTCTCGTCGGACGCATTGGTGCGCGACGCCGTGCAACTGGTGCGCGAACGCCGACTGGATGAAATTCCAGTGGTCGATGCACACGGCAGACCGCTCGGCCTGATTGACGTGCAGGACCTGGTTTCGATGAAGGTGATCGACTTAGACAGCTGAGCGCAAGCGATCTAAGTACCCCTGCAGCGCGCTGAAGCTGAATGATTCAAGCCACTCGCGCGGCGCGGAGATATTGAAGCGGCGGATCTGCTCCACCACTTGGCTCTTGGTCATACGGTCGGTGAAGGCATCAGACATCGGCGGGCCTCACGGAGGTCGTTTGGGCGTCCTGCCTCAGAATGCGATTCGCCCGACGATCGGGCGCAGTGCGGCTCCGCCGCATGAGTGGCATCGGCGGACTAACCCGGATGGCTTGAAAGTCAGGCTGGCTTCAACGTCAGGCGCGACCGCGCTTGAGGTCTTCAAGCATCCGCTTCAACACGCTCACGCGCAACAGGCTGCGAACGCGGGTCACCAGTTCCAGCTTATTGACCGGCTTGGTGAGGAAGTCATCGCAGCCGCACTCGACGGCGCGTTCAAAGTCACCCACTTCGTGGAGCGCGGTCACCATGATGATGACGGTATCGCGCAGGTCCGGGTTCTGCTTGATCTTCTGGCAGACTTCAAAGCCTGACATCTTGGGCATCATGACATCCAGAAGCACCAGATCCGGCTTAAAGCGCTCGGCCTGTGCCATCGCGTCCAACCCGTCCACCGCCGTGGCGATCTCTACGGGCAGGGACTCCAGGTATGCCTGCACCAGTTCGGTGTTCTGCTGGTTGTCATCGACCACCAGCACCCTGCACCCCCGAATGTCCACTTGGCTGGAAGCTTCATCCAGAGCGAGCGTGATCGGGCCGGTCGGATTGGTGGGCGTAGGCATGTCAGGGATTCTACTGAGAGTCAAGCGCCGATGACTCCCGACCCAGCCTCAGCTGCTCGATGGCTGCCTGCAACTGCTCCACGCGCTGCTGGCGTGACCCGACCAATTCCACCAGGTGCGGGCCATTCGCCTTGCGCATGACTCCGTAGCGTCCGTCGCGATAGATCTCCTTGAATATCGCGTCCACTTCATCGCGGTACTCATGGTCGATGGGTCGAACGCCGTCAGCTTCCATCTCCACCGGCCACGCGGCGCTCTTTGGAACAAAAGCCAGGAGATCAAGATGGTCCAGGGACTCCCGCACGGCAGGCACCATCGACGCAACGAATGCGTCGTCGATGTCCGTGGTGCGCTTGTTGGCGGTGTACTGGGAGTAGGCCAAGTAGTCGACCGGCGCACGGTCAAAGATCACGTCGTCGGTGAAACGGGAGTAGCGATGGATCCGACTGATGTTGTAGTAGAGCTGGATCCCGTTGTGCAGCTTGGTGGAAGCGTCCCGGAAGAGGATCTCATAGGGGCCATGCAGAGCCAAGGCGCGGAAAGGCTCTTCTTCCCGCGTGAATCCAGGGAACTGCGCGACCCAGTCATTAACGACCGTCGACTTCCCGAGCGAGTGGCTTCCGGAGATGGCGATGCGCATTGTTATCTGGAGTTTACGGCGACGCCGCCGACGAAATTGGTCTACGGGGGAACGGGAGGAACGGGAGGAACGGGAGGAATTTCGGGTTCGGGTGATGGGTTCCACCCGTGGATTGCGTAATCGTAGGACAGAGCATCCCATGCGCACCAACCACCATTCCACATGTCGTTCCGGAATTGTCGCCCCGCTTGGCCTTTGCCTGGCCCTTGCTGCCAGCGCCAACGCCGGTGTTTACACCACCACTTACACGCTCACCACGCCCTACACGGCTTCCTCGCCGCAGGTAACGCACGTGGTCGTGAACTGGTCCACCAACCTGACCAGCGGGGTCGTCCATGAGACGGATCTCACCGACTGGAGCATTCGCCTTGATGGCAGCGGCAGCGATGTCTACACAGATAACGTGATCGTGGCAGGCGCGGTGCAGTCGATCGGCGGCGTGAGCCGCTCCGTGACGAGCATCATGTTTCAGTTCAACCTGGGCACGAACACCGCGGGAGAGTTCGACAACATGCTGACGGGCTCCGCCCTGACCGCCGCCACCGGCACTGCGTACAACGTCTACAGCTACTTGAACGGCTTTCCGCCGCCCTACTCCCCGCTCGGCCTATGGTCGAACGGCAATGAATCGACCCGCCAGTTGCCGGGCTACTCGTCGGTAGTGACCGTCCCGGGTCCGGGTGCGTGTGCACTCCTCGCCCTCGCCGGAGCCAGAAAAAGGCGCCCCCGCAGATCCAGCTGAAAATGGTCCGGGAGGAACGGGACTCATTTATTTACCCACCCCACTTGATAGAGACCCCACCGATGAGCCTTCGTTCCACGCTCTGTATTCCCGCCCTGCTCGTTCCTGCTGCCGCCGCCGCCCTGCTGACGAGCGGCGCGAGCGCTGCCGTCTACCACTACTCGCTGAGTTTCGCGGACGGCTTCCTCGTCGAGGGTGAGTTTGCCACCAAGGCCTCGGCGCCGGCGAGCTTCATTGAAAAGAACCCCACGCTGACTGGTGAGACCACGGGTTCGTGGGACTACACAACACTCACCCCTGCTCCGTATGCAACGAGCTTTGTGGAGTCGGAGACGATGCGTGTGCGGCAGAGTGGCGCGCTACTGAGCGAAGCATCGAACGTGGTTGATGGCGTGTGCTTGGACAGGTTTCTCTATCTCAATTTCAGCGATGTTGGCGCGCCTGCGATCGCAGCGCTTGACTTCTCCACGGTGCATTCGGGAGCAACTTCGTACTACTTCGTTTCTAACGGCTCAGATCCAAGCGGCGCCACCGTGGCCTTTGGCAGCACGGGATACAACCTGTTTCGGTTCGATGTTGCAACGTCGCAAGGTGCGTACATCGCCACGGCCACATCACTGACCGTGACAGCCGTACCAGCGCCAGGCGCGTTGGCATTGCTTGCAGCGGCAGGCGCGGGTGTTGGCGCTGGTCGACGCCGCAGGGGCCCCGTGGGCACATGATCTATCCCTGCATTGCGTAGTCGTACACGTTGATGGCAGCCTATAACATGGCTGAATGCACGCCCCGCTTTCTGCAGCGATTGCTGCCCGGCTCTCCCGACTCACCATTGAACTTCCCTCGTGGGGGTTCGCCGATACCGGTACGCGCTTCGGGAAGTTTCTTCAGGACGCGGCAGCGCTCACACTTGACGACAAACTTGATGACGCCGCCGAGGTGCACCGACTCACCGGCGCGTGCCCAAGCGTCGCCATCCATGTGTTGTGGGACATGCCCCCAGGCGGAGCACTGGAGTTAGCTGCCCTTGCCCACGCGCGCGGACTCCGCATTGGATCCATCAACCCGACGCTCTTTCAAGACCAGTGCTACAAGCATGGGTCGGTCGCCAATGAAGATCAATCGGTGCGACGCCGGGCGATCGAACACATACTGGCATCCGTCGAGATTGGGCGCGCTGTTGGATCGGATGTGCTAGTTCTGTGGTTCGCAGACGGCACCAACTACCCCGGCCAGGGAAGCGTGGTACGCCGAAAGCGCTGGTTTGCCGATGCACTGCGGGAAGTACATACCGCCATGCCGCCATCAATGCGCATGCTCATTGAGTACAAGCCGTTCGAGCCGGCCTTCTACCACACCGACATTGCCGACTGGGGTATGGCGTATGTGCTTGCGAAAGCCGCGGGCGACCGCGCGCGCGTGCTCGTCGATACAGGACACCATCTGCCGGGGCAAAATATCGAGCAGATTGTGTCATTCTTGGCCGACGAACAGATGCTCGGCGGATTCCACTTCAACGACCGTCATTACGCCGACGATGACCTCACCATGGGTTCGGTTGACCCCTACCGCGTGTTCCGAATCTTCCTGGCTATCTGCGAAGCAGAACGCGAACTCGGGCGCGACATGCCGATCGAATTCATGATCGATCAGTCGCACAACCTCAAACCAAAAGTTGAGGCGATGGTGCAGACAGTGATGACCGCGCAGGAGTACTTCGCGAAGGCCATGCTTGTGGACCTCACCGAACTCAACGCCGCGCGTGCGGCCAACGACATCGTTGCCGCCGAAGAGTGCCTGAAGCGCGCGTTCGCTACCGATGTGCGTACGGCGCTCGCAACGTGGCGCGTTTCGCGCGGATTACCAGCGGATCCACTGGCTGCACACCGAACATCGGGCTACGTCGCAAGCGCTGCGGCGGCTCGGTTGCCGCGCAAGAAGAGCTCCGGAGGTTCGTACGCGTGAGCGGTGAACGGCGACACATTGCCATTGATCTTGGAGCGTCGAGCGGCCGCGTCATGGAAGTGCTGGTTTCACGCGCGAGCGTGCGAACGCGCGAACTGCATCGCTTCGCCAACGCGCCGGCCGCATCCGCGCGCTCAGGCAATGTGCGGCTCTGCTGGCCGTTCGAGGTGATCTTTGAGCACATCATCGAAGGACTCACCATCGCCGCTACGAATGCGGCAGCGGACGGCGGAACGATCGACTCCATTGGCATCGACGCATGGGCGGTCGACTACGCACTCGTTGATGATGATGGCGAACTGGTGCGCCCCATCGCCGCCTACCGCGATACCCGCACCCACGAGCCGTTCGCGCGATTGCGTGCACAACTCGGCGACGCGGCGATCTATGCAACCACCGGGATTGCGTTCCAACCGTTCAACACGATCTATCAGCTTGCGGCCGATGCAACTGATCCGATCGCGCCGCTTGAGCGCGCTCTGCAGATGCTCATGTTGCCGGACTTTGTGGCGTTCCGCCTCTGCGGCGTAATGCAGTGCGAACGAACCAACGCAAGCACCACGCAACTCCTTGACGCGCGCACCGGACGGTGGAGCCACACACTCGCTGACGCTGCGGGCGTACCAGCGCGCATATTGCCGACCATCGTTGAAGCCGGCACGCGCCTCGGCGAGATCCTGCCTGACATCGCGCGCGAGACTGGTCTTGATGCCGCGACGCCGGTGATCGCCGTTGCCACCCACGACACTGCGTCGGCGGTGCTCGCCGCGCCGATTGATCCCGCGCATGACATCTATGTCTCGAGCGGCACATGGTCCCTCGTTGGCGCCGAATTGCGCGCACCGATGACTTCAGATGAAGCGCGCGCCGCCAACATCACTAACGAAATCGGCGCGTTCGGCAGCGTGCGCTTCTTGCGCAACGTCGCGGGGCTGTGGCTAGTGCAACAACTTGAGGCGGCATTCGAACAAGACGGGCGGCGACGCTCGTGGCCTGAACTCGCTGCGCTTGCAGAAGCAGCTGAGCCGCTGCGCAGCGTGATTGATCCGGATGATGCCCTGCTCTTTGAGCCAGGCAATATGGCTGCACGGTTGCGCGCTGCGTGCGCGGCACGCGGCGAACCGGAGCCGCGCGACGACGGCGAACTGGTGCGATGCGCGCTCGACTCCGTGGCGCTTGCAACAGCGCGTGCGGCACACATGGTGGCGTCGATTGCAGGAATCGATGTGCAACGCATCGTGATAGTCGGCGGTGGAAGCGCGAACCATTTACTGAATCAACTGATCGCGGACGCGTCTGGGTTCGTGGTGGAGACTGGCCCGGTGGAATGCACCGCTATCGGAAACGCGCTCATGCAGTACGCCGCGCTTGAGAACATCACCGACGCCGCCCCGCTTCGCGCCATTGTGCGTGCATCGTGCGAGGGGAGCCGATTTGAGCCAGATCCCGCCTGCCACGCGCGTATGCGGGACGCCGCGGCGCGCGTCATGCGCTAGCCTTGCGAAACGCGCTACCCGCGCAATCCGCGTAATACTGAGCCCTTCGTGCCCGAGTGAGCCACCATGCCGACCGCCACTACTACTGCCTCTACCGCGCTGAACCAGAATTTCGTCAACCGCACGTGGAGCGACGCTGATGCAGCGAAACTCGACCCTGTGGGGCTACTGGTCTACCGCTCGAACCGCCTTGGCGATGATCAGCGCGTCACGAATACTGGAGGCGGCAACACCTCGAGCAAGGTGATTGAGAAGGACCCGCTGACCGGCGAGTCCGCGCAGGTCCTTTGGGTCAAGGGCTCGGGCGGCGATCTGCGCACCGCGGGTCGAGAGTTCTTTGCGTCGCTTTCAATGGCAAAGCTGGAGCAGTTGAAGAAGGTGTACGCCGCACGCACTCCAAAAGGCATCAAGACGCAAGCCGAGGACGACATGGTCGACCTGTACCGGCACTGCACTTGGAATCTGAATCCGCGCGCTACTTCGATCGACACCCCGCTGCACGCTTTCGTGCCGCACGCACATGTGGATCACACGCATCCGAACGCGCTCATTGCTATCGCGGCGTGTATTCGCGGCGAGGAGATCATGCGCGAGGTCTTTGGCGCGCAACTTGAGTGGTTGCCGTGGATGCGCCCTGGATTTGAACTCGGTCTTGCGCTTGAAAAAGTCTGTAAAGACCACCCAAAAGCCGACGGCGCGATCATGGGGCAACACGGACTCATCAACTGGTCTGATGATCCGGTGAAGTGCTACGACCTGACATTGAAACTGATTTCGCAAGCTGCGGAGTATTTGGCCGCACATGACCGTGGCGCCAAGACATTCGGCGGACAGAAGGTGAAGCCTGCGAGCGATGAAGCGCGCCGCGCGCTGCTGGTGAAATTTCTACCGTTCCTGCGCGGCAAAGTTTCCACGCGCCGCCGCATGATTGGTACTGTGCAACACGACCCCGCGATGCTTGAATTTGTCTCAAGCCATGACGCGGCGCGGCTCGCTGAGCTTGGCACTTCGTGTCCTGATCATTTCTTGCGCACGAAGATCAAGCCGCTGTTCGTGGAATTTGATCCACACACTGAAGACTTTGCAACGTTGTGCAAGAAGACTGAGGCCGCGCTGGCGCACTACGTCAAGGACTATGCCGCGTACTACGAAGCGTGCAAGCATCCTGACAGTCCATCGATGCGCGCACCGGAGCCGACGGTCATTCTGATTCCCGGAATCGGTATGATTGCGTGGGGATCGTCGAAGTCTGAATCGCGCACCACTGCGGAGTTCTACCGCTGCGCTGTGGAAGTGATGAAGGGCGCAGAAAGTATCGGCGGCTACCGCGCCCTGCCGCGCCAAGAGGCGTTCGATATTGAATATTGGCGCCTTGAAGAAGCGAAATTGCAGCGTATGCCCAAGCCGAAACCGCTTGCTGGACACGTGAGCGTGATCGTCGGTGCGGGCGGAGGCATTGGCCGTTCCACTTGCGCATACTTTGCCGCTGACGACGCGTGCGTGGCGTGCGTTGATCTTGACGCGACGAGCGCGGAGAGCGCAGCGAAAGATCTGGAGCGGTCCGTGGGCACCGGTATCGGCGTGGCAGGCAGCGGTATTTCTGCTTGCGGGCCAGCGATCGCCCTGTCCTGTGACGCCACTGATCGAACCGCGGTGCGTCATATGCTTGACGAGGTCCTGCTCGCCTACGGTGGCATTGACGAAATCGTTGTCACCGCTGGACTCTTTCCAACGCCGGGTGCTGATGGCAAGACAAGCGACGCTGACTTCATGCGCGCGATGCAGGTGAACGTGCTTGCGCCCGCCGTATTAGTAGAAGAAGCAGCCGCCATCATGACTGCGCAGAAACTTGACTGCAGCGCAGTGATTACTACAAGCGTGAATGCTGTTGTCGCCAAGAAGGGTTCGACCGCCTACGACACTTCAAAGGCTGCTGCGAATCACTTGGTGCGATCGCTGGCGGTGACCTTTGCGCCGTTCGTTCGCGTGAACGCTGTTGCGCCCGCGACGGTGATTGAGGGCAGCACGATGTTCCCACGCGCGCGGGTGCTTGCAAGTTTGCGAAAGTATGCGATTCCATTCGAGGAATCAATGACTGACGCGCAGTTAACCGAGTGCCTCGGCCGTTTCTATGCGGAGCGCACGCTACTGAAGGCGACGATTACTCCGCGCGACCAAGCGGCAGCGATTCGGTTCCTCGCTGGACCGGAGAGTGCGCGCACCACGGGACAGGTACTGCATGTCGACGGCGGTCTCGCCGATGCGTTCGTTCGCTAATTGCAATAGGAGATTCTGCCTTTGCCTATCACTACATCACTTGAGCTGACTCTCCGCATCGATGGCATTGCCTCCACTGTCTCGCGAGAACTCGCGCGCACGCAGGGGCTCTTGCGGCTTGCGCCATGCTGGGTTCCGCGTTCATTTCTGCAGCCTGGTCTGCGCATCAAGTTGCATCCTGCGGACACGTACGCCTATGGGCTGCACCGCGGCGGCATCGACGAACGCTGGTTCAGTTCCACCACCGAAGCTGCCAACGATCATCGCACGCCGGATGAAGGTCTTTCGTACTGCGTGGTTGGCAACGAGCGATTCACGCTGCGGCAAGCGGTGAGTGAGTCGGGCGCGGAATTGATCGGCGAGCGCCTGTGGCAGAAATATGCCAAGTGGCCCGTGTATGCGAAGTTCTTTGACAACATGGGGCCAATTCCGCACCACATGCATCAAGATGATGCGCAGGCCGCGCTGGTTGGTCGCGAAGGCAAGCCCGAGGCGTACTACTTTCCGCCGCAACACAACCCCGTTGGCAACAATTTCCCGCACACATTCATGGGGCTCGTACCGGGAACCACCAAGAAAGATGTGCGCCGCTGCCTTGAACATTGGAACACGGGCGACAACGGCATCCTTGATATTTCCCAGGCATACCGGCTGAAAGTTGGCACCGGCTGGCTCATGGAGCCGCGCGTCTTGCACGCGCCGGGATCGTTGTGCACCTACGAGCCGCAATGGGGCAGCGATGTATTCGCCATGTACCAGTCGCTTGTTGAGGGGCGCATGGTTCCGTGGGAACTCCTTGTGAAGGACATGCCCACGGAGCGGCATCGCGACCTTGACTTCATCGTCGAGCAGCTTGATTGGGACAAGAACGTCGATCCGAAATTTAAGGCGAACCGCTACCTTGAGCCGGTCACCGCAAAGCAAGGCGCTGGTTGGCATGATCGCTGGATCATCTATGGAAAGATGAACGGCTTCGAGTACTTCAGTGCCAAGGAACTCACAGTGGAGCCGGGCGCTTCATGCACCGTTGCTGACGCGGGTGCCTACGGATTGACGTGTGTGCAAGGCACGGGCGCCATCAATGGCGAACCGCTCTCAAGTCCGCGACTGATTCGATTCCGCGAACTGACCAACGACGAGTACTTCTGCACCGAGGCCGGTGCGCGGCGCGGCGTGACATTTACGAACACCTCCACCACCGAACCGCTCGTCTGCCTGCGCTATTTCGGCCCAGAAACTGGGGCTTTGAGTCATCCCGCCAACTGACAGACAGGTGCTCAGCACCGAAGGATTCACACATGAAACTGCACAACGCCATGTGGCCAGGACTTGTTGGTAAGGAGCCTGGAACCGATCATCCGCCGATCGGACTCGACCGCATGCTTGAGATGACCGCTGCCGCGTCAGTTGACGGGCAGAAGTTTGACGGGGTCGATCTCTTTCTCTTTCATTCGCATGTTGATCCGGAAGCGAGTGAAGCTGATATCCGACGAATGGCTGACAAGATCGTCGCCAAGGGTCTTGCCGTTGGCTCGCTTGTTGCGCCAGTCTGGCCTGGCACGGTTGGTGACAGTGCGATGGGATCCGTTGAACAGCGCGCGAAGTTCATTGATGCAGTGCGGAAGGCTTGCCGTATTGCGCGCATTCTGAATGAGCACGGAGTCCGCAAGTACGGCGTGATTCGCATTGACAGCGCCACCGGCACCAAGGCGGCCGCGAAGGATGAGAAGAAGGCCATAAAGCAAATCGCCGCGACCTTTCGCGAGGCAGGGATGGTTGCTGCCGGTCACGGCGAGCGCCTTGCTGCGGAGGGCGAGGTGTGCTGGGCTGGCATGCACTCGTGGAAGGCGGTGCTCTCGTTGCTTGAGACCGTTGACATGCCGGGAACTGTTGGTTTCCAGGCAGATCTTGCGCACACCTACTTGTACATGCTCGGTGTGAACTCGCCGAAAACCGCGCTTCTAAAGGCTGGCTCGAAAGGCAAGAAGTACTCAAAGAAGGAATTCGATAAGGCCTACGCGAAGCTCACTGACGCGCTGCGCCCGTGGACCATCGACTTCCATGTGGCGCAGAACGACGGAACGGTGCACGGTACTGGCTCGCACGACAAGACTGGTCGCCACTGCTTGGCCGATGACCCGAACGGCAAGCTTGATATCACTGCGTGTTCGAAGATCTGGCTTGAGGGTGCCGCCGCGCGCGGCATCAAACATATCTGCTGGGATGGCTGCATGTTCCCCAACGCCGTGCTTGAGAAGCAGGAAACTTGGAATACCGTTCTGCGTGCGATGATCTCGGTGAAGAACGCGATTGCTTGAGGGCTGAGCGAGGAAACATTATGGCAAAGAAAAACAAGAAGCTTGCAGTGAAGACGTCCGGCGAGAAGTTGCCGGGGCAGAAGTCTGCGGCGAAGAAGCCTGCAGCGGCAAAGAAGCCTGCAGGGGCGATCGCTGTTTCTAAACAAGAACTCCGCATTGGCCTCATCGGTTACGGATTCATGGGCCGCGCGCACGCGAACGCGGTGCGACAGCAGCCGCACTTTTTCAAGGGCATGACGCGAAAGCCTGTATTGCAGGCTGTTTGTGGTCGTGATGAGGCGAAGGTGCGCGAGTTTGCAGCCACGTGGGACGCGCGCTCCATTGAAACTGACTGGCGCACGCTGGTGGCGCGCGACGATATCGATGCGATTGATATTTGTACACCGAATGATTCGCACATGGAGATCGCGCTTGCGTGCATCAAGCACGGCAAGATGATTCTGTGCGAGAAGCCGCTGGCATTGAACGGCAAGCAAGGCGAGGCGATGGTGAAAGCGGTTGAGAAGTCAAAGTTGCCCAACCTTGTTTGGTACAACTATCGATTCCTTCCAGCTGTATCGCTAGCGAAGAACATTGTCGATGCCGGCGAACTTGGAAAGATCTTTCACTACCGGGCGAATTTCCTGCAGGACTGGACGATCTCTGCTGACATTCCACAGGGCGGCGCTGGCCTGTGGCGTCTTGACGCGAAGGTTGCTGGATCCGGCGTGACGGGCGATTTGCTCGCCCATTGCATTGACACTGCGCGTTGGCTCAACGGCGACATTGTTGCGGTGAGTGCAATGACAGAGACCTTTATCAAAGAGCGCGTTCACACTGCAACCGGCAAGATGCAGGCAGTGAAGATTGACGACGCGTGCGCTTTCCTGGCGCGCTTTGAGAATGGCTCGATGGCGGTGTTCGAGTCAACCCGCTATGCGCGCGGCCACAAGGCGCTCTATACGTTTGAGATGAACGGCGCCAACAAGTCGCTCGCGTGGGACTTGCAGGACCTCAATCGTCTGTCGTACTTTGACCACGGCGTTCCCGGCGACCGCCGCGGCTGGTCGAGCATCCACTGCACTGACGGCGACCATCCGTACGCTGGCAAATGGTGGGTTCCTGGCCTGTGCCTTGGCTACGAGCATTCGTTTGTGCATGCGCTGCACGAATTCCTGGCGAGCCTTGACAGCCCAAAGGCCGCGAAGCGCTATGCCGACTTCCGAGACGCGCTCGGCACTCAGTACGTGTGTGACGCTGTCCTCGAAGCCGCGCGCACCCAGAAGCTGGTGCGGGTGAAGCGGGTTTGATGGCCCGGGTGATGAACGGATGCGCGTTGCAACTCAGTACCACCTGCGTCGCCAGCGAATTGTATGGCTCTTCGGTTGCATCGGACTCCTCAAACATGACCACCAATCCGTCGCGTTTATCCTGCCTGAAGTTCTTTGCCGCATGCGTATTGCTTGCGCTCTGCTGCAAGCCTGCATGTGCGTTGGACGGAGTAGAACAAGACCCAAGATTCATTGCGATTGCGGATGCGTACCGGGCGGACTTTGGCGGGAGTGTCACAGCGTGGGGAACCACCAGTGCGGCCGTAGCGGCCGGTTACCAGGTGACCCCACTTGCAACCGAGCACCTCAGTAACGCCACACAGATGTTCATCTGGATAGAAGATGAGCTCAAGAGATACCCGCCGGGATTCATCAAGAAGTACGGACCAAAGAATGTTGTGTTGAGTAATGCCTACATTACTGGCTCTTCCAAAGGATCGGCTACTCCGTACTCACCAACATTTACCAGCGAGCCAAGCAGCAGTTCGTTGCTTGTCACCGTGCCGACCACGCTCACTCCCGCGACTGAAGTGCTGGGCAGAACCAGCCTACACCAGGCTATCTTCAACTATTTGCTGAACGGAATCGATTCCACCGATGCGCCCATTGCCATCAAACACTGGAAGACCATAGAGACCGCGAATGCTAGAAGTGCCGCAGAAGCGAGGCCATGGGTCTTTCAGCAGAGCAACCAAAGAGACGGCATCTACAAGATGCTCTGGGAGCCGTTTGAGTGTGTTGAGTTGGACGCCAATGCGAAGACAGATGTGCTTCTAAAGCAGCGAATCGAGGTCGTTCAGTCGTTTATGCGCGCGCTTGATTCCCAGTTTGACGGTGCGTTCTGGGCAACGATTGCCACTATTCCTGAATCGCAACGAACGGTGTGCCGCAATGATCTGACCGATGTGCACTGCGCTGATCGGATCGCCGCTGATACTGAGATCCAGGACGATCTACGAGTCATTCAGGACAAATGGCAACTGAAGGTCATTTGCATACCCGGATCCCCTGCTCCACCCATGCCCGCCAAGGTGAGGCTGGAATACTCATACATGACGGACAAGAAGTTGCCTCAGTTCAAGCAGTTCGTTCGTCTTGTACGAGAGGAATTGTGTTCGTATCCAGACGAGATTGTTTCGCAAATGAATGTGGAAAGCATCTACATCATGGACGACTTTATATTTCGCGGTTCAAAGGTCGCGGGGCAAGCATTTACTTGGCTTCCGAAAGTTGCATTTGGTTACGGGCTGAGTAGCTTTGATCCGTCGAGTGAATCTTCGAGCGGGTTTTTCAAGAGAACCATTCACCACGAGCTGTTCCACCTCATGGACAAGCGATTCTCGGTGGAGGGCGGACCGATTTGCGAGGCGAATTGGACCAGCATGAATGAGGGTTCATTTGGATATCGACTCGGCCAGCAACCCGTGGTGGACCAACCTACTTTCTACAAAGATAACTCTACCCGGCGCGGCTTTGCGGAGCGTTATGGCATGAACGTTGCTACTGAAGATCGAGCATCTATCTATGGCCGCATCATGACGGAAGATCCGTTGTTCATGAAGCAGCTGGAGACTGACGCGATTCTCAATGCGAAGACCGAGGCGATCTTTGCGTTCTTCGATGGCATCAAGAAAGACTTGAATATCAAGTCATCGAATGCTTTTTATACAAAGCTTGAAGCGATCAAAGCGAAAGCGCGGAGCATCACAAAGCGCAGCGCCGAGGACCCGGACACTGGCGGCGGCGCTGGCAAGAAGTGAGGAGCGATTGGTGGGCTTACTCCGCACGTTGCATGCAGTTCACGAGCGATTCGAATCTTTCGAACCCTGCTAAATCGAGATGCATTAAAGTCGCTGTTGGAAGCAACAATCAGGTCCACCTTCAAACCAGATGGAACATGAATAATGTTGAACATGCTGCCGCGCCTCACCGCGTCGAGCGCGGCCGCCTCACTGACATAGCACTCATCGCCGTCATACGTGCGGAACCGCGCCATGTGACATGCGTGCGGCAACTTCTTGCGCTACATTCGCCTCGCTCCAAGTGGGATGCTGGGCGCGAACGCCGGCAGCCACAAGCGTTCGCGCAGAGCGCCACATGCCATCCAGAACCGCCAGTTTCTGGGCGGGTGTTTGACGACGCAAAGTTGCAATGAGCGCGGGATCACAACGATCAGAAAGTTCGTGTTGGAATCCCGAGTCTGCCATGACCTCATGGTATGCCCTCACCCCCGCTCCGCGGCCCCCTGGACGGCTGTGGTTCACAAATACCACTCGTTCAGAAGCCCAATTATTCCATCACGCGCAGCGATCGGTAGAGTGACGGAACTCATGCTGCACCTACCTTCAATCAGCCGACACGTCGCCCTCCTCATCGCTTGTTTCGTGAGCGCAACCAGCACCGCCACCTACGCACACCCGCTCCCAGTAGCAGCAGACTCCAACTTGGAGTTCAACAGCGGCACCAAGGGCTGGCAAACCGTCCTTGATGGCGTCATGGGTGGACTCTCAACCGGACGCATCGCCGCGGGCGAAGGTGGCACGCTGAGTTTCACTGGCGAACTTTCGCTGGAAAACAACGGCGGGTTCTCGCAGGTTCGCACTGCCGTCGCTGAAGGAACATTCGCCGGCACCACGGGACTGCGCATGCGCGTGAAAGGCGACGGGCGCACGTACCAGTGTGACATTCGATCCTCCCGCGTGCGACTCATGGCGGGCGGCTACCAGCGTGTCTTTGACACCAAGCCTGGCCAATGGATCGAAGTTGAGATCCCCTTTAGTGAGTGCGTACTGAACAGCTTCGGTCAGCGCGTGCGCAACGCCGCCCCACTCGACCCTGCATCCATTGAGTCGGTGGGTATCACGCTCTCCGATAAGAAGCCTGGTCCGTTCGCGCTCGAAATCGATTGGATTCGACCAATCGGCGCCGCCACTACCACCGAGCCATCCTCAGCGGGCTCGCTCGCATCAGTCGCAACCAAGGCAAACCTCACAACGCTTCTGGCACTTGTGAAGGCCGCCGAACTTGAACTCCCCAAGGGCGCGCGCGTCACCATCTTTGCACCTACCAACGCCGCATTTGCCAAACTCCCCAAGGAGCAAGTTGAGTTTCTGACAAGTGCTGCGGGAAAGACAACGCTGCAGACCATTCTGAAGCATCACATTGTTGCACAGCCCCTGGAAAGTTCCGCCGTGCTGGAGCGTCGACGTCTCACTGCGCTGTCTGGGCAATCACTTGATATCGATCCAGCCGCCCTGACGATCGACAGTGCTCACCTTGTTGCCACCGATGTCACCTTTGATGGCGGTCTTGTTCATGTCATTGATGCTGTGATGGTTCCAGAACTACGCACCATCGAAGAGGTGGTGACCGCCGAGCCGCGCTTCGCCACTCTGCGTACCGCCATTGAAACCGCTGGTCTTGGCGTGCAACTCGGGAAGTCAAACCCGGGCCCTTGGACCCTGCTCGCGCCATCAAACGATGCATTCGCTGCGGTTCCCGCCGATGCGCTCGCGGCGCTTCTGAAGGACAAGGGGGCGCTGACAGCGGTGCTCGCCGGGCATGTCCTACCGACGGCGATCCATCGCGATGAAATGCTCTCACAAGGCTCCGCCCGCACGCTTCTCGGCGACGGCACTGTTGTCTTTGCGCTTGAAGCCGGAGCGATCACCGTTGACGGTGCGCAGATCGAAGTTGCCGACATCGAAGCGGTCAACGGCGTCATCCACATCATCAATCGAGTGCTGCTCACAAAGAAGACACCGTCGAGTCCCCAGGCTGAACTCGCTCTGAGCCGTGCGCAACGAATCGCAGCCATCTTTGAACTCGCCATCGAACGCGGCGTCCCCCGCTTCAATGCCGGCGATACCGCGTCCTGCGCAGCGCTCTATGAACTGGCCATCAATGCGGCGGTGCTCCTTGGTGATGACGCCGTGGCCGCAGGAGCGAAAGCTGAGCTGACTGACGCTCTCGTCAAAGGCGCAGCCAACCAGGACCCATCAGAACGCGCGTGGATCTACCGGCGCGCCATGGACCGCGCGTTAGAAATGATGACCCAAGCCCCTTCCCGGCGCTGAATGGCATGATCCACGTGCCTATACTTTTACGCCTATCTATTAGTTGAAGCGGCATGACCGCCAGTTTGTATTTGTTGCATGTTCTCACCCTCAACCCACTTGAAAGCGACCCGACTATGAACATTCGTTCCACCCTCCGCAGTCTCCCACTCCTGATTCCTGTTGCCGCTGCTGGCCTATTGACGGTACCTCTGGCATCCCTCGCTGTGCTGCCAGTCGCTCCTTGGGCTGCAGGGGTAGGAAAAACTATCACGCTGATGCAGGCCGTACCGGTCCTTCTCCATGACGAGGGATCAGCTGGTTCGGCCAGTGGAGACACCACGTTCTACAAGGCTGACCTGAAGAAAGGGGGTCAAGCCTTCGGAACCTTGAGCGGGCGCATCAACACCCATGACATCGCTGACGTCGATGCGAACTTTGAGATCCGCATGCGCCAACTCATCTTCGATTTACCCGGCGGACAGATCGTTGCCATGGGCAGCAGCACCTACCCAACCGGCCCGGACTTTATTCCACTTCAAGTTGGCGCCTCCACGACGATCGCCATCGTCGGCGGAACCGGCGAATACTTCGGTGCCAAAGGTGAACTAGTAACTACCCGAAAGGCCGATGGGACCTACAAGCAAGTCATCCGCCTCGCCGGGAACTGATTTCATAATCGTGCGTTCGGAGACCTCACATATCTAACCCCCTTTCGGGGTCCCAAGCCTCGCGCCCTCGGCCCGAGGCGCGGTGATCACGCCATGCCTCGACCAAGAAAAGATGATGTCGAACGCCTGAGCCGTGGTCAACCCACCCGAGCGAAGATCGGTAGTCGCAGTGTGGGCCACCGCCTGACGCAAAGGGAACGCATTCTCTTTGAGGCCGCGCAACGGAACGGCTTTCTCAAAATCCCGGTCAAGGGAATTCGCCCGAACGTCCTCAACGTTTACAGACTGTGGTGCGAAGCCGAATGCCGTCCATTCATTGTTAAAGGTGAACCGGAGCCCTCGTGACGGTGTGCGGGATACGATGAGACGTCTCGCGAAATCCGTCTCACCCACATGACCACCACCTCTTTATCGCCGCGCTGGATGCGCAATGTCTTGCTTGCCGCTGGGCTCTACAACCTGCTCTGGGGCGGCTTTGCGGTGCTCTTTCCTGGGGCAATCTTTGAATGGTTGCACATGCCGCAACCGAATTATCCACAGTTCTGGCAATGCATCGGAATGATCGTGGGGGTGTACGGCATCGGCTACGCCATCGCTGCCTTTGATCCGGTGCGACATTGGCCGATCGTATTGGTGGGCTTTCTCGGAAAGATCTTTGGTCCACTCGGCATGATCCAAGCACTGTGGACCGAGCAGCTGCCATGGGCCTTCGCGCTGAACTGCATCACCAATGACCTCATCTGGTGGGTGCCCTTTGCGCTGATCCTCAAACACGCGTGGACGGAACATCGGCGCGTTGCTGGCGCAGACACCCCCCAGCGCACTCCAAGGTGACGGCACACCGATGCCCAGCGTCTTCCATATTCATTACGCAGCGACTTGGGCCCTGGTGGGCTTGATCTGGACCATCCAGATCATTCACTATCCGCTGTTCGGCCAGGTTGGACGTGAACAATTCATCAGTTACCACCAGCGGCACACTCGGCTCATCACCTTAGTGGTTGGGCCGCTGATGCTCGCCGAGTTGGGAACCGCGGTCTTGCTAGTACTCACCGGGACTCGCGATCCGTGGTTCCTTGCCAGCCTTCCGCTCTTGGCTTCGATTTGGATATCCACGTGGATGGTGCAGATTCCACTGCATAACACGCTGGCCAACGGTTTTGACGCGAAGGCTCATCATCGCCTCGTCACCAGCAACTGGTGGCGCACCGCGGCGTGGAGTGCCCGCGGGATTTGCATCATGATGATGGATTGAGCATGCGCATGGCGCCCCAAACGCCCAGTCACTTCAGCATTACTTCAGCCGCCGGCAACTCCAGCCCCAACAAATGATGCGGCAGCGTTGAGATGATGTAGAAAGCGATACTCGCGACAGCGATCGATCGCATATCAAATCCACCGATCACGATGCACAGGGGAACCAGGCACGCAGCGGTTGCCACCATCAGTGGAAAGCTGAGCACATGGACGTGAAACATGTTTCGAAAGAAATGTGCCGAGATCGGTGGCGGTTCCATCACGATGCGCGTCCTTGACAGCCGGCGGCAATGCCGAAACGCATGCACTCCAATGAAGTACACGCCAACGGCAAACAATGGATCTGCGTAGTAAGCCAGCGCCACCACCAGTGCACTCTCGCACAGATCGCACATCGCTTCGCGGCGATGATGGTGGAGCACCCGTATCCCCGCGCTGACACACGCAAGCAGCACTCCAAACACACTGCCCACCACTGCCCACGGCTGTAATGCCAGCGGATCGGGCTGCCATGCTCCTTGCGGCCATACACCCATCGCATTCACAATCTGCCCAAACGGCTCCCACGCGGCCTCCGGGTGCACGGAGAACACGGTGGCAAGCAGCAGTAGCCCTCGGCTGATCACCAGTGACCAGCGCGCCAGCGGTCCGTCATCATCGGCGCGCAACGCGGTGGCATCAGCCATTCCAAAGTGGAAGACCGTCAGGGCCAGGAATGCCAATACCGTGACACCTGGAACAAGCAGCAACGCCAAGAGGCATCCCGCCATCATGAGTAGATAGGGAACGAAGCCCCACAGTTGCGCTATGAAGCCCGACCGATGTGAAAGGCGCGCGGCGACGGCCCAGTCGGCGCCCCCGTGCGGCATCCCTAAGACGATGAGCGCCGCAACAAAGGGCAAGGACGCAGCGCGAACGGTGGTCGCTGGGCTGATCCACCCGATCAACGCGGCGGAACTCAACACCATCCACGGAATACAGCGAGCCCCCGAAAAAGCAAACAGCCCCGCCCTCGCTGGTTGATCGAAGTGTTGAACTTCGATTGTTCCAGTCAAGGGCGGGGCTTGAATCAACTCATCAGTTCTCAGGCCTTCTTCTCCTCGAGCGCTTTCACGCCCTGGTAGCAGACGAGCCCGAAGAACACCTTGTTGATGACGTCGGCGATGTTGTACAGAACTTCGCGCCAACTCTCACCGTTCGTACCCGAGAGCGCCATGAGGAATCCAACTGGATAGATGATCCAGCCGACTGCCACAAAGAGACGCATCGTGCTGAGACTTGCAGCAATGCTTGGCGGTGCGCTCTGCATTGCGGTCGAAACCGAGGTGTAAAGCATGTACACGATGAACAGCCAAGCAGCGCAGCTCACGATGTACCAGGTCCACCACTGCTGACCACCGGTTGGGCTCTCTTCAGCAACCCATGCGGTGACGAGCATGACGAGTGCAGCAAGGACGAGGTTACGGAAGAGTGTGCCACCCTTCTTACCCATGTTCAGGAGCAACGGGAATTCCATGACAAGCAGTGGAACTGTGATGATCCAGTCGATGTAACGGTAAGTGGTTGGGAACTGCTTGATGGTTGCACCAGCGATGCGCTGGCCGTTGTCATCGAACAGGCTTGCCACGCCTTCAAGGTAGATACCACTCATGCGCCAGTAGTGGAATGCTGCGATGATTCCGGCGACGGTCATTGCCGTCTGATACTGCTTGGCAACGGTCTTGCGCTGCAGCCAGAAATACGCGGCTCCTGCACCCATTGCTACGGTTGAGAGCCAGAAGAGGTACATGGTGACCCCTTCCATACTGAGGCCTGCATTCAGGGCCTTCATCGTTGATGTCATGTCTGAGGCTGCGAGTATCAGCACGGTAGAGATCTCCTGTTCATCCCAGCTGCTCAACCAACGCGGTCAAACATTGGGTGTATTGAGTCGATAATAGGCATAACACAGCCTGTGTCATGAATTCCTTTCGCTGATTTAGAATTTCATGAAATTTGGAAGCGGGTGTATTGAGTCGATAATAGGCATAACACAGCCTGTGTCATGAATTCCTTTCGTTGATTTAGAATTTCGTGAAATTTGGAAGTGTCAGCGATTGAGCGGTGCAAGCGATTTGCAAGCGCCAGCGATGGCGAGGCGTTATGTGAGTCCTTGCAATTACGGGCTTTACGTCGATCTGCTCGTTGATTACGGAAATGATCGGGTGAGTTTAGAAGTGCTGGTGGGCGCATCACTCGCGGGATAGTTTCACGGAGCGCGTCGTAGCATCTTTCCTTGCATGCAAATCACCACCGATACGCAAAGCGACCGCCGCACCGTCGTCATCAACGGCAACCTGGACACCAACACCGCGCCGGAACTTGAGGCGCATCTTGATGTCACGGGAGTGCGGGAAATCGTGGTTGATTTCACCAAGTGCCCGTTCATCTCCAGCGCTGGCATCCGAACCCTCTTGATGGCGCACCGACGCATGGCTGTCGCGGGTGGGAAGTTCATTGCGCGGAACCTTTCGCCGTCGGTGCGCGAGGTCTTCGATGTGACTGGCATCTCCAAGGTGATCACCATCACAAAGACTGCGCGCGAGATTTCAATCGAAGGTCGTGAGCTGCTTTCTTCGGGCGTATGCGGCGAGTGCTTCCGTCTTGACAATGAAACGGTGGTGAAGCTCTACAAGGATGGCGTGGACCTTGGCATGGCGGAGCTTGAGAAGCGCTATGCGCAGGCGGCGTTTGTATTGGGTATTCCAACCGCTGTTTCGTACGACGTGGTCACCTGCGGCACGCGCTCGGGGATCGTGTTTGAGTTGTTGAACGCTGAGCTCTTTAGTGCGGTGATCCGGCGTGAGCCGCAGCAGATCGATCGACACGCGAAGCGGCTTGCCGATTTGGCAACCAGCCTGCACGCGGCGAAGGGTGACGCGGAAGTACTCCCTCGACTGAAGGACCGCATCCGCGACTACATCAACCAGTTGCGCGGAGTGTTCGAACCAGCGGAGATCGCCCTGCTCTTAGAGCGTCTTGAGGTGATTCCGGATGCGGACAACTGCGTGCACTTTGACCTGCACTCAAGCAACATCATGGAGCAGGACGGCGAGCTGGTGATCATCGATATGGGCGATTTCTCGATTGGCAGCAACCACTTTGACATCGGCCTGATGTACATGATCTACGGCCTGCCAGAACTGGGCATGTGCGCGCTGGCCACCAAGATTGACACGGCGCACGGCGTGCAATTCTGGAACAGCTTTGCCACGCACTACTTCGCGGGGCGCCCGGCGGAGGAGCGCGCGTTCTTTGATGCCAATCGATACTTCTTGGCGTCGCTCCGGATTGTGTGCGCGATCAACTATCTGCCGCATATGCGCGAGCAGTTCAGCAAGCAGGTGCGG
>JAPLMU010000111.1:0-2158 GCA_026386795.1 Planctomycetota bacterium
GATGTGCATGAATAGTTGGCGAAATACGCAGGAAATGCGCCGCATTGCATTTGCGTGACCCAGGTCGCCGCACGTGCGATCCGCATACATGTTGCTAGCGGGAAAGCGTGGACGCCGGACTGCCCGCGGACAGGAGCGCTTCCGTTGCGGCGCGTTCCGGGGCTGCCAGTTCCTTCACTTCGGCGGAAGCCTTCGCAAGCAACTCATCGGCACGCGCGAGGGTTTCTCGCGCCTTTGGATCGGCAAGCGTGGCCTGCGCGTGTGCAAGTAAGACGTATGCAAGCGGATCGCCGCCCTCGGTTTCGCGAACAAGCTGCTCGGCAATGGCGCGCGCCTGCGCAGCAGATTCCGGATCAACCGGAGGAGCAAGGCACGCGCGCGCGCAACGCACAGCGATGACCGTTGCGAGCGGGCCGTTCGCCATGGTCAATGCACGACGTAGGTTGCGGCGTGCGGCGGGGATTTCGCCGATTTCCAGTTCAAGTGCGCCGAGGTTTGCAATGGACTCGGCATCATCCGGGTCCACCGCAACAATGCGCGCGGCAATTTCACGCGCCTCGCGGAGACGGCCCGACTTGGTGAGCCAGCGCACCCATTCGCGCAGGTAGATACCGTTGCGCGGCGAGAGTTCAACGGCACGGGCGTAATCAGTCTCCGCTGCCGCGAAGTTGCCCATGAGTTCAATGATGCGTCCGCGTTGCCAATGCGGGCCAGGCGCATTGGGTTCCAGAAGCAGCGCGGCGTTCAGCGCGGTGAGTGCTTCGGGCAGGCGGCCCTGCAGCCGGCGGACTTCGCTCATGTTTGACTGCACGGGCATGTCGATCGTGCCGGCGAGCTCAACGGAAATTTCTGCAAGGCGCGCGGCTTCGCCCAGGGCGCGGTCGCGTGCCGCTGTGTCGCCGGCGTCGATTGATTCTTGCACGTTGGTCAGCAACATGCTCACAAGATTGTTGGAAGCGAGCCACGCGCGCGGGTTGTTCGCCAACGTGGTGCGCCAGAGGGTCTCGACGTCAGCAAACTTTGCGGTGTGACCGCGCGCTATGACGGCGAGCGATGCAACGAGCACCACTGCGAGTGCTGAGCCGATCGAGCACGGAACGCCGCGATCGTTGATGGCTCGCCATGCACGGACGAGGCACCATGCGGCTACCGGAGCCAGCACGGCGCTTGCTGCGTAACCGAAGTGATCAGCCACCGGTGCGAACCGCAGCGGATAGAGATTGATGAATCCAAGCGCCGGGAAGATCGCCGCCGAATAGCAGAGGAATGCCACCATCGCGCCTCGGACGCCACGCCGCATGGCAATGATGGCCGCGACTGCCACTGAGACGCCAGACGCCAATGCAAACCATGGAAGCCAGGTCGGGCCGTCAAACGCCGGGTACACGAACATCAGACCGCGTGGCCAACACCAGGTGCCCAGATAGAACCACCACGCTTGTGCTGCTTGCAGCAGTCGATCGAGGGCTGGTCGTGCAAACTCTGCTCCGCGCGCGCCGACGAATGTGGCCTCAACCCATGCGGTGAAGAGGCCGAGTGCGACGCCCACTACAAAGAACGGGAGAACTAAGGCAAATGGGGATTGCGCGGAGTTGGCTGCTAGTACAGGGGTACGCGTGGAGTGTGTGAGCGGGGATTTCGTGGGGGTAGAGGCAGCGCGGGCGGATTTCGCGAACGTAGGTGTCAACGTTCCTTCCGTCCACGGCTGCCACCACGCGATCGCTGCCATTGCTATTGGCACCGCCACCGCGGTGGTCTTTGAGAGCATCGCGAGCGCAAAGAGGACGAACGACGCGCCCCACCAGCCCGCACGCGCGCTGAACGGGCGCGTGTCTTGCAGGAATCGCACCCACGCCAGGAGTGATGCCAGACTGAATGCCATGGAGAGAACGTTCTTGCGTTCGGTCACCCATGCCACGGTCTCCACCTGCACGGGGTGCACGGTAAACAGCGCGGCTGCAAGCAGTGCGCCCGGCATGCGGAGCGCCACCAACAGCCGCCACAAGAGCACGCTTGATGTCAGGTGCAGCAGCAGGTTCACCAGGTGGTAGCCAAACGGGTCAAGCCCGTGCAAGGCGTGTTGCACCCAGAAGCTGACGAACACCAGCGGGTAATACTGCGGCGTGGCGCCCGGCACCCACGCGTGCAGGATGCCCTC
>JAPLMU010000111.1:2217-10839 GCA_026386795.1 Planctomycetota bacterium
AGCGCTTCGATGCGCGAAGGGTATGCGGAGCGCCGTGCGGGCGACCGGCGAGTGGGCCAGCAGCGGGAAGTACATAGAAACCTGGCCAAAGGTATTGACAATATGTCAGATTCGACATGCAATGCCAGAGCGACCCGTCGGAACGGCAAGCCCCTGCGATGGCTTCATGGCGAGATTCAGACTCCGCCTTTCACACAATTGGCGCGGTTACGACTCAGCATGAGCAATGGAAGGAATGACCGCCATGGGCACAACCAAGAAATCACAAGTTGCACATCGGCGCTGGCGCACTGGGACCGTGCAAGAATTTTTGGGGCTCACCGATGAGGAAGCGGCGTACATTGAGTTACGGCACCAACTGGCAAAGTCACTCCGAGAATTACGCAATCGCTTGAATCTCACACAGATTGATGCGGCGAAACGCCTCAAGTCCAGTCAGTCACGGGTAGCCAAAATGGAAGCCGCGGACGCCACTGTGTCATTAGACCTTTTGCTACGCGCCCTCTTAACTCTTGGCGCCTCACCAGAATTGCTGGCGCGCACCATGCGCCGATGCGCTTGAATCAACCACCCACTTCCCTCTCCGCACCTGTCAGAATTTTTGCGAGCCCGACATTGATGTAATAATTCGAGCGCCCAACCTTGTGTTTGCTTAGAAACCCACCCTGTGCCAACGCGTCAAGATATTTGGTCGCCGTGAGCCGCGAGACACCGAGGTCGCGTTCTACAAATTCAATCTTGGTGTACGGGTGGCTGAAGAGATTATTGATTAAATCCTGGCTATAAAAACGATGTTCAGCGCGAATGCGATGCTTGTAGTCCATCAAGGCACCCTTCATGGTGTTGATGGTGATAATGGTTTCCCCCGCGGTTTGTTCCACTGCATGAAGCATGTAGAGAACCCACTCGTCCCAACTGCCTTGTTCGCGCACCTGTTGCAACAAGCGGTAATACTGCGCCTTGGTGCGGACAATGTGCCGACTCAGGTAAAGCACTGGAATATCCAGCAGACCTTGGTGAACGAGGTATAGCACATTCAGAATGCGGCCGGTGCGACCATTGCCGTCGTAGAACGGATGGATGCTCTCAAACTGATGATGAAGCAGAGCCATCTTGATTAACGGGTCTGCATCTAAAAATGCGGCGTCGTTGATAAAGCTTTCCAGGTCTCTCATCAGCGCGAGCACGACCTCCGGTTCTTGCGGCGGGGTGTAGATGACGCGACCCGTATTGTCCTTGAGCGTGGTGCCAGGGAGTTTGCGAAACCCAGCGCTGTTGTGTTCAAGTTCGGCCTGAATTTGCAGGATGTGATTCACGGTCAGCAGACCAGTCTGTCCGACAAGATCAAACCCAGCCCGCAACGCCTGCCGATACCGAAGAACCTCCTTGGCCGCGGGATGAATGACACTCTCCGGCAAAGCATCGCCCTTAAATAGTTCGTCGTGCGTGGTGACAATATCTTCAATAGCAGAACTGTCCTTTGCCTCCTGCATGACCAGCGTGTTAATGAGAATTGACTGATTTGAAATTGAGGCCGCCACCCCCTTCAGTTCCGCCAGTTTGCGACTGGCGGAAGCCAGTTTCTTAAGAATCGCGGGGCTCTCGAACTGCTTTGGGTCGAGTTGATTGAGTGGTGAAATGTCTGTCATGGGCGTCGGCACTGTAGCACAACATGTATAGAAAAACGCTTTTTCTATACATATATTGCCTAGCATGTATAGAAATTGCGCTTTTCTATGCACATCTTCTTGGATCTGTATAGCAATCTGTCGTTTTTGAGGTACTGACCAAGCATGCAAATTCGGCGTAGAGGACGAGGCCGTGCTCAGCGGCTGTCCTCGTCAGGCGATTGCGGACCAGTACGCGGGCTAAGAATTCACAGCCGCATGGACTTCGCTGCCCTATGCCGCGAACCGTCAGCGCTGTAAGAGAAGAGGCCCAACGCCCACACGCCCCCAGACGCGGAGGCGCTTGGTGGCATGTAGTTTGAACGCTGGCTCAGGCCAGTCACTCAGCTGACGAATCACGGAACATTTCTTGTAACCCCTTGAGCGCTTCAGGGCGTTCGGCAAACTCTGCCAAGGGTGTTAGGCGCTGCACCACGGTATTCCGATTGATGGCTGCACCCTGCCGACGAATGATCCCGCGGATGTCACCCCAGTCCTTTTCACGCCCGGCAAATGCCTTCAGCACCAACAGGTCTTCTGCTGAACATGTACGAATCGAGGGGCATCCGTCGACGGACCACTCGGTTGAGCGAGCAACCATGTCTCGCTCAAACTCCAATGCACCAAGTGAAACATCAAGCCGCACGCCTTCCGAACTCTCCAGAATCAGAACGCGATGAGCAAGCGCAAACGCCCGTGCATCAGGCATGCGCGGAATGAATTTCACTAACAACGCATCGACTGCCTCCGCATCTCGACTGACTGCAGTCATTGCAACAAGATCAACATCCACGGTGAATCGCGGCTCGCCCCAACGCGCCACGGCTAACCCTCCGATGACGCATGCGTCAATGCCTTGCTCGCTCAATACTGCCAACGCAGAAGCAGCAGCACCAAACAGCTGCCTCATTTCGCGCCCCGCAGCACCAGTGCCGCATGAAACGCAATCAATCCCGACTGTTGGCTACTTCGATCGCGGAGCCAGGATGACGGGATATCACTGAGAAGAGCATTCAATGACCTCTGAAATCGATGTTCGCAGTCTGACGGACTCTCGCGCTGCAATGCTATCGACAGGGCTTTCCACTGCGTTACCCACGCGGTGACATCTTCGCGATTGTCTGAAGATTCCCTTTGATTCATTGCTTCACAAGTGTACTCGCGACGTTGAAACATCACGAAATCCCAACGCCCACACGCCCCCAGTCGCGTGAGCGCTTGGGGGCGTGGAGTAAATAGGTGCGGGGATACCCCGGACACAATTTAGGCGTACGAGTGCAGCCCCGAAATCACAAAGTTGATGACGATCCAATTGAAGAGCATCACCGCCGCGCCTACGACCGCCAGGATGGCCGTCCACAGTCCCTTGTCACGGACCTTCCAGCGCACGTGAATCAGGAGCGCAAAGATGATGAACGTATTCAGCGCGAACACCTCTTTCGGATCCCAGCCCCACGGGCGACCCCAACTGTGGTCGGCCCAGATGGCGCCCATCACGATGCCCGCCCAGAGCATCACAAAGCTCAGCTCCGTGAGCAACATGGTGACGCCGTCGAGCACTTCGCCCACGCCAGTGGCGCGGTGATGCGCCATCTTGCTGGCCGCACCGCCGCCACTCGCCGCGCCGGCCGCCCCACTGCCCGCGGCAATCATTTCCATCGCCTGCCCTGCTCCGCCCACGCGCGCGAATGCCAAGCCGCCGCCGCGCATCCGCCACACGAGGTAGCAGAACGCCGAAATGGATGACATGAAGATCAGCGCGTAACTAAAGATGACCACATTGGTGTGGATGTAGAGCCACACGTCGTGCAGCACTGGCATCATGTTGGAAATATTTGAATTGAGCTGCACGGGCAGGAAATGCGCAGCCATCAGCGCCACCATGCTGGTGACGCACGCGCCGAGCGCCACGACGCCATGCATGGCAGTGCGGCGCAGGAATGTCAGCTCGGCAATGAACACGAGAGCCGTTCCCATCCACGCCGCCGTGGTGACTGCTTCGAACATATTGGAATTCGGCCAGCGACCTGAGATGTACCAACGCAACATCACCGCGAATGTTTGAATAGCGAACGCAATGGCAAAGATCACCATGCCAGCGGTTGTTGCGCGCCGCCATCGATAGACGAGGCCAAGAAGCAGAAACACAATCGCTCCAAGGAACACCAGCCATGCGCGGCTCAGATTGCCGTTGCGGAAGTACCAACCCTCCCACTCAAGACGTTCCGCTGGTGGATAGATGGACGGCACGAGCGTCGGCAGAAGCGTGGCGATCGCCTTCACGCGCGCGTTCACTGCCGTTGCATCACCTTTCTGCCATGCCATAACAAAGGCGCGCCAATCGGCGGCGAGTTGCCGCTGCTTGGCTTCGTCGATACCGGGCACCGCGTTCATTGGTCGGTCGCGTGCGGCGGCGGGCAGCGTGGCGGGGTCAGCACCGAGCAACATGATGTCACCAATCGAAACCCATGGCTTATCGAGCGCTCCATCCGCGGGAGGAATGACGCGCAGCGAACCAAGCAGGAACGATGGATCTTTCACAGACAACGCACCCTTGATGGCGTCCATTTCCTTTGCGGTGCGGATGAGGTCGCCTTCCATCGCTTGCAATTCCGTGCGCACTGGCGGAAGGTTGAGGACTTTCTCAGAGATGAGGCCGCTCGCTTCGAATGCTCGCATGCGTTCGGTAAGCGCAGGGTCCGCACGGAGGGCCGCTTCGGAAATGCGCGCACGCACTTCGCGATTCTTGACGTAGATCACGTCCGCGTCTTCGTATGCGTTGCCGCGAAAGAGAAGGTCAAAGTAAGTGAAGTCCGAGCCCTGACCCCCGATGGTGCGCGGGCCGGTGACGAACTGCATTTGCTGATTGGCAAAGCTGCTAAAGCTCTTCAGGCGGCCATCAGAGAACACTGCAACGCGGTCGAGTGGCGTGAGATCCACTTGCTGCGAAAATGGGAGGTCATCAGCACGCACCGGAGCGCACGTCAACAGTGCAACTACTGCAAGCAGGAATACGGAACAGCAGGCGGACAGCAAGCGTTGTGAACTGTTACGCATGGACGGACTCCGTGTGGTGCTTTGCAAACGAGGGGCGCCGGCCTTCAGCCTTGGCGCGGGCGATCTCTTCAAGAACAAGACGTTCATTGCGACGCTTGATGACGGGCTTCACATAGAACGCGTACATCATGCCAAGGCAAGCGACGATGCAACCAATGAGCTGCACCCATACGCCGTGGCGATTACCAACACCAAGCACCGTGTAGTTGAGTCCGGCACTCGCCATCCCGCCCTGGCGCGCTTCTTCCGGTGGGTCCCACTGACTCTGGAAGAATGACATTCCGTCAAACTCCACGGGTTCATTAACGCTCAGGCGTTCGGGCGCGCCCCACGTGCCGCCCGATTCCTGGAAGCGCACCACGCTGGTGTAGTTACGAATGCTGGAACTCTGCCCGGAGAATCCACCCACTTCAGTAGTCAACTCGAACGTCTCCAGTGCAACGGGAGCCGGGAGCGGCTCGCGCTGACGTGAGAAGAGCACTTCAAGCGCGGTGCCATCAGCAAGTGTGAGCGTGCTGGGCGTGAGCCAATAGCGGCGCAAGACATCTTGGGCGCGATCGAAGACATAGGGGTGGTAGGTGAGCCACTCGGCGGTTGATGCGGGCGCAACGCCCGGAGCGGTTGGCGCCGCGGCGGCCTTTGCTGGGAGCACTTGATTCACGCGCATCATGGAGAACAATTCGCGTGCGTCGCGCTGCCGTTGTGATTGCGGCACGACGAAGGGCTTGGATTCCTGAACAGCGTTTGGCATCCAATCGGTCACTGTCAACTTGACGCCAGCAGCCAGTTCAACCGGGATGCGCGGGGTGACGTCCACAACACGGGCTTCCGGGCGACCAAGCGAATCAACCAAGCGCAGGCGACCCGCTTCTGGGCCAGCCACCAGCAACGCAAGGGCGAGGCCGTTTCCGGGGCGATATTCCACTTCAAGCGACTTGTCAGTAAAGCTCTCGCCGCCCCGCTTCATGGCAGCCATGGGGTCTTCGCCAGGCGCCAAGTCGCGGCTCATGGTCGGGTCGCTGAAGGTCCAGCGGCGGAATTCACCGGCGGGTGTTCGCAGTTCAAGAATGGCGACTGAAAGCTCACGACCTCCGATGGGCAGATCATCCTGCACCGCCACCACGCGGTAGGCGTATCCGGAATCCACCGGACCGATCGGACGCCATTGCGCGTCCTTGTCCGTCAGCGCGGCGTCCTTCACGGACTCGGTGAGCGTGATGTTGCGCGATGGAACGCGGAACACAAGTGTCGGTTGCGCGAGCAGCGGAGCGAGTTGTTCCTCATCGGAGATTTGACGAATGGCAAGAACGCCGCCGTCGGCACTTCGCTTCTGTGGGTCGGAAGCAACGAGGCGGTACTGCGCTGCTCGACCCTCGGTATCGGAAACGTCAACGGCTGCCACGGCGTTGGGAGCCGCGTCGGTTCCGCCCGGAATTAAGCGCGTTCGCATCTGCCCGTAGCGCAGGTATCCGGTTGCTTCAAAGACCACACCAGGAGCCGGATCATCAGCGGCCGCAGCAGGAATCATCACGCGGAGTGAACGCGGCTCAGCGCTTTCAGCGGAACCAAGGAAGACCTCGTTGAGATCTGGAACGTAGTCGTTATAAAGTGGAAGGCCGATGACTGGTCGCTCCACCCAGCGCGTTTCGCCGGGGCGGCGAACATAGAGCGCCCAGCTCTTTTCCAGGTCATTCTTCAGGTAAAAATCAGTTTGCGGGCAGTAGTCAAGCGCCACAAAGAGTTCCTTCACGGCGCGCTTCACTGGCTGCGCTTTGTCTTGCGTGAAGATCAGGTCTTCGGTGTATTCCGGATATCCCGCGATCACCTGACGCATGAAGCGGCGGTCCGGCGCGGTGATCACCAAGTTGACGCTGTACGCGCGTTTGCCGATATCAGCACCCGAGCGTAGTTCCCAGGTTGGGTCGATCGACTGCACTTCAACGTCGTAACGATCCGCGCCCTGCCCCACAGTGAGTTTGCTGCCCGGCATCGCCACGATCGTTCCGGTTGCAATGAGTTCCGACGCGGGACCATCCTTCGCAGCGATTCCAATGGTGACGGTGCGGCGGACCACTGGTGCCTCGCCTTCAACCTTCGTTCCAAAGTAGATCACGCTGCCCACGATGAGCGTGATGATGCCGGAGTGAATCATCCACACGCCAAGGTTCACTACGCGCAGCGGAATACGGCGCAATGTGGTGGTGACCAGCGTGAGCGCAATGAGTCCCATCAGTAGATCAAACGGCCACCAATGGAACCATTCGAATTCAGTCATCTCAAAGGGGCGCCACTGGCGCAGTTGCGCGTGCACCCATGCATGAACCGGATACAGGATGCCCGCCGACCCAACCGACATGTACGCAAAGAGAAGAGCAAGCAGGACAATGCCAAAGCGAACGCTGCTGAAGAGGTCGAGGATTGGTCGGATCAGGGAGTGCATAGCGATTTGGGGTGACGGAATGTGCTCGGCTGCAAGGATTGCTGCAATCCTATGCAGTGAGACGTGCATTTGGCGCGCGAGATGTGCACGAAATTGGCGGCATCAAGTGCCAATTGCCGCGTATGATGCGCACCCCAACAAGGAACTTTCCATGAATACCACTACTCGTTTGCTCCGAACCATCACCGCTTCCTGCGCCTTCGCCTTCATGTCAGCGGCTATTGCCCAAGAGCCGACCGCTCCGGCTCCTGCTGCGCCGGCAACCGCTGCTCCGGAAGCGCCCGCGGTTCAGGCCCCTGCTGCAACCGGTCCAGTCTTCATTCTGCTCGACACCACCAAGGGCGCCATCGTCCTTGAACTTGATCCGGTGAAGGCACCGATCTCGGTTGAGAACTTCCGTCGTTACGTCAAGGAAGGTTTCTACAACCAGACGGTCTTCCACCGCGTCGTGCCAAACTTTGTTGTGCAGGGCGGCGGATTCGACGAGAAGTTTGTGCAGAAGAAGACCAACGAGCCCATCAAGAACGAGTGGACGAATGGCCTGAAGAACATGCGCGGCTCGATCTCCATGGCTCGCACGCCGTCGCCAGACAGTGCCACCAGCCAGTTCTTCCTGAATCTCAAAGATAATCCGGCCCTCGACGGCGCCAACGGACCCGGCTACGCAGTGTTCGGAAAGATCGTGGTGGGCATGGATGTGCTGGATGCCATGGGCGCCGTTCGACCAGGCCCAGCCGAAGCCACTGACCAGACCGGAACGAAGCGAATCTTCCCGGATGTTCCATCAGAGAAGCTCATGATGCGATCAGCGGCCGAGATTGATGCAGCGGCGGCAGCGAAGATGATGGCTGACGCCAAGGCAGCAACTCCGGCAGTTCCGGCAGCACCGTTGGTGCCGGCTGCTCCGGTGGCGCCAGCGACCGGAGCAAATCCGGCCGTCGTCAAGCCAGCGGAACCAGTTGCACCGGCGGCACCAGCGGCGAAGTGATTGCACTGTGAGCGGCGTGCCGCTTGGGCTTGAGTATCAGTTGTTTCGCTTCACTCGCCCGATTCGTTCGAAACACCACGGCGCGGCGCCATTCAGGCCCGCGCCGTGTTTCTTTCACGCCCGTATCCTGCCCGTCCCATGGCAACTGACTACCTCAAGCGATTCGGCATCGCGCGCGACGCGCGCCTCCTCCCCCGCAATGTGAAGACAGCCACGCTGCTCGCTGAAGGAAAGGCGATCGACAGCCTTGAACCGGCGACCGGAAAGATCCTGGGCACCATCCGACTCGACGGCGCCAAGGAGTACGAACGCGCCGTCCGCGCCGCGCGCGAAGTGCAGCCGGAATGGGCCATGCTGCCAGCGCCGAAGCGCGGCGAAATTGTGCGTCTCATCGGTGAAGATTTTCGTGCGCAGAAGGATCAACTGGGCGAATTAGTCGCGCGCGAGATGGGCAAGATTTACGCCGAGGG
>JAPLMU010000172.1 GCA_026386795.1 Planctomycetota bacterium
GTCGGGCCACCGGAGAGTGGTGCGCAAGAGCGTTTGGAAGACACCTGGAACGCAGTGGTGTGGGACGGGCGCACGCGGCGGTGAATGGAGTTACGGAGTGATAGTGACGCGGCGGTAGGTGCCGTTGTTGTCTTGGGCGATCGCTTGCAGTGACTGCACATCGTTCTCGCTAGCGAACGCAATGGTGTTGATTTGCGTCAATGATTCCTTGTTTCCTGCAGCAATTTCATCGCGGAGCATGGCGATATCACTGCCGTCAAATTCGCCATCCGTCAGCAGAAAGATCGCTTCTGGTTTCATCTCGAGGGCAAGGCGCATGGAGTCCCATGTGCCACTTCCCCCCGCCGGATCCGATTCATGTTGGGTGACCCAGCGGATCGTTGAATCACGATTCGATGCAGTAGCGGCGAGCCACTCGCCCTTTGGCGGCATCGGTAGTGCATTGGTGTAGACGGTTCCTGACTTGTTTGGACTCTCGACTAGCTTGGCGCCATTCGCGGGCGAGATTCCAAAGAGAATGACGGTGAATTTGCAGCCATCCCGGAGCGACTGAATGCTCTTCGCCAACTCTCTCTTGAGCAAACTCTCCCGGCCATCTTCATTGCGCATGCTTGACGAGAAATCCAGGATGTAGACGATGTTCTTGGCGGAAGTCGGAATCCCCATGAACTGCGTTCCGCCACCACCACCTGCGCCCGCACGACCCGCGCCGTCCTTGCCATCCTTGCGACCAACAGCAGTCGCTGTCTGCGGCGGATCGATTGGATCATTCACATTCGGCAACGTGAAGCCGAATTTCGGCAGGTCCTTGCTTTCACCACTCACCAGCGACTCGCCTTCGACAGCATTGGCAGAGGCCAGCGTTCCAGTGCGTTGACCGCGCGGTGCGGAGTCAGCGGTCTCGCCGACGGCTCCATGCAGATTTCCCGAGGTTCCGGCGCCTGGGCCATCGCCAGCAAGCGCACTGCCGCTGCCGACGCCCGCACCGAAGCCGCTCCCGGAGCCTGTTCCATAGCCGCCACCAGATGTTCCCGCTGCGTCATCTCCTGGCGGATCGGCCGGCGCTGCAAACATAATCGCCGCAATCACCAGACCAAGCGCCAACACAAAGCAGCTTGCGATTGCAGCAATCGCAGAGTTACGTTCGCGGCGGTCGCACGAGGCGCCGGGGTGTGTTTGCCAGGGAAGCCAGGAGAGGAGTGACATGGAGTTTGTTTCAAAGTGGCGCCACCACTGTGGGTGACGGGTAGGTATTCATTACGGAACGGTGGCTGCTCCCGGTGGCGGAACGTAACGGTAATCACCGCGATTCGCAGCCGCTATTGCCTTTAACTCTGGCTCTGCAGTGCGCTCGTGAAAGGCGATGGTGCTCACAGAAGTCTTACTATCGGGATTGCTGCGTTTGATTTCGTTGAAAGTTTTTTGATGGTTTGCGAATACGCCATCCGTCATGAGAAATATCGCCCCGGGCTTGAGGCTGAGAGCAAACACCATGGCATCTGTCGGATCAGTGCCACCCTCGGCACCTTGTGCATCGATCCATCGTTTCGCGGCCTCCTTGTTCGCGGTATTTGCGGGAATCAAGTGGCCGGGCGGGAATACATTGTAAAACTGGTTAAAGAACATTAACGCGAATGACCCATTTGATGGAAGTCGCTCGATGCTGCGCTTGAGTTCAAGTTTGGCGTGAGCGAATCGATCTCCCTCCATGCTGCCTGATGAATCGATGACATAAACAACGTTGATTTCAACGGACTTCACACCCATGAACTCACTGCCCGTGCCGCCGCTCGCACCGGAACCTCCGGTCGTCGGTCTGCCCTTGGGTACTCCCGGAGCTGCTGCTGGTAGTGGCGGCATGACGGGAAGTCGCGGCACATCCGGCACGGTGAACCCGAATTTCGGTGGTTCGATCTCTGGCCCGGGCGGCGCGAGTGCTACCGATTCTGATGCTTCGGTATCGCCTTCGGTGGCAGTGCCATCGGGGGTTCCGGGTGGCGGTGCTACTTCGTCAGGTCCATCTGCGAGCTTCCCGCTGTTGTTGGCATCGGTTCCGGCGCCGGAACCCTGCCCGACAATTCCGCTCCCCGTTCCAGTGCCGGTTCCCATTCCAGTTCCGGTGCCTGACCCATAGCCGCGTCCCGCTCCACCTCCCGCACCGCCGCCGCCAAGCCCGCCACCACCACCAGCGAAGATCGCCGCAAGCACAACGCACAATCCCAACACAAAGGCCGCCACGATTCCAAGAATCGCGGACGCTCGCTCGCGTGGTTCGCACAGGGCTTCGTCCTCGCCCGGTGCGGTGGAGTTCTCGGGATGAATCGGCACGGAATCAGCGTACGCCATGAAC
>JAPLMU010000063.1 GCA_026386795.1 Planctomycetota bacterium
ATCGCCCAAGACAACAACGGCACCTACCGCCGCGTCACTATCACTCCGTAACTCCATTCACCGCCGCGTGCGCCCGTCCCACACCACTGCGTTCCAGGTGTCTTCCAAACGCTCTTGCGCACCACTCTCCGGTGGCCCGACGCGCTCGTCAATCACAGCGCGCTCAATCTCTGGGAAATTCGCGGCGCCCTGTTCGATGCGCTGGCCGAGCTCGTTGTTCCATGATGCGTAACGCGCAGCGAGTGCGGCTCCGAGGCGACCGTCAGCACGAAGTGCCGCAGCCGCCTTGAGTCCAAACGCAAACGCATCCATCGATGCAATGTGTCCATGAAAGAGATCTTCCGGGCGCCAACTTTCGCGGCGGCGCTTGGCATCGAAATTCAAGCCACCGTTCGTGAATCCACCAGACGCAAGCACCACTTCCATGACACGCGTTGCCAATGCATAGTCGGTCGGATACTGATCCGTATCCCAACCGCAATTGGGGGTACCCATGTTGGCATCAACAGAACCAAGCGCACCCGCAGCCGCGGCCACACGCAATTCATGCTCCATCTCATGCGCCGCCAAAGTGGCGTGATTTGTCTCAATATTGAGGGATATCTTGCCAATGAGCCCATGCTCGCGCAGGAACCCCAGCACCGTCGCCGCATCAAAGTCGTATTGATGAACACTTGGCTCGCGCGGCTTCGGCTCAATGTAGAGCGAGCCGCGGAAGCCAAGTTCAGACTTCCAATCAACCGCCATCTGTAAGAACCGCGCCATGTGCCCAAGATCGCGCGGCATGTCGCGATTCAACAGGCTTGAATATCCCTCGCGTCCACCCCAGAAGACATAACCATCGCCGCCAAGGCGATGGGTGACTTCCATAGCGTGTTTCACCTGCGCGCATGCGTGCGCGTAGACACGAACATCAGGACTCGTTCCGGCGCCTGCCATGTAGCGCGGATGCGCAAAGAGGCACGCTGTACCCCACAGCAGTTTCTTTCCGCTCGACTTCATGTGCTGCTGGAAATGTTCAGCAACACTGTCAAGCATTGCGTTTGATTCACGCAGCGTTCCAAGCTCTGGTGCAATATCGCGGTCGTGGAAACAGAATCGGTCGATGCCGCATTTTTCTAAGAACTCAAAGAACGCATCGGCGCGATGCATGCAATTGGAAAGCGTGTCGGTTCCGTCATCCCACGGCATCAGCGCGGTGGGCGCACCAAATGGATCGGCAAGGCCATTGCGCATGGTGTGCCAGTAGCAAGCGGCAAAGCGCAAATGTTCGCGCATTGGCTTGCCATCCACTAGCGCGTCGGCGTCGTAATGGCGAAATGCAAACGGATTCCGGGAATCCGTGCCTTCATAACGAACGCGATCAAGGAAAGGGAATGCTGGTTGCATATGGCTATTCTGCCATGGCTCCTGTGTGCGCGCACGCTGCACAGGGCAACACGCGCCATGCTCCACACTGCCACACATAATCTGCCGCTGATTCTGATTATCTGCGGGCTCATGCTCGCCGTGGCGGCGCTCGGAACAAAGGTCGCTACTCGGATCGGTATCCCAACAGCCTTGGGCTTCATCGGCGTGGGCATGCTGATTGGTGGGCAGACGGAAATCCGCACTGCCCTGCAGGGGTACGAGGGCGCGTACTCGATCGGAAACATCTCGCTCGCACTGATCCTGTTCTTTGGCGGGCTCAGCACCGAAGTTCGAAAAGTACGCGGCATATGGCTGCCTTCCATCACACTGGCGACCGTCGGCGTTCTAGGCGTTGCAGGAGTCACCGCATGCATCATCCACCTACTGGTGCCAAGCGTGCCGTGGTCCGTTGCAATGATGATGGGCGCGATCCTGGGCTCTACCGATGCCGCAAGCGTGCTGCAGATTCTCGCACGGGAACGCCTCGGCGGCCGGGTGCGCGAGATCGTGGAGCTGGAAAGCGGACTCAACGATCCGATGGCATTCATACTGGTGGCCACATTCACCAGCATTGCCACGGGGGGCTCCTTCGATGTTGCAACGATCCCGACCATCATCTGGCAAATGTGCGCTGGTGCGTTGATTGGCGGAGCGATCGGCTGGCTGAGCGACCTTGCACTCGGGGCCTTTGAGGAAGACTCGCCAGAGATTTATCCAGTCATCACGATCGCACTCGCACTCTTGGCCTATGGGGTAGCGGAGTCACTGCATTCGAGCGGATTGCTCGCAGTCTTCATGACTGCACTAACGCTTGGAAACAGTGCCGATCTGCCGTTTCGAAGCACGATTGTGCGCTTCCATGCGTCGCTTGCATACTTAGCGCAAATCGTGATGTTCTTTGTGCTTGGCGTGATGGTGGTACCGGAGACACTGCTTGATATTCATGTGATTGCCAGCGGCACGCTCATCGCGCTGATCTTGGCATTCATTGCACGACCAGTAGTGGTGGCGCCACTACTACTGTTGTTTCGATTCTCAATCCGCGAGTCGATCGCTGTTTCGTGGCTGGGGCTGCGCGGCGCCGTTCCGATCATCTTGATGATGATCCCAATGTCGGCGGCGCATTCAGACGTCGGACGGCAGCAATTATCACGCGCGTTCAGCGTGGTCTTTGTGTGCGTGGTAGTGGGCAGCATCATCCCGGGATCGACCGTGCGATGGATGATGCGCTTTCTGCGATTACGACTCACGCCCATCCCGCGCCCATCTGCCACCATCGACATGGTCACCAAGACACCACTTGACACACGCATGATGATCATGGTGGTGCAGCCTGCTTCTCTCATCGATGGGAAATACCTCTCCGAGGCGAAACTGCCTGGAGAAATCACAATTGCGCTTGTCATTCGTGGCGCGCGAACGCTCCGTGTGCGTGGCGATACGCGATTCGAAGCTGGCGATGAAGTTGCCCTGAGCCTGCCGGAGCGGCTGATACCGATTGCACAGGTGATGTTCGGTGAAGTGCAAGAATGAGCGAGCGCAGAGCGCCGATGCTCAGTCTGATTCGCGTCGACTGATATCCATGATCAAGATCAGGTTCATCAACCCGCCGAGCGCGATGAATAGCGTTCCGAATTCATTCGCTGCACCCAAGCTCTTGAACGATGACACCGTGTGTTGCCCAGGCAGCGGACGCCCGAGCGAGTCGAGCGGTGGTGGCGCGGGCAAAAGTTCCCCAACCTTGCCGGTCTTCAGAATGTTCTGATTAGCCCAATCCGCAGCGAGGGTGATCGGACCGTTGGCACTCTGCGCGATGAACCACGGCGCGTCCTCAACACTATCAACGGCGTCAATGCCGCCAATGAGAAGGCCGCAAGCAAACATTGCCAACACCGCCGCCATCGCCAAGAATCCGCGCTTGCGGTGGCCAAGCACCACATGCCCAAGCCCTGGAAACGCCCAGTTCAGTACTGGACCCTTTACGCCCTGACCACTTGCGCCCAAGATGATGGCTGCCACCAAGAATGCGCCGCTGATGGAGAGCCATGTGGGAATTGCAGCAATCGTGAGCGGAGCGTCCGCAAGGATGCTCGTTCCGCGAATGAACTGCGCGGTTGGCTTGGTAGGAACCGCGGGCTTCGCGGGGTCCGCATCCTTCGCTGCGGCTGCTGGAGCGACTGCCTTCCCTTCCGGAATGCCTGCGGCCCACTCAATGCCTTCGCGCAAATTCTGCCTAAAGAGCGGCTCGGTGTAACTCTCCTTCGTGTGCCCACCGGCCGTGTACCAGGCGCGCCCGCCTTCGAACTCGTGGCACCACATGGTTGGGTGATCGCCACCCATGGAAGCTTTACCCGGGTCGTAGCTCTTCTCATCAAGCGATGCCAAGACGTGCACATTGCTGCGCGGATTCGTTCGGAACGCGTACCACTCGTCAAGGCGCTTCCATTCGGCAGGCAACATGCGAGTGCTGCGATGCGTGCGATCCTCAACAATGACGGTCGCTTCTTGGTTGACCGCAGGGTGACCCGCGAACCATGCGCCCGCCAACGTGCCGTACCACGGCCATTCGTATTCGGTATCTGTGGCTGCATGCACCCCGACCCACGCGCCCCCCGCGTGGATGTAGTCCTCGAATGCTTTTTGCTGCGTCGCGTCAAGCACATCGCCTGTGGTTGAAAGAAACACAACGGCGCGATAGTTCTTCAGGTTGGCTGCGGTGAAAGCGGACGCGTCTTCCGTGGCATCCACCGTCCAGCGACTTGCACCAAGTTCCGTCACTGCCCGAATGCCATCGGGGATTGATGCGTGCCGGAACGCTGCGGTCTTGCTGAACACAAGAATGCGCGGGAGTGCCAAGCCGACCGGGGCCGGGGCAGCCGCCGGCGCGGGGGTCTTCGCCGGGGGGGCGACTGCAGGCGTTGCCTGCATGGCATCCGCGCCGGACGCGGCCGCAAAGGCAACCACAATGACGGCGCTGACCGCCGCAATGCGGGCTATCACAGTGGAGCGAGTGGTGGCAGGTCGCATCGAGGGGTCCGAATGCATTGGCTGCATCGTATCCACGCAATTCCCTGAAGCCGGATGGTTACACTTTGACCATGACTCCCGAAGATCGACGCAAGCCACGCGACCCCGCTCAAACCCCTGCACACGTCGATGCTTCGGCGCCGGATGTTGTGGACCGACGGGTTGGTATTGACCGACGCGATCTATCCCCGGATCCCACCAATCTTGAACGCCGCCGCGGTCCTGGGCGCCGCCTGACGGACTTCGTCAAGACTGCTGAAGAAGGCGAAATGAACCGGGAGCAGTACCTGTTCCTCTTGGCGATTGATGCATTCAAGCGCGTCAATCACAAGACATTCCCCTCTTGGACGGATGTCTTGGAGATCATCCGCAAGCTCGGCTACCGAAAGACCATGCCCAGCGAACTCAACTTGGGTAGCCGCGCCACGGACTGGACCGAGAAGGGCAATGTTCCAAGTGGCGTGAACAAGCCAGCTGAGCAGCGCGAGGAGTAGAGGCGCAGGGATACTCGTCGTTGTTCGGAAGTCCATCAATGCGGGCGCGTGTGCGGCTCCGACAGCCGCCGCGATCCATCACTTCTGGGTCTTGAAGAAGTCTGAGTTGATTTGGATGTACTTGGTCCACTCCGAAGGAAGGTCTTCCTGCGGATAGATGGCGTGAACGGGGCACTCATCGACGCACAGTCCGCAATCGATGCATGTGTCCGGATCGATGAAGAGTTGGCTTGCCTTACCGAAATCGCCTTCGTTCTTGCCTGGATGGATGCAATCCACTGGGCAGACCTCGACACAGGCGGCGTCCTTCGTTCCGATGCAGGGTTCAGCGATGATGTGTGCCATATGTTCTTTCCGAAGCCGCCGTGCGTGGCGGGGGTCAGAATCCTAGCGCGACAACGACCCACAGGCATGACGGAACCAGAAGTTCCAAAGAGGGTCGAATTCGTGGCGAATCGAGAGGGTAAATCGGGCGGGTGAATCTGCAGTATTCGCGTGTAGTAATGAAAAAACCAGCAGGGCCGGCTCTCGCCGGCCCTGCTGGTATTGTCCGGTCGAGCAGATTTACTTGCTCTTCTTCTTCGCGGTCTTCTTAGCTACCTTCTTGGCAGCCTTCTTCTTCTTGGCCATGGTTTGGCTCCCTTTATGTTACGCGTACGGGTCGGAGTGATCAGAGGCCCGCGTAACTCGGCTCCTGAACGCTTGTTATTAATACCTTTATCGGCACAGCCTGTGAAGGGGGTTGAGCAGAATTTTTATAAGATTTCTTTGAAAGTGCACTTGATGCACCCCTTCGTGCTGCTACAGGGTGAACTGCAAATCACTGCAAGTGCACGGATTCATCGAGAATTCCCGAGCAAATCACGCGCCCTTTGCAGAGAATGCACCCATGACGACCACTCAGTCATCCCTCTCTTCTGTTGCTGAAGATTCTTTGCGTCCACTGCGTATTGTCTTGCATGGAGCCCTCGGAAGGATGGGTCAACGCCTCTTGGGGTGCATCTCATCCGACCGCGGATACCTAATCGCGCAATCGATCGACCGCGACAATCAGCTGGAAGTTCTGCCTGGCGGCGCCGATGTGGTGATTGATTTCTCAAGCGACGACGGTGCCATGCGCGCTGCGCAGGCTGCAACCACGCTGGGATGTGCGCTTCTGGTGGGAACCACGGGACTGTCGCAGGCGTCACGTGATGCGATCCAACGTGCATCGACGCGGGTGCCCGCCATGGTGGCCGCCAACACTTCGTTGGGGGTTGCGGTGACTCGCAAACTGGTGATGGATGCAGCACGACTACTCCCTGAATTTGATATTGACATCACGGAAACGCATCACGTACGCAAGCTTGATGCGCCCAGTGGAACCGCATTGAGCCTGGCCGCGGCAGTGACTGCTGGCACAGGAAAGCCCATGAATCCAGCCAGAATTCACGCTATTCGTGCTGGCGACGTGGTCGGTGAACACGTGGTGGCGTTCAGTGGTCCCGGCGAACGAATCATGATCACTCACTCCGCCACCAGCCGCGACCTCTTTGCGCTGGGTGCACTGCGTATGGCACGCTGGTTAGCACAACAACCGGTGGGAATGCATGTGACCGATGACTGGTTTGCCGACTTTGCGCGCGGTTGACTTGCCGAAGCGTCAGCAAACATCAGCCGCTCGGCCCCCTTCGCTGCTACCCTTCTTCCCACATGGCTACTGATCTTCTTCGTTGGTACACGCTTACCTCGGGCGCCCGCCTGGTGGTGGAACGCATGCCCGGCACCCGCAGTTGCGCTGCGGTCTGGATGCTGCCGGTCGGAACAGCGAGCGATCCAGAGGGCGATGCTGGTGAGGGCGAGGCCACTGTCCTCTCGGAACTCATCCTCCGCGGCGCGGCTGGCAAATCAAGCCGTGACATCTCTGATGCCTTTGATGCACTGGGTGCGCAGCGTCACGGCGCGGCGGCAGTGCATCACACAATGCTTTCGACCCTATGCATGGGCGAACGCATCGAAGAGGCAATGCGCCTACTTTCCTTGGTAGTTCGGCAGCCGCACCTTGATGCAGACGCCTTGGAATCGGTGCGCGCCATCGCACTTCAGGCGCTGAATGGTCTCGAAGACGAGCCGCAACATCTTGCCGGTGTCCGTCTGCGCGAGTTTGCAATGCCCGCGCCATTCAATCGCAGTGGATACGGAACCGTTGCTGGTTTGCAGTCACTCACCCAAGACCGAATCCGCGCCTCATGGGCCCGGCGCGCACGTCCGGTCGGCACCGTGATCGGGATGGCGGGCGACATTGAGCCCGAGCGCGCCCGTGACATGGTGGAGCGCCTTCTTGAGGGCTGGAGCGGCTCCACTGAGGACCCCGTTGAGACCCGCCCCGCCCTGCGCGGATCGCATTTGGTGCAGCTCGATACGCAACAGACCCACCTTGCCATCGGTTTAGATGCCCCGCCTGATCGCGATGCCGACGCCCATGCGCACCGCGTGGCGATTCGAATTCTGGGGGGCGCTAGCAGCAGCCGCCTCTTCACCGAAGTGCGCGAGAAGCGCGGCCTCTGCTATTCAGTGGGAGCCTCCTCAGCACTCGGACGCGACCGCGGACTAGTGCAGGTCTATGCCGGAAGCACCCACGAACGCGCCCCGCGTACCCTGGAATGCATCATGACCGAACTGGAGCGATTCGAGCAGGGAATCACCGCCGATGAGTTCCGCGACGCTCTCGTCGGCGCAAAGGCTGGCCTCATCATGAGCGGTGAAAGTTCAAGCGCCCGAGCTGCCACCATTGCGTCGCAACTATGGCGCCTCGGCGAGGCCATGGATCTTGCACAGAGCGCAGCTGAGTTTGATCGCCTCACCCTTGCTGGCGTCAACGAGTACATCGCGCGCGATATGGGAGCCGCTTGGCGTGCCGGACGAACTCAAGTGACGGTTGCACCGCGCTTGGCGGGCTAAGCGCGAACGCTTGGCTCGATGACCGTGTACTGGTCAAGGTTCAGCACGGTGATCTCGCCATCATCCGTTTGAATCTCAAGACGATCGAGCCACAGGCGGTCGTGCTGACTGTGCGCGAACCAACTCCCGGTCTCAGACTGACGGTAACGAAGCACCTTGCCCTCGATGGTGGTGGTGCTCACATGGCGCACCGCGGGGAGTTGCTGCGTGACCCGGACGCGTGTTCCGGCAGAGAATGCTGGCATTTCGAGGGACATGGACTGCGCAGTATAGGAACGAGCCGCCGTTACGCGACCGCCGAGCGGGCGCGAATTCGCCACTGACTCAAGATCACGCCGGCAAACATCAGGGCGCAGCCAGCCAGTTTCCAGCGCGTCATCGGCGACCCGAGGCTTGTCCAGCCCGTCGCCAGAAAGACCGCCTCGGCCACTGCCGCAAACACACTCTCAAGGCTCAAGAGGATGGCGGCATGTGCGGGCGGCGCACTGCTCTGCGCCACAGTCTGCAATGTGAATGCAATGCACGTGGAGAGCAACGCCGCAAAGGCGAGCGGCCAGGCCACTGCCTGCAAGGCTCCAAACTCGAACACCTCGCGCGCGCCCCAAACCTCGGTGGGCCAACCATGTGCGACGACCTGCGAAGCCAGTAATGCCACAGCTCCGGTGACAGCGAACTGCACCACACTGATGACGAACGGGTCGGTGTCGGGCGCTGCCCAACCAATGATCTGCACATGGAAGCTCCACGCGAGCGCGCACGCGAGCACCCAGACATCGCCTTGATTGATCGAGATGCCAGTGACGCTTCCTGCAGGGTCGTACAAACTCAGATAGAAGAGCCCAACCACTGCCGCGAGCGCACCGACCCATACATTCCAGCGGACTCGTTGCCCAACAAAGAGACCGAGCATCGGCACGATGATCACATAAAGACCAGTGATGAATCCGGCGTTACTCACGCTCGTGGAGTGCATTCCCACTTGTTGCAATGTGCTGCCGAGCGCCATGGCGCATCCGGCGAGGCATCCACCGAGGAGCGCATTGCGGCGAGCGCGGCCAGGGGCGATGCGCCGAAAGCGGGGGAGCGCGATCGGCAGGAGAATGGCTGCACCGATTGCAAAGCGAATGCCAGTGAAGAGCAGCGGCCCCATGTGTTCGGTGGCAAATTTCTGCGCAACGAATGTGGCGCCCCAGATCAATGCCGCGGTCAAGAGGAGTGCATCGGCAGCGAATATCCCAAGCCTGCGTGGCGCCGCCGAGGATGCGCTGTCGGTCATCGCGCCGTCTCCGGCCAGCGCACTTCGCGCGAGGCCGTCATCCGAGCTCCGTCAACGCCGTCAAAGGTGGCCTGCAATACAACGATGCGCCCGGGCGGCGGATCAATGGAGAGCGGGATACGCATGGAGTAGGTCTCCGTCACCGAATCCCATGCGCGCGCATGCCCGCCAACTCCAGCGAGGTCTGCCGATTGGCGACCAATCTCGTTGCCATCGAAACGCACCAAGACCGTGAGCTCGCCCAATGCCTTGGTTTCGTCGCGCTCGCTGTCGTAGAACGCAATGCGCGCGTCGATCATGGAACTACGCCCGACGCGTGCCACAATCGGGGTTGTCAGCGCGCTGACTTCCATCTTCTCGGCACGCCAGCGCCAGGTGGCCCCGGCGCCAGCACTTGCAACATCCTGGCCGGCGTGTTCGCCGCATGCCGAAAGCAGGATTGCGATCAATGCGAAGAACATTGGCGCAATGGCGGCGGGGCGGGGCGAAGAGCGGTGGTGCGGTTGGTCCATGGGGTTCGGCGAGGCAGGAAGATAGTCGCTGCAATGGCGCTTGTATCATCACCAATCATGCGATCCCCCCTGATCCCCACATGTTGCATCGCCCTCGCACTCGTCGGATGCGCAAGCACCGAGCAACCCGCGGAGCTGTCGACGGCCACTGGAAGCGCAGAAACATCAGGCGCGGGGTCGGTTTCGGGTGAACCTGGCGCCCCAAGTATGGCCGCTGACGCGAACGCCGATTCACTGGCGACGGCCGTCGAACGGCCTGCGGGAGAAGTGAAGCCAGTCCCGGTTGAGATCTCCGTGGACGGAGCGATGACGACGACCGATCCGAAAGCCGGAGTAAACGCGGCGAGTGCCAAGAGCCCAACAGACACCACTCCAACACGCGATGGCATGGCACACCGATGGGAGTTGCGTGCGTTCAGTGGCAACCGCATCGAAGTCTTTATGGATTCGCAGCCGGTTGCGCAAGACCGCATCGTTCGCAATGCAAATCATGTTGCAGTGCTCGATGCCAAGGGAACTGTCATTGAGCGGCTCGACATTCCGGATTCGTGGACACCTGAGCACGGGACGAAGGTAGATCCGCCAGGGGTATACCGAACGCGCGATGGCGCTACGTTGACCGCGCCGAAAGCAATGCTCGGTGGTCGACTGGACGCCGTGCCGGCTTCAACATTGGCGCACCTGCATGCAGAACACACCAATCCATCGGGCGCGGAATGTGCATACGTTGCGCAGGTCATTCCAGGACTTGCACTTGACCAGGCCGGCGTGATGCCGCACGACGTCATTGTGGGGATCAATGGCTCAAGCAACGCATCGCCCGAAGCAATCCGCGCAGTGGTTCGCACGGCTGCGCCGGGAGATCATGTGAAATTCACGGTCGTGCGTGCTGGACAAACCCGCGAAGCAAATGTCACGCTGATTCCTTGGGAAGCCAAGCACATGTTGCGCGCACTCGGGCAAGTGGATGCGGTGGCTCCAGCGACCGCGTCGAGTACCCCCGCTCCAGAAACGGCGGCGTCTGCTGCTGCTGCGAAGGCAACAGCAACGGCGATGGCCGCGGCTGCGAAGGCAACGGCACCGGTCGCTGTGCCGGTGGCCAACCCTGCTACACAGGATGAACTTGCCAAGGCGCGTGCGCGCATCACCGATCTTGAGCGACGGATGCAGGCGGACGAAGCCGTGCGTCGATCGATTCGACCACAACCAATGCCTGCGCCAAGTAGTGGTGCGGCGCCGGCACCTTCCGATGCCAAGCCTGCCACGGCGCCGGGGGCCTAAGGGTCCGCAGGGTTCTCAGGGTTCCAGGCTCTCAGGGTTCCAGGCTCTCAGGGTCCCAGGCTCTCAGGGTCCCACGCCTCACTCAGCGTTGCGCGCGCCACAACAGCGTCCGTATTGGCTTTATCGGCATCGAACAGCCGCTTCCCCCTATGGCATAGCCGCGCTAGAATCTTCGGTTCACGATTTGGGAATTGGTGTAACGGTAGCACAACTGACTCTGACTCAGTTTGTCTAGGTTCGAATCCTAGATTCCCAGTTCATTGATCTTCTTCGAACACCGAACGCCCGGTTCATCGCCGGGCGATTTCGTTTTTATTGTCGAACCTCGCCCGATGCCATTGGTTCAAAGGCAATGGAACGAACCCCGTCCGACCAAATAGCCGCTGCACCCGATGATGGTCGAAACCATGTGACGAAGTCGAGGGCCGTGCCTTCAATGCGATCGTTGCCGCCATCATCAAGGAGCGAGACTTGGAATCGATATCCCTCGCCAATCAGACTGCGGAATCTGCCAAGGTCGAGGTCGCGGGTCGGAATGCTCCAGACGTGAATCGGGTGATCACCGGGTGCGGTCGGTGAGCCCGCCGTGCCCATGCGATACGCCGCAACATTCAACTTGCCGTCGCGCCAAATCGGCGTTGGGTACGGCCGCGCGAAGAGGTAGAGCTCAATACTGAGCCGATCAGGCCGACCATTGGCGTCGCTATCGGTAGGTTTCGGTGCATACAACACACTCATTGCGTTGACTGCCACGCCATCCGGGGCCGTCTGTGGCACGCGCGCATGCGGAGGCATGGGGCGACCGTCCGACGTCTCCTTGGACACGGTCTCGCAACCGGTGAGACTAAGCAACGCACCGAGCGCAAGGCAGATGTATGGCGGGAAATTCATGGTGCCTTTGGTGTAAGCGGGTCAGTCGGTGGTGCGGGTTCTGCGCTTGGGGCTGGCAACTTGGGACCAATGGTGATGCTGCCGTTTGCCTGCTTGGTGGTTACTTGATCGCCAGGCTCTGACGGGACAGGCTTGATCAATGTTGACTCGCCCTTCGTTGGCATGGCGGCGTCGCCATCGGCGGCTGGAGTCTCAGAAGGCGCGCCGATCGGATCAATCCACTCGCCCTTGTCGTTGTACCTGCCTTGCGTGCCCTTGAGTTCTGCCTTACGAATCTGTTCCTTGAGGCCTGGCTGCAAGGACATGCGGCCGACGGCATCTTCGGTGATTTCCTTCATGCGTTGCGGGGTACGTACAACGTGCGGTCGCAGCACAATCAGTAGTTCTGTCTTCGCCGTGGTCTCGGTCTTCTGCCGGAACGCAAGCCCAATGATCGGGATGTCGCCGAGA
>JAPLMU010000189.1 GCA_026386795.1 Planctomycetota bacterium
AATGTGTGGCAGCGCTAAGTTGAGCACTTATGACTCCAGCTCGCACTGTATGTCGCTCAATTCGTCGGTATTTGTTTGGGACGATAGAGGTGTCCTGAATAGATCGTTTTGGATCCTTAATCGATCGCTCTCGGCTTCAAGATGGTGAACTAACTCCTGCATGCAGACCTCTCGGAGAGGTTTAACTGCAAGGTTGTTTAAGAAATAAGTAAATGTGTAAATGCCGGAGTAAAAGGGAGCCACGTGGCGGCCTAAGGGCCAGCTAGTCCTCAAGCCTATCCTTCGACCCACTTATAGGGTTGAGGAAGGCAGAGAGGATGTATAGAGAAGTGGATATCTACGCCAAAGTAAGACGCGCTGTGATGGTCGAAGGCCTCAGCGAACGTGGCGCGGCCAGACAGTTCGGGCTGAGCCGTAAAACCGTTTCCAAGATGATTCGGCATACGCTGCCGCCGGGGTACCAACGAAAGGGGCCGCCGGTATCGCCGAAGCTGGGTCCGTTTGTTGGAATCATTGAACAGATCCTCTTGACTGACCATGACGTTCTCAAGAAGCAGCGACATACTGCGCGGCGAATTTATGAGCGTCTGCGGGACGAACATGAATTCAGCGGTGGTTACACCATCGTCCGCGAGTATGTTGCGCAAGAACGCGTTCGGCAGAAGGAAGTCTTCATTCCCCTGTTCCACATGGCCGGACGGGCGCAGGTGGATTTCGGCGAAGCCGATATTTACTTGGGTGGCGTCAAGACCAGGATTCACTACTTTTGCCTCGACCTGCCGCACTCGGATGCTATCTTCGTCAAAGCCTACCCGGCGGAAACGACCGACGCGTTTCTCGATGGCCACGTCAGCGCTTTCAAGTGGATCGGTGGGGTACCGTTGTCGGTGCTCTATGACAACACCAAGATTGCCGTGGCGCAGATTCTGGGTGACGGCACACGAAAGCGAACCAAAGCATTCAGCGAGTTGCAAAGCCACTACCTGTTTGAAGATCGCTTCGGCCGTCCTGCCAAAGGCAACGACAAAGGCAAGGTCGAAGGTCTGGTGGGATTTGCTCGCCGGAATTTCATGGTGCCGTTGCCGCGCGTGCACAGCATTGATGAGTTCAATGAGCGACTGCTTGACGCCTGTGAGAAGCGCAAGGTCGCCGTTTTGCGCGGGCAGACCGAAAGTATTCATGTTCGAATGGAGCGCGATCGCAAAGCTTTCTTGCCGCTGCCCGGAGCTGAATTTGATCCCTGCGAGAAAGTATCCACGCGGGTGTCGTCACTGTCGCTGGTTCGTTACCGCTGCAATGACTACTCGGTGCCGACAGCCTATGGGCACCATGAAGTCTTTGTCCGGGGCTATCCTGACCGGGTCGTGATCTCGTCCGGCAGCGAGGTCATCGCCCAACACCTCCGGTCCTACAGCAAGGAAGAATTTATCTACGACCCACTGCATTATTTGGCACTGTTGGAGCGCAAACCCGGCGCACTGGATCAAGCCGCGCCATTGCGGAATTGGGAACTGCCCGACGACTTCGATGCCCTGCGCCGGCTACTGGAAGCCCGCTTGGGCAAGCATGGTCGCCGGGAGTACATTCAAGTCCTGCGCTTGATGGAGAACTTCGGTCAGGAGGAAGTCGCCGTCGCGGTTGAAGAAGCCTTGCGCTTATCAGCGGTGAGCTACGACGCGGTCAAGCATCTGGTGCTGGCCAAGATCGAACGTCAGATGCCGCGACTGGATTTGACGCACTATCCTTATCTGCCGCAGGCGACGGTCGGCATCACCGATGTGCGAGCCTATCTGGCGCTCTTGCAGGCGCATGCTAATCAGGCTGACCGGGCGGTGTCGCCATGAGCGCCGCCATTCAGAATGCCACGGTTCCACCGCAGGTGCTGCTGGCGCACTATCTCAAGGCGCTCAAACTGCCGACCTTTAGCCGTGAATATGAGAAGGTGGCCTTCGAGTGTGCACAGGATCAGGCGGACTATCCACGTTACCTGCTGCGCTTGTGCGAACTGGAACGAATTGACCGGGAGCGACGCGCAATTGAACGGCGTATTCGGCAAGCGCGGTTCCCGCAGACCAAGAGCCTGGATACGTTCGAATTCAAGGCGATTCCCAGCCTCAACAAGTCGATGGTGCTGGAACTGGCACGCGGGGAGTGGATCGAACGCAGGGAGAATTGCATTGCACTGGGTCCAGCCGGCACCGGTAAGACCCATACCGCGCTGGCCTTGGGTCTGGCTGCCTGCCAGAAGAATTACAGCGTGCTGTTCGTCACCGCTGCCGCGCTGGTTCACGAATTGATGGAAGCCCGTGACGAGCGACGGTTGCGTGTCATTCAAAGGCAGTTGGACCGAGTTGACCTGCTAATCATCGACGAGTTGGGCTACGTTCCGTTCACGGCGGTCGGCGCTGAACTTCTATTTGAAGTCTTCAGCCGGCGCTACGAACAGGGATCAACGCTGGTTACCAGCAACTTGCCGTTCGATGAGTGGACCAGCGTCTTTGGCTCGGAACGTCTCACCGGGGCGTTGCTGGATCGACTGACTCACCATGTCCACATTCTTGAACTGAATGGCGACAGTTATCGGCTCGCCAGTTCAAGAAAAGCGGCAAAGAGTGGTCGGAGTAATAGCGATTCGGCGGCTGGTGACACAATTAATTCCGACAGCAAAGGAGGTGAAACTCCGGACAGCTGATTCGCGACGTCTTGCCATGAGTACCCGTCTGCGCTACGCTACGCCGACTGCCCATGGCAAGACAAAACTAAAAGCAGCAACCAGCGGGCTCTAACGAGCTCTTTTTAGCAACGGGACTGGCTCCCTTTTACTCCGCCACACTGGCTCCCTTTGTTCCGGCATTCACAAACACCTTTATGCACCAACTGATGAAGCACGAGGAGTATCGTGCACTTTACCCTTTCTTCCACCTGCCTTTAGATAGGAGGGTGTTCGATAAACTTCGAGAGAATGGCCTGTCATCATTATTGAGCTGGAGGGGGAGTGTTTTACTTTCGCCTTACTCATTAACTTACGAACAATACTCAACAATACAGTCGGCATTGTTTGATCTTGTCGACTCTTTAAATAAAGGAGGGCCGGACAATCTTAATCTGCAATCTCGCATGGATCTGAATTGGTTGTGGGTTTAAATAGCCAGGAAAATGTTCCGTTTATTCTTAAG
>JAPLMU010000170.1 GCA_026386795.1 Planctomycetota bacterium
CGCCGACAATTGCCTCCGAATTCGCTGGGCCAACGGATGGTGCGATGAACTGCATACCGTCGGCGCTGAAATCGAAGTGCGGTCTTGGAAGCCAGGCACCGCGGCCGATGCCAATGGTCGCCCCGACGGCGCGCCAACCAACACGGGTCGAGCAAGTCGCGCGAAGTGACCACCACGCGCAGTGACGTGCACGCATTGCTGTATTCTTGTTATGCGCCATGCTGATCTCACACAAGTATCGATTTATATTTCTACGTACGGAGAAAACCGGTAGTACATCGGTGCAGCATGCCTTGCGCGAATTGTGCGGTATCAACGTGGCGAAATTGGCTGCGGGTGCAGCAGAGCGTGACGATGTTGTGTGCGGCCACCGCGGCACCTTGCGCCGATACTTCCCGAACGTGTTTGGATTGTGGTTCCATGCCAATGCTCGCCAGGTTCGTTCCGTGCTCGGCGAGGAGAAGTTCCGCGACTACTTCAAGTTCTCCATCGAGCGTAACCCGTGGGACCGACAGATCTCGCTGTACTCGCATCGACACAAGAAGCGCGGCGTGAAGGACCTCAGCAATTTCGACCGCGATATGTGCTCCCCGCTGTGGCGCGCCATGCATCACTCGCGCTTGGATAACTGGGGCATTTACTCCATTGATGGCAAGCCGTGCTTTGACTACATGATCAAATACGAGGCGCTTTCTGACGGATTTGAAGAAGTGCTCAATCGAATCGGTGCCCAAGGAAAGGTGCAGTTGGCGCACCGCAACTCCAGCGACCGCAAGGATGGCGGGGACTACCGCGCCCTGTATTCGCCGCAGAGCCAGGCGCTGGTTGCCAAATGGCATGCCCGCGAAATCGAAGCGTTTGGATACAAATTCTGACTGTAGTAGCGCGCCGGACAGCACCATTGCGAACGAGGACCCCGACACCATGACCGATGAAACCGATGAATGGACCGTGATTGTCAAAGATAGCAACGGAACCCTACTCAGCGAGGGCGATGTGGTTGTACTGATCAAGGACCTGAAGGTGAAGGGCGCGAACACGACGATCAAGCGCGGCGCTACCTACAAGAACATCCGCCTCACCTCCAACGCCGAAGAAGTCGAAGTGCGCGATGGCAAGGGCACCTTTGTTCTCAAGACGTGCTTCCTTAAGAAGGCGTGATGGAATTTCCAAGCGCCAAGCAGGTCGGTGCGGCGGCACAGGCCACACTGCCGCTCATGGGGGTGCGCGGCGTCACCGTGGAGTATCCCGGTGTGCGCGCCCTTGATAACGTCACCGTGGACTTCATGGTTGGTGAAATCCATGCCATTGTTGGCGAAAACGGCGCTGGCAAGAGCACGCTCATGAAGGTGCTCTCCGGGGCGCTGGCGCCGAATGCAGGCGAAGTACTCCGCAACGGCGAGCCAACCACGCTGCGCGGCCCACGCGCCGCGATTCGCGCGGGCATCTCCATGGTGCATCAAGAACTCAATCTCGTTGCAACACTCAGCGTTGCTGAGAACGTGTTGTTGGGACGCGAACCGACATTTCTTGCAGGAATTGCCGTGGATCGCTCGCAACAACGCGAGCGCGCCCGGGCACTGCTGGCCATGCTCGGCGCAGAGATGGACCTTGACCGCGCAGTGAGTGAACTCTCCATTGCTGACTGCCAGTATGTGGAAATTGCCAAGTGCCTCGCCAGTGAAGCGCAAGTGCTGATTCTTGATGAGCCAACCGCGGTCCTTGGCGAACATGAGGCCCGCAAACTCCTGCAACTGTTGCGTCGCCTGCGTGACGAGGGTCGTGCGGTGCTGTTCATCTCACATCACCTTGATGAAGTAGTCGATGTGGCTGACCGCGTGAGCGTTCTCCGCGATGGGCGACTGGTGGCACGATTCCAGCGCAACGCTGTGGGAGTATTGCAAACGGAAGATGGCACGGTGGCTACCGAAGACACGCTTGCACAGGCGATGGTCGGTCGCGAGCTTGGGTCCATCTATCCACCCAAGGGAAGCGTAAAGCCGGGTGCAATTGCAGCCATTGAGCTGATTGAGTTTGGCGCAGCAGATCGATCCCGTGACGTTTCAGTGACTGTGTTGCCTGGCGAAATTGTCGGTATCGCTGGCCTGGTTGGCAGCGGGCGCACCGAAACTGCGGAAGCGATCGTTGGCCTGCGCCGCCCGGTCGGAAAGATTCGCGTGGCTGGTACTGAGCGCACATTTAAACACCCACGCGCTGCCATGCGTCACGGCGTTACCTACGTCAGTGAAGATCGCAAAGGCCGTGGGCTGCATGTTTCGCTCTCGAGTGTTGCCAACATGACGCTTCCATCACTGGATGCGTTTTCACAATTCGGCGGCGCACGCATTGACGAAGTCGCGGAGCGTTCCGTGGTTACGCGGTGGATCAATGAACTGGCTATCCGCTGCGCTCGTCCGGACCTGTCCATCTCCTCACTTTCCGGTGGAAACCAACAAAAGTTTGCGCTGGCGCGCTGGTTAGAAACTCGCCCCAACGTACTCATCATTGATGAGCCAACCCGCGGCGTCGACATCGGCGCCAAAGCGGAGATTTACCGAATTATTGCGGCGCTCGCACAAGAGGGATTAGCGTGCATTGTCATCAGTTCCGAACTACCGGAGCTGATTGGACTGGCGCATCGCGTCCTAGTGATGCGCAATGGAAGTGTGGCGGGCGAGGTCACGCGCGAGCAACTTGCAGAGCTAGGCTGCGAGGAGCGCATCGTTCGTATCGCTTCCGGGCTGAGTGCCGATAGGCAAGGAACTTCATGAGTAATTCACACACCGGAATGGCCGTGCGCATGCAACGCTTTCTTGAACACTGGGGAGTGCTGGTGGCGTTTGTGCTGCTCTTTGCAGTGAGCGCTTTCAAGCAGGGCGGGGACTTCCTCAGCATTGAAAACTTTCGCAACCTGCTCAATCAGAATGCGGCGGTCGGCATCCTTGCGGTTGGCATGACACTGGTCATTGTTTCGGCGGGTATTGATC
>JAPLMU010000100.1 GCA_026386795.1 Planctomycetota bacterium
GATTGTCATGAACCTGTCCAGGAGAGTGTCGCTCAAAGAGACGACGATTCAATGCGCCGCGCCGGCGATCCACTGGGAGATCACTGGCCACGCCATCCATGCAGCCGCGATCGGCAGGTACGTGGCAAGCACCCAGCGCACAGCCTTTCCTGTGACGCGGACATTGATGGTGGCTCCCGTCCAACTTCCAATCATGGCGGTCGGAATCAGGCATGCGGCGATGAAAAGTGCGTGAATCAGTGCGTTGTCAGGACTCGCAGATGCAGAAGCGGCGGCGCTGCTTTCGGCGGCGGCGGCGGCGGCAGCGGCGGTGATAGTGGCGCCATGGGCGTCAACCGGCGTGTTCCACAGCGTGATGGATTTCATGGCGGCTCCGACGATTGAAAGTGGAACCATGGTGCAGACGCTGGTGACCACCGCGCGTTTCATGGGAATTCGGGCCCATGCGCGCATCAGAGGTACGCCAACGACGCCGCCGCCGATACCAAGAAGTCCGCTCAGAAATCCCATGATCGTTCCGATTCCTGCGCCGCGCGCGGGTGACAGCTCGCGTGCATCGTCAGGCCCGTGCTCGCCGCCGATTGCAAGCAGTCGAAATTCGCGCAGGGCGACTATCAATAGAAACACGGCGAATATGAGCCGGAAGTTGCTTGCATCGATCACCGTGCTCGCAGCGACGCCGACCAATACGAAGACGAGCGCCGCCGGCACGATACGACGCGCGAAAGTCCATTCGATCTTTCCAGCCTTGAGGTAGCGGCGGTACGCGGTGGCGGCCACGGCAACATTGCAGAGCATGGCAGCGCACTGAAGTTGCTGCTTGTCAGGGCTGATGAAGATGGTGGCGAGCGGGATGATCCCGACGGAGCCGCCGATTCCTAAGAGCCCGCCAATCATCCCGCCAAAGAGGCCGAATGCCATGTATTCGATGACGATCTGTGGATCCACTCGGAAAGAGTAACGGAGTTGCCAGAAATAGGGCGGTGTTTCCTAGTGCAGTTCCGCAGGGGCATGATGATCACGTTCATGCTTGTGACCATTCCTAGTTTCGCCCTTCAGGGCATCGATGCGGTCCGCTGCGATGTGGAAGTCTCGCTGCAGGCTCGCGGTCTGCCGCGGATCACGCTTGTTGGGCTACCGGATCTTGCAGTCCGGGAGAGCATTGAGCGCGTCAAGAGTGCCATGTCTTCGTGCGGATTCGACCCGCCGCGGCATCGCACCACCATCAGTCTTGCGCCCGCGGATTTGCGCAAGCAGGGGCCGGCGTTCGATCTGCCGATCGCGGTGGCGCTCCTGATGGCCGCGCCGCAGGAGGAGGGAAGTTCCCGTGCGGCGAAGGTTCCATGCATGGAGGCGTGGATGCTGGCTGGCGAGTTGGGGCTCGACGGATCGTTACGAGCAGTGCGTGGGGCGGTTGGGATGGCGCTTCTTGCGCGCGCACAGGGTCTTGAGGGAATCATTGTTCCTGCGGCGAACGCGCGCGAGGCAGCGATGGTGGAAGGGGTGGATGTGCGTGCTGCGGAGTCGTTGCCTGAAGTGGTGGCGTTCTTCCGCGGCACGCACACGCTGTTGCGTGCGGAGCCGATTGATGTACGCGCGGCGATCGCTGGTGCCGCGCTCGATGTGGACTTTCGTGACATCCGTGGTCAGGGTCCAGCGAAGCGAGCGTTGATGATTGCTGCTGCGGGTGGTCATAACGCGCTCCTGATTGGCCCGGCGGGCTGCGGCAAGACGATGATGGCGCGCGCGCTGCCTGGCATCATGCCGCCCTTGGAGCCGGAGGAGGCGTTGGAAGTAACGCGCATCTGGAGTGCGGCGGGTGTTGGGGTGCCGCGGTTGGTGACGGAGCGGCCATTTCGGGCGCCGCACCACACTGCAAGTACGGTGGCCTTAGTTGGCGGCGGCGCCGCGGGCGTGCCGCGCCCTGGTGAAGTGACGCTTGCACATCACGGGGTGTTGTTCATGGACGAGTTGCCAGAATTTGGGCGCAGCGCGCTCGAAGCGTTGCGCGAACCACTCGAGGACGGATTCATCACGGTGGCGCGCGCGCATGGAAGTGCCAGATTCCCAGCGCGCAGCATTCTGGTGGCCGCAATGAATCCAACCGCCCGCGGAAACCGCCGCGACGGCACAAAGGGCGCACGCGATCAAGAGCAATACATGGAGCGCCTGAGTGGTCCGATCGTCGATCGCATTGATTTGCACGTTGAAGTTCGCGCAGTTCCGTTCGAGCGCTTGGCATCTGCGCCAACGGGCGACGGCACCGCCGAACTCCGCGAGCGAGTAGTGGCGGCGCGATCAGTCCAGCGTGCGCGACAGGGCGCGGTACTCAACGCACACTTACGTGGCAAGGCGCTCGACACGGGCGCCGCGCTCGACGTTGCGGGCCGAGCGCTCTTAGGAGAAGCGATCGAGCAGCTTGGACTAAGCGCACGCGCCTACGACAAGGTGCGCCGCATGTCCAGAACCATCGCCGACCTCGAAGGAGCGGAGCGCATCACTGCAGTACACGTTGCAGAGGCTGTCCAGTACCGAATTCTCGACCGCTACACGGGCTAAATGAGCACCGTTCATCCCTGTCCCTATGTTGCAGTCACCCACAGAACGCCGGTTTGCCAACCCGCTCCCCTGGCCGCACTCGCCGGAGAGGACAGGGCCGCGCTCAGCGGCCGTCCTCGTAAGGCGAGCACTCGCCGGAGAGGACAGGGCCGCGCTCAGCGGCCGTCCTCGTAAGGCGAATGCGAGCCAGTAAGGGGACCGGTTTGGAAAAGCCACCCCTGGCCGCACTCGCCGGAGAGGACAGGGCCGCGCTCAGCGGCCGTCCTCGTAAGGCGAATGCGAGCCAGTAAGGGGACCGGTTTGGAAAACCCTCCCCTGGCCGCACTCGC
>JAPLMU010000201.1 GCA_026386795.1 Planctomycetota bacterium
CCATGTTGATGGCCCGCTGTTGGTGCTTGCTGGCCCCGGCTCTGGAAAGACGCGCGTCATCACCCGCCGCGTGGCGCGTTTAGTGGCGCTCGGCATTCCGGCGTGGCAGATCTTGGCGCTGACATTCACCAACAAAGCTGCCGGCGAAATGAAGCATCGCGTGGAGTCAATGATTCCAATCGATGTGCCCGGTCGACGCGGATTGGTGGTCAGCACCTTCCATGCATTCTGCGCGATGTTCCTTCGCCGTCATGCAGTGGACTGCGGCGTTGACCCGGACTTTGTGATCTACGACGCCGACGATCAGCGTTCAGCAATGAAGAGCGCGATCGTGGAAGCTGGGCTTGATACCAAGAACTTCCAGCCTGCCGCGGTGCTTTCAAAGATCAGCACTGCGAAGAATCAACTGGTTGACGCAGCCGCGTTCCGCGAGGCAGCCGGTGACTTTGCAGCGCGCCAAGTTGCCAAGGCCTACGAGGCGTACGAGAAGATCCTGCAGCGCAACAAGGCGCTCGACTTTGATGATCTACTCATGCGCACCGCGATTAGTTTGGGCACGAATGACTCGCTGCGCGCGATCGCCGCGGGCCGCTACCGCTATGTGTTGATCGACGAATACCAGGACACCAATCGCGCGCAGTTTGCTATTGCGCGCAACATCGCTGGTGGGCATCGGAATATCTGCGTGGTGGGCGATCCGGATCAGTCGATCTATCGCTGGCGCGGCGCGGACATTCGAAACATCCTTGAATTTGAAGAGTGCTTTGATGGTGCTGTCACGGTGGCGCTCGGCGAGAACTTCCGTTCGACGGAACATGTAGTGGCCGCGGCCGACGCGCTGATTCGGCACAACAAGCGTCGCAAGGCGAAGCCGCTCTACACGGGGCAGGGCGCGGGCGAGAAGGTGCGCGTGTTGCGCGCGGCGGATGAGCACGCTGAGTCCGACGAAGTGGCCAAGGCCATCGTGACGGCCAATGCAGCGGGCACGCCGTGGAAAGAAATTGCGGTGCTCTACCGAATGAACGCGCTCAGTCGCGTGGTGGAAGATGCACTACGGCGCAGGCAGATTCCGTACCGCATTGTGCGCGGCACTGCGTTCTATGACCGCAAGGAAGTCAAAGACTTGATGGCGTACCTGCGCTTAGTGGCGAACGCTGCTGACGATGTTGCGTGCGGTCGCATTGTGAATGTGCCTACGCGTGGCATCGGTGATTCGTCGCTCACGCGCATTGAGCGCATTGCGGCTGTTCAGCAAATTCCCATGCTTGCGGCGCTGCGTTTTGCGCGCGAGGCGGGCGTTGCGGATCGCACGGCGCGCAAGATTGATGAGTTTGCATCCATGCTGGCGCGCTGGCGACAAGTGATTGAACTGGGGGAGCCGGATGCGCTGGCTGCATTTGTAGAAATGGTGCTTGATGAAAGCGGCCTGCGTGACTTTGCTGACGGCACCGATGGCGATGACCAAGAGCAGCGCCGCCTCAATCTTGACGAAACCGTCAACGCCGCGGGCGACTTTGAATTACCTGATGACCCGGCCGGCGCGCCTCCAACATTGTTGCGCGCGCTGCAGGGGTTCCTGCAATCCGTGGCATTGGTGGCTGATTCCGATGCGTATGACTCCGACGCTGGATCGGTGACCTTGATGACGCTGCATGCGGCCAAGGGTCTTGAGTTTGAGATGGTCACCATGATCGGCTGCGAAGAAGGCCTGCTGCCACACATGCGTGCGCGCGAAGGTGATGAAGATATTGAAGAAGAGCGACGCCTCTGCTTTGTGGGCATGACGCGCGCTAAGCGGCAGCTCTTGATGACGCACGCTGCGCGTCGCACCGTGCGCGGCATGCGCATGAGCGCGATGGAGAGCGAGTTCCTGCGCGAACTTCCGGAGGCAAATGTTGAACGCACTGACTTGGCGTCCAGTTGGATGGACGGCAGCGGCGACGGCTCTGGAGAAGGCTCTGACGGCATCGACGAGCCGTGGGCAGACGAGTTCGATAAGCCGCGCGGCCTCGGCGCGCAGTTTCCGGTTGGCTGCATGGTGCGTCATCCGCTCTTCGGAACCGGCACTGTGCAAGCAATCTTGCCAGCAATCTTGCCGCGCGGCAGTGTCACCAGCGCGCGTGTGTCATTCCGCACCGTGGGCGTGAAGACGCTGGTGCTGGAGTACGCGAAACTGGTGCGATTACAGACGTAGAGTGAAAAATTACACGCTTGTGCCAGCGCCCGGTGTCTTGACCGCTCTCTTCTTCTTGGTGCCGGTCACCTCTCGGCGTCGCGTCGGCTGAGCGTCGCTCGGGCTGCTTGCCGACGCTCGTGCTGCGCGCTCCAAGATCGGCTTCAAGTAGCGACCGGTGTATGAGGCCGCGGTGGCTGCCACCTGTTCGGGAGTACCGGCGGCGATGATTGTTCCGCCGCGCTCGCCGCCTTCCGGACCGAGGTCGATGAGCCAATCCGCGCACTTCACTACATCCAGGTTGTGTTCGATCACCACCAGCGTGTGTCCGGCGTCCGCGAGACGTTGCAGCACCACCAGCAGTTTTTCCACATCGGCAAAGTGCAGGCCGGTGGTCGGCTCGTCAAGCACGTAGAGCGTGC
>JAPLMU010000182.1 GCA_026386795.1 Planctomycetota bacterium
AAGAAGATGTCCAAGTCGATCGGCAACACCATTGAGGTGGAAGATCTCTTGAAGCAAGTCGGCGCCGAGGTGTGCCGTTGGTGGGTCTTTAGCGTTCCGTACGAAGGCGATATCAAAGTGGATATGTCCTTCTTCACGACCGCTGGCGAGAGTTACCGCAAGATCCGAAACACCGTTCGCTATCTGTTGAGCAATTTGTACGACTACACGCCGGCCGCTGATGAAGCTGCTCAACTGACGAAGACGGATCCCAACTCCATTGATGGCTGGGCGCTCGGTGAATTCTGCAAACTCCAGGAAACGGTTCTGACTTCATACCGCGGTGCCAATTTCCGCGATGCGCAGGTTGCGATCTTTGATTTCTGCAACGCCACGCTGAGTTCGGAATGGTTTGCCGCTACCAAGGACCGCCTGTACTGCGATCGCGCGGACGGCACGCGCCGACGCGCAACGCAGCGCGCCATGAATGCAGTTGCCGAGGGACTCATTCGCATGCTTGCCCCGGTATTGCCGCACACTGCTGATGAAGCCTGGCGTGCGCTCAAGGGCGCGGAAGCAAAGAACGTTGTATTTGAGCAGCACGTACCGATCACCTTCGCCGCCGCCGCCGGTTGGCCGGCAGTCTTTGCAGCCCGCGAATCCGCCATGAAGGCGCTCGAGGAAGCAAAGTCACAAGGCATCGAGAATTCCCTCGACGCCGGTCTGGTGATCCCAGATGCGGACGGCACCCTCAAGCCATTCGCTGCAGAACTGGCCGACCTGATGGGCGTGAGCCGCGTGACGCTTGATCCTGCGGCAAAGCTTGTCTCAGTCACCGATCTCCGCGAAGAACCCCGCTGCGAACGCAGCCGCAAGCGTGACGGCACGGTGCGTGCGCGCCAAGACGGCGGCCTACTCAGCGACCGAGATGCCGAAGCCGTTGGCCAGTAAGTAGCCCGAATTGGAAAGCGCTTACCTGGCCGCACTCGCCGGAGAGGACAGGGCCGCGCTCAGCGGCCGTCCTCGTAAGGCGAATGCGGGCCAGTAGACAGCCGTGATGCAACACCCCCACACTGCACACATTGATTAGCTCGCCTTCGAGCCCGGCTTCACCGGCTTGTCGACCGTCAAGACGATCACGTCCCGCGCATCCGGTCCGTCCTTCAGGTCGCTGGCGGCCAACACCATGCCTTGGCTGATTTCCCCGCGCAACATCCGCGGCTCAAGGTTGGCCACGATGATGACCTGCTTGCCAACCAATTGCTCCGGCGCGTACCACGCCTTGATGCCTGCGCATACTTGTCGTCCCGCGGGCGTGCCGTCATCAAGCGTTAACTTGAGGAGCTTGTCCGCGTTCGGATGTGCCTCGGCCTTGATGACCGTGGCGACGCGCAGGTCGAGTTTGGCAAAGAGGTCGTAGGCAATGTTCGGCACGACATCTGAAGCGGGAGCGGCAACCTGCGCTGAGGCTGGAGTTGCTGCTGCGGGAGGTGGGGTCGGCGTTGGCGAATTCACAGAGTGCTCCTGATGCGTGTAGTCGGTCAGATTCCCGTCGGCGATGTCAGAACGCGGGAGCGTCCGGGCTCATCACGCGGTCCGGTCCCTTGGGGTTCTTCAGTGCGAAGCCAGTGCGCTTGGCGATGGCGTCCTTGCCGAATGCAATCTTCCAGTCCATCTTGGGCTCGTCCTGCGCCATTGCTCCGCGGAGTGATCCACCCGCTTCAAGGGCGCGGAAGTCCTCAATCGTGAGCGGCTTGACGTCGTTGATGCGAACAACCATGAGCGTCAACTTTGACGGCACTGGCACCACAAGCGTGCGCTCGGCGTCGGGCAGGGTGCTGATAGGTGCATCCACTGGCAGCGAGACAGCCTTGGCGAGGACGGCTCGAAGCGCGTCAAGATCTTGACCAGCCTTGGGCATGTTGCCAGGGAATCGAATTCCGTATTGACGGAGAACCGCAGGGTCGGCCAAGTGAACGCTCGGGGCCTTCTCGACGCTTGAACCGTAGGTCTTAGCGACGGCATCGAGCCCGTCCTTCTTTGCTTCTTCGCTGATCTGGGCGGCCTTCGCAACAAGTGCGTCGTAGCGCGCCTGCGTCGTGGCATCACGGACGACGGCGTCGCGCACGTCATCGATTGATGATGGCTCGTGTGAAGCCTGCGCTTCGGTAATGCGCCAAATGATGAGGTCATCATTGGTGGTCAGGACGACCGGTCCAATGACTCCAGCTTGCACTGGGAGTCGTCCATCCTTATTGAAGTCGCGCAGTTCCTTGACGAGTTCGCCAATGCGCATCGGTTGACCAAACTCTTGCGTGGTGGCCTTGCCAAGGAATGCATTGTTGTCGATTTCAGATACGGTGAACCACGCATCGCCAGAACTCGCAACTTTGGGAGCAGGGATTGAGAACTTCTGTCCAAGCTCAGTAGCGAGCGTTTCAAGCTCAGGCTGCCGCGTCTTCCAATCGGCAGGCAGTTTGAAGATTCCGCTTTCGAGGGGAACGTCCTTCATCGAAATGCGCGACCAGTCACGGACTGCGCTTGCGGCGCGCTCCATGCGATCCTTCAGCAGGCGACGCTCCACGGCTTCGCGCACCTTGCCAGCGTAGGCCTCGTAACTCGGCGCGGGCTTGTCAGGGGCGAGGTCTGCAGTAGCGACGCCGAATGCGCCGGGATTCTTGCGGAATTCCTTGCGGAGTTCGACGGCTCCGAGTGCAGGATCAGCGGCGAGGCCACGGATCACATCGCCAGCGGGAATGATGATCCATTCCAACTTGACCCGGTCAGGGAACTTGTAGCCAATGCCTCCGGGACCGGCGCCGAGCACGCTCGACTTACCCTTCTCGAAGGTAGCGGTGAGTTGGTCAGCGGTAGCGGATCCCACGGGGACCACATCTCCAACTGTGCCTGCATCAATCGGAACGACATCGCACGAAACATCGGTCAGCAGTTCGCGTGCAGCAAGACGGGTGCGTGCTTCGGAGAGTCGACCCGCACCAGCATTCAGGCTGATGAGTCGTTCAACGCCGCGGAGATTGGCGAGCGTCTGCAATACGGTCTGTGGCTGTTGACGCGAACTTGCGCATAGGCGACCAAGTAGTTCGTCCGGTTGCATCTTGGACTGAACGGCAGCGTTGTCCAAGTAACTGCGACCATCGGCGAGACCGCCGATCATGCCGCTGTCCTTTGCTTCTTTCACCAAGAGCCACCAATGCTCTGGGTTCTTGGCAACACCGAGCTGCGTGGTCATCTGGTCGCGCAGCATTTCAAGTACAGCGAGTTGACCGCGCAGGTTCTCAAGATCGCCGAGCGTGAGCGTGGATCCGTCAGTGGTGGTTGCCCACACGGAGGTCGGCTTCGAACTCATTCGGCTGCATTGCGTCACAGCGCTGGGTGCGAGGAACACCACCAGCAGCAGCATGCTGACGACGGCGAGGATCTGCTTGTTGTAATTTTGCAGGTGTTTCATCATGGCGGGTTGCGAGTCTACGGGAACGGCAGCAAAAAAGACCGGAGCGCGCCATGTAGGTGGCACGCTCCGGTGAATTACAAACTTTGCTGAGCGGAGGCACCAGCCCTCAGCCCACTCTGATCAGCGATAGAACTCGACGATCAGGTTGGTATTGACGTCGAACGGAATCTGGTCCGAAGTCGGCATCGCCACGATCCGGGCGCGGAGTTCAGCTGGGTTCACTTCGATCCAACCTGGGATCTGGTGGCCCTGCAGGCTCTCCATTTGCTCGCGGCAGACCTTCTGCAGTTTTTCCTTGATGGTGATGACATCACCAACCTTCACGGAGAAACTTGGACGGTCAACCTTGGCTCCGTTGACGCGAACGCTGCCGTGTGCCACGAGCTGACGTGCCGCCCAGATGGAGCGGACGAAGCCGGAGCGACGAACCACGTTGTCGAGGCGCCGCTCGAGGAGCTGCATGAGCACCTCTCCGGTGTTGCCCTTGGTGTGACCAGCTTCTTCCATGTAACGGCGGAACTGACGCTCCAGCACGTTGTAGTGGTAGCGAAGCTTCTGCTTTTCGTCCTTGCGGATGCCGTATGGCTTCGCACGCTTGCCACGGGCACCATGCGGTCCCGGAGGCGTCAATGCGCGCTTCGAAGTGTGCTTTGGCAGATCGGCGATTGGAACGCCGACGCGTCGGGAGAGTTTGACCTTGGGACCGAGATAGCGAGCCATTCGTTGTCCTACATTGCTTCGAGTTTCGTCAGACAGCGTGTCCGACGACCCCAACGCTCACGCGGTGGGGAACGGGGCAGTAGACCACAAACCGCTGTTTCACGCAATAGTCGGTGCGGCGATCCGCGCGAAGGATTCTCGGACGCGCGCGGGCCGGGTCCGAAATGCCGGTAACACGCGCTAATTCAGTACGCGCGGCGTTCGTCGCCCCGGCGCCAGTTCAGGAACGCGGTGTTGAGCACCTTGTAGCCGCCCGGAGTGGGATATTCGCCCGTGAAATACCAGTCTCCGGTGAACCGCGGCATGGCGGCATGCAGGCCCGGAACGCTCTGGTACAGCACGTCCAGGCGCCCGCGCCATGCCAAGCCCGGCGTGCGAATCAGGTCCGCCACTTTGGCGCTCAGTTCGTCAAGGGTGAATGGGTCGTAGATGGCGCGGACTTCATTGCGCATGCGGTCCGCTGGAAGTTCGGCTTGTGCGCGGCATCGAGCCTCCACTTCGTCCAAGACTCGGTCCATCCGCCGCTCTGCAAGCAGCGCGATGGCGGCCTCGAACGCAATGAACCGGCCGAGCTGGCTCATATCAATGCCGTAGCAATCGGGATACAGAATTGGCGGCGCGCTGCTTGCCACCACAATGCGCGCTGGCTCCAACTTGGTCAGCATGGTGACGATGGATTCGCGCAAGGTGGTGCCGCGGACGATCGAATCATCAATCACTACCAGCGTGTCGCCGGGGTTCAGCGTTCCGCGCGTGATGTCATACACATGGTTCACCAGGTCCTTGCGGGTGCGGTCGGAAGTGATGAACGTCCGAAGCTTCTGGTCCTTGGTAGCCACCTTCTCCGCGCGAATGCGTGGATTCACTAAGCGCTGCACATCCTTCTCGGTGGCCGTGCCGGCTTGGACCATCGCCCAAAGTTCTTTCGCGCCGCGCTCGGTGACCAGGCGTTCCAATTCCTGCAGCAAGCCGAGGTATGCAGTTTCGCTGGTGTTTGGAATAAATCCAAACACGGTGTGCTCAACATCCCAGTTGATGGAGTCAAGCACGCGAAGCGCCAGATTGCGGCCGAGCGCCTTGCGCTCTTCATAGATGTCAGGATCGTTTCCGCGGCTGAAATAGATGCGTTCGAAGGTGCACTGCCGCTCCGGTGCAGGTGGAAGGATGCGTTCCACCGAGTGCTTGCCGTCCGCCTTCATGATCAGCGCATGTCCTGGCGTCAACTCTTGAACATCGCTGGGCCGAACGCCAAAGACCGCAGCAAGAGCGGGGCGTTCGCTTGCCACAGCAATGGTCTCGGCCGTCTCCACCCAGAATGCAGGGCGAATACCGTTGGCGTCACGAAGCACGAAAGCGTCACCATTACCGATGATTCCGCCAAGGACATAGCCGCCGTCGAAACCTTCGGTGGCGTTACGCAAGATGCGCGCGATATCAAGTTCCTGCGAGATCACCGAAGCAAGTTCGCGGCCTTCTAGATTCCGGAAGCTGCCGGGGCCCGCGGTGGATGCCAAGAACTCATGTTCGCGATCGATGAAGTGACCGATCTTCTCCAAGATCACGCCGGTGTCCGCGTCGCCAACCGGATTGATTCCAAGTTGCACTAGGCGCCGGAAGATCTCGCCTGAATTGGTGAGATTGAAGTTGCCGGCAAGGGCAAGATTGCGGCTGGCGATGTTGCTGCGGCGCAGGTACGGATGGCAGAGATTGCTGCCCGCCCCGGAGTGCGTTCCGTAGCGCAGATGGCCAAGCATCAGTTCACCCAAGAATGGAATGCGGCGCTTCAGTTCGGTGGGATGCAGGCGCCGCAGGTCTTCTGGCTCCAGCTTTGAGGCTGGACCCATGGCTTCGCCGAAGACGCGCTCAATGGGCGACCGCTTGGCGGAGCGGATGCGGTCGATGAACGGTTCGCCGGCGGGCATGTCACGCTTCACTACGGCGATGCCTGCACCGTCTTGCCCGCGGTTGTGCTGCTTCTCCATCAGGAGATAGAGGCGGCGCAGCGCCCAGAGCGGATCGCCAAGTTCGGATTGAAACCATTCCAACGGCTTCTTCAGCCGGATCAGC
>JAPLMU010000034.1 GCA_026386795.1 Planctomycetota bacterium
GCGCCGCGGGTGCGGTACTCACGCACCAAACCGTCAACGAACGCGTCGAAGCCGATCTCGCCCAAGTTTGCTTCCGTGCCGAACGCGCGGACGCTGACCTTGCGGCCTTCGGCGTCGCGCGGGCCGACCACGGCGCAGTAGGGCACCTTCATATCGCTGGCGTCCTTGATCTTGCCTTGGACGCGGTCGTTGCCGTCATCCATCGTGACGCGCAGACCGGCCGCGCGCAGGGCGTTGTACAACTCGCGCGCGTAATCGTTGCTCTTCTCGCTGATCGGCAGCACGCGGACTTGTTCCGGTGCAAGCCACAGCGGGAACGCGCCCGCGAAGTGTTCGATCAGGCAACCGACGAATCGTTCCATACTTCCGAACGGTGCGCGGTGGATCATGACCGGGCGATGTTGCTGGTTGTCCGCGCCGTTGTAGGAGAGGTCGAAGCGGATCGGCAGGTTGTAGTCCACCTGCACGGTTCCAAGCTGCCAACTGCGCCCGATGACGTCCTTGACGATGAAGTCAATCTTTGGTCCATAGAACGCAGCTTCGCCGGGCTCTTCGCTGAATGGAACGCCGAGCGTCTTTGCGGCAGCGCGGCAGGCTTCTTCGGCCTTGTCCCAGTTCGTCGGGTCGCCGACATACTTGGCGCTGTCCGGGTCGCGCAGGCCAACGCGAACGCGGTAGTCGTTCATACCGAGCGTCCCGAAGATCAGTTTCACTAGGCTCAGGCAGCCGAGCACTTCTTCTGCCACTTGGTCTTCGCGAACAAAGAGATGCGCGTCATCTTGCGTGAAGCCGCGGACGCGGGTCATGCCGCCGATTTCGCCGGACTGTTCCCAGCGATAGACGGTGCCGAATTCGGCGAGGCGCACGGGCATGTCGCGGTAGCTGTGTGGGCTGCTTGCGAAGATGCGAATGTGATGCGGGCAGTTCATCGGCTTCAAGAGATAGCCGTCGATCTCGCCCTTCTCCATGCGATTCACCAGGTCGCCGCAGCTGCAGCCTTCTTTGGCGAGTTGGCTGAGTTGATCATGGTCAACGAGCGGCGGATATTGGCTCTCGCGGTAGTAGGGGAAGTGACCACTGGTGCGGTACAGATCAAGCTTGCCGATGTGCGGCGTGAAGACTTGGCTGTAGCCCTGCTTGCGCAGTTCGTCGCTGATGAACGTCTGCAGCTCTTGGCGAATGACGGCGCCGTTCGGTGTCCACAGGATCAGGCCTTGGCCGACCATTTCATCAATGTGGAAGAGACGCAGTTGCTTGCCGAGCACGCGGTGATCACGCTTCTTCGCTTCGTCAAGCAGGGCGATGTGCGCAGCCAATTCTTCCTTGGTGGCGAAGGCGGTTCCGTACACGCGCGTGAGGCGATCGCTGGTTTCGTCGCCTTTCCAATAGCTTGACGCGAGGCTCGTCACTTTGAACGCGCCGATCTTTCCGGTGGTTGGAACGTGCGGTCCGCGGCACAAGTCTTCCCAACCACTGCCTGGCGTGCCGGTGGCGTACCAACTCAGCGTCTCGCTGCCGGCAACGCAGGCGCGTTCGGCGTTGTCGAGCTTGTACTTCGAGCCTTCGGACTGGACCTTCTTGAGTCCCTCAGCGGCAGGCATGTCATAGCGCGTGAAGGGGCGGTTCTCGGCGACGATCTTTGCCATCTCTGCTTCAACGGCGGCGAAGTCGTCGGTGGACATGGATCGTCCGCCGTCGAAACTGATGTCGTAATAGAAGCCGGTGTCAACCGGTGGACCGTAGACAAGTTTGGCATTGGGGAAGAGGCGCTGAATGGCCTCAGCCATCACGTGCGCGGCGCTGTGGCGCACCAGGAACAGACCATCGGGATCCGCACCACCTTCACGCTTCTTGGGCGTGACGATGGAGAGCGAGCAGTCGGTGGTGAGGAGAGTCGCAAGGTCGCGCAATTCGCCGTTCACCTTGGCGCCGATGGCGGCTTTGGCAAGGCCGGCGCCGATCGAGGCGGCAACCTCGGCGGCGGTAACGGGTGCGGTGAAATCCTTGACTGTTCCGTCGGGGAGCGTGATCCGTGGCATGGGACGCAGAGGCTACCGAATTTAGATGCAGGTCACTGACCTGAAAACAGGTCGGGATGACCGGGCGCCGGGCTGGTTCTGTCTGCCAAATCGTCCAACTCTCGCTGGAATTCGCCCATGGTGCTGAATTGGTAGTACTCGCTTGCAAAGCGGATGTACGCCACATGGTCCACCGCGCGCAGCTTGTCAGCCACGCGCTTGCCGATCGCGCGGCTGGGCACCTCGCGCTCAAACTCGCGGTGCATCTCTTCTTCCACCTCGCGGATCACGCGCTCCTTCTCAGTGGCTGGCACCGGCCGCTTACCGCACGCCGCCACGATGCCGCGCATGATGTTCTCCGGGTTGAACGGCACCCGCGTTCCATCACGCTTGATCACCATCAATCGCTCCGTGCGCTCCACGCGCTCATACGTGGTGAACCGCTTACTGCATGCCAAGCACTCGCGACGACGACGGATCGCATCACCCGAGTCGCTCGGGCGGCTGTCGATTACCTTGTCTTTGTCACGGTTGCAGTAGGGGCAGTGCATGATGCGTTGCAGTCGGAACTGCTCAGACTTCCTCGATCTCAGTAACCTTCTTCTCCAAGAACTCATCGATCTTCTTGGTGTACTTCTTAGTCAACTCGTCCATGCTTTCCTTGGCGCTTTCTGCCTGATCTTCAGTGACCCCGGCTTTCTTGTCAGCGAGCATGGCATCGATCGCCTTGTTGGCATCGCGGCGTTCGTTGCGAATGACTACCTTCGAATCCTCCGAAGCCTTCTTCACCTGCGTGATGAGTTGCTTGCGGCGATCGGAACTCGGAGCAGGCACGCTGACGCGCACCGCCGGACCTTCCGCCATGGCGCGAACGCCGATGCCGGCCGACTCAATCGCCTTGACAATTTCCGTCTTGGAACTTGGATCGAACGGCTTGACCAGCAGCGTGGTCGCATCGGCAACGTTGATTGCCGCAAGTTCGCGCAGGTCAGTGCTTGAGCCGTAGTAATCCACTTTGACGTATTCAAGTAGGGCAGTGGTGGCGCGACCGGTGCGCATACCGCGAAGTTCGCGCTGGAAGTAATCCACGCTGGTGCTCATGCGGTCTTCGGCTTCGAGCAGTGTTGTATCGATATCCATGTTTGTATGCCTTTCAATTGACGCTCTGCCGCGCCGGTTTCAGTTGGTAACAACAGTGCCGACCGACGAATCGCCCTCAAGGACGCGCTGAATGTTGCCCTTGGTACGGAAGTCAAACACCACTACTGGCAGCGAATGCTCCATGCACATGGTGAGTGCGGTGAGATCCATGACCGCCAGTTTCTTCTCGACCGCTTCGGAGAACTTCAGCTTCTCGTAACGCGTGGCCTTGGGGTCCTTCTTCGGATCAGCGGTGTAGATGCCGTCCACCTTGGTTGCCTTCAAGACCGCTTGCGCGCCGAGTTCAATCCCGCGCAGACTGGCACAGGTATCGGTGGTGAAGAATGGATTGCCGGTTCCGGCGACCAAAATCACCACACGCCCCTTCTCAAGGTGGCGGATGGCACGCGCGCGAATGAACGGCTCGGCAACGGCGGTCAGATTGATGGCACTCATGACGCGCGCCTCAATGCCGACATGCGAAAGGGCTTCCTTGAGCGCCAGCCCGTTGATCACGGTGCCCAGCATGCCCATGTAGTCCGCGGTCGACTGATCCACCTTGCCAGTGGCAGCAAGTCGCGCGCCGCGGATGATGTTGCCGCCGCCAACCACCACTGCCAATTGCAGCGGGCTCGCCTTGCGGTAAGCGTCCGCGATCTCGTCCGCAAGGAGACCAAGCTCCTCAGGATCGATACCCAGTTCTCCGGGCTTTGAGAGGCTTTCGCCGCTCACTTTCAGCACGACTCGTTCGAAGCGCTTGGCCACGCGTCCTCCAGTTTGATTGTGGCGCACAAGCGCCGTGGCGCAGCATGGTAGATGCCCGACCGCCATCGCGGCGGCACAGGAAATGGGGCAGTTCGAAGCGGGTTCGACCTACCATAACGCCGTGGCTGAACAATCGCCCATTCTTGCGCCTCGTAAACCGATGGACGCATCCGCACGCCCGGGCGGCGCGCGCGCATGGACCGTTGGACTGCGCTGGATGCTGTTGGGATTGGCGCTGAGTCTGCCAATTCACGGCGCCCTTCTTGTGTGGCTTGCCGTCACCAACATTGAGCGCACGGGTGCGCCGCGTCCCGGCGAGGCGATGATCGAACTTTCAGTGCTGCCGGAAGACTCTGGCGATTCAGAAACATCCACCGCAACGCAAGGCACCGACGCGCCGCAGAGTCCTGAGATTGCGTCGAAGGCCGCGCCATCTTCACCGAGTGTGAATGACGATCCACTTGCCGGCGCACTCGGCGAAGGAACCGGGCTCGGTGAAGGCGGCGCCGATGGATTCGGCGGATTCGGTCCGGGCGGCGGCGGTGGCGAAGGCTTCGGCGGCGGTGGAGGTTCGGGCGGCGCGGGTGGTGGTGGAGGCGGTGGTCTCAGCGGTGGCGCGGGCGGCACAAGTTTCTTCGGCGTCGGCGGCCGCGGAACGCGCTTCGCATTTATCGTTGATAAGAGCGGCTCGATGGTCAATGGTCGCATCGGCGAAGCAAAGCAGGAGCTGTACAAAGCGATCGTTGCGCTGCCGGACTTTGCGTCTGTGTATGTGGTCTTCTATGACAGCGCAGATCCGTGGGCGTTCAGCGATCGTTGGGAACGCGTTCGCTCCAGCATGGTGAAGAAATTAAAGACGTGGCTGAACAATGTGGGACCCTCAGGTGGCACCGAACCAACACCAGCATTTCGTGCAGTATTTGCGCTTGACGCGCGCCCCGACGTGATCTTTTTCCTTTCCGATGGCGAGATTCCGCCTGAGTCGATCGCTGAGATCCGGCAGATGAACGCCCGCGGCAAACGCGTGACGATCAACGCGATCGCATTCGGCGATGAATCAGGCAGCCAGCAGTTGCGCCAAGTTGCGCAAGAGGCGGACGGCGAATTCCGACAGGTGCGTCCCAAGGGCGCCGCCGGAGGAAATCCGCCGTGATGACACAGTGGAATGCGCGGCGAGCAGAGAAATTGTGTGGCACTCTGCAAGCGCGCTGCATGGCGGTGTCACTCGTCATGGCGCTCGTCATGTGCGCCGCGCCTCTACGCGCTGATGTCGTTGAGTTGCGCGGCAGCGCGCCGGCGCTCGAAGGAGAGATCGTCAGCGTTGGTCCTGCTGGGATTGTGCTACGAACGCAGCGCGGCGGACTTGAGCAACAGCAGTCCGTTGCATGGAGCGATGTCCGCGATGTCCGTGGCGCGGGCGTTCCGAAGGCCGCTGCGCAGTGGCGCACTGCGGGTGAAGAACTCTGGCGCGGGCGTATCCGTGTAGCGCGCGGCGACTGGATGTTTGCGCTCGATCCATTGCAGCGCGCGTTCCGTACTTGGGATGGCGCCGCGCCGAGTGCGGATGGACTCGCGGCAGCAGCAGTATGCGCGGAGGCGTTGCGCCGAGCGGGGCGTGCCGAAGAATCACTGCGCGCCTCCTTTGAGGCAATTCGTCTTGCACGCGCAGGGGTTGTTGCCCGTGAGAGCTCCGACGCGCGCATTCAAGAAGCAGTGTCACGTGCAGTTGATGTGCGCATGCCCGTGCCGCCGGCACTTGCGCCCGGTGCGTTCGATGTTCCTGCAGCAATTCGCGCGCGCGCCGTGCTTGCAAATTTCGATGCACATGGTGATGCAGGACTCGCGGCAGTGGTCGCTGCATATGCCGCGGCGCTTGATGTTTCGCCTCGCGTTGCCGGTGTAGGAGAGCAAGGCGCTAACGGAGAGCGCCCCGCGGACGCCGAACCGAATGTGCCTGCGGCGGCCGCCTCAAGCACCAAAATCGACGCGGCCGCAAAGGCAACCACCACCGCGCTCGAAGCGATGCGCGATACGCGCTCCGCTGATCCCAAGCGCCGCGCTGCTGCGCTCGCAACGCTGGCTCGTGTGCGTCGATCGCTACCGATTTGGTTCGAGCCATGGGCGCGATGTGCGACCGGCGTTGCCCTCGCAGCAGACACCGATCAAACGATTCACGACCGCGGGCTCGTGCTGCTTTCCAGTTTGGTTGCCTGCGATTCACTCAATCAACCGTTGCTCGCTGCGCGCGCCGCCGCGCTGTTGCCGCAATTCGCTGCTCGCGCAGTCAATGGAACTTCCATCGCGCCGTTTATCAGCGCACCGCAATCACGACCGGACTCTGCGGTTCCGAAGGACATCTCTGATGCAACCTGCGCATGGCTTGAAGCGCGTGGCAGCACCGATTTAGTGATCGCGCATCTTGAGGCGCAGTTGGACAACGAACCCGAAGGCGACGGGCGATTCACGTTGGTGAGTCGACTGGCTTCCATCATGGCCGCGCGACTTGAGCGTGAAGACGACGAATCGCGTCGCAACGCGTTGATGGCGCGCGCCATGTCGCTCGTGAAGCGTTTCGATGCGGGATCGGAACCGTTGCGATTGGTGATTCTGCGCGCGCAACATCGCGCAGCGCAGCGCACCGCTGAGGATCGTCGAGCGGGCCGCGGCACCGATGCAGAATGTGAAGAGGCTCGGCAGCAATTTGAATCACTGATTCGCGAATTCACCATGCTTGCGGGTCGAGCCGATCGCGCCAAGACAGCAACAAGCCGCGATGCTTCCACGCAGGTGGGAATTGCCGCCGAGCAGTTGGTGGCGCGTGCAGCGCGTGAGGAAGAAACCACCCGTAATGCGCAGTTTTTCCGCGCATGGGCGGGGTACTACTCCGCGTGGCTTGCGCGTGAACTCGGTCATCCGGATTGGCGCGAGCGCGGGCAGCAGTCGATGGGTTGGTTTGCCAATCTCATCGAACCAGGCAAGGCTGCGATTGACCCGAGTGAAGTTTCAGTTGACCTGCGCAGCAACGAAGGATTTGCAAGTTCCATTCTTGGTACCGCACTCGCGTCGAGCCTTGTGCAGACTGGCGCGACTGCCGATGCATGGTTTGCTCTGCTCGCTTCGCCGGGCACGCATGGCTCCGTGCGCGCAAAGTTGCCAGCGTGGCGTATCGCTTCCTATCTTGATCGAGGTGAACTTGAAACCGCGCTCGCGTTCTTACGGAGTGAGGGAGATGGACCACAGGGCGTGGCGATGGCATTGATCGCCGCGGCGCGCGCTGGCCGGCATCCCGATGCTCCTGGCGCTGCGGAGCTCTTGACCGAAGCGGTCGGTCGACTAGTTGCTGCAGGAAAGTTGCGAGAGCTGTCATTGATTTCGCTTGCACCCGGTGCTGAGGAAGCGGGGTCGGGCGCAAAGCTCTTTGCAGCAGTGCGCGCCGCTGCTGAGGCGAATCGATTGAAGGAAGAGGGGAAGACCGACGAAGCCGCTGCTGCGTGGCAACGCGCGGCAGATCGCATTGCTGGCGCTATCGGCCCCGATGTTCCGCCGGCAGTTGCCGCGGGTGCGCGTTCGCTCAATGGATATGTTCTTCGTGGGGCGGGGCGACCCGCAGAGGCGGCCGATGCGTTTTTGCAGGCTGCAAAGGAAATGCAGGGCGATCGCGCCGGTGATACGCGTTGGCTTGCAGTGCTGTGTCTTGATGAGGCTGCGCGCCTTGCGGCCGGCAATCCAGCCGCTGCAGCGCGCATTGCAACAATAGTAGATGGAATCATCACGGAACTTCCGGACACTTCGGCAGCGGTGCGTGCACGCGCGTGGCGTGTTCTTCATACGGATGTTCCTTCAACTGCGGACATCGACGCACTGCTGAGCGACACCGTTGCGGTTGAACTTGCGCCCGCGGCGCGACGCGCAGCGCTCGACGGTCTCTATCGTCGCTTCCGCGCGCTCGCTGGAGATGAACGACGCGTGGCAGCGCGGCGCGCACTTGCAGCTGGCGATGACGTTGCTGCCGGCGGCAGCGAAGAAGGAACGCTTGAACTGCGCCGTCGTCTTGAGATGGCCATCACTCTTGACGACCGCATGCGCGCAGCCGATGCACTGACCGCACTGGAGACGCGTTTGCTGGCCGACTCCGCGGCGTTGACTCCGCCGCCATCCGCCGCGAGCGCGCCGGTGGTTGACACCGCGCTTGCCGCTGAACTCACCGCGCGCCGGGCGCAGATAGCTGCGCTCGATGGTCGACTTGATGATGCGCGTGCGGCTGTTACTTCGCTCGAACCGGGATCGCCGTGGGGTCGGGTTGCCGCGCAGTCACTCTTGGGTGCGGTGCTGAGGAATCCAACATGTGGACCGGAAATTCGAGCCGCGGTCGCCAAAGCAGTGATTTCCGTCCAGGAAACACCGGGTGCCACTGAGGCAGCCATGTGGATGCGCGCGGAAGCGGAATTGCTCCGTGAGGGCAAGCCATCGGTTGATCGCGTGGGCGCTGAGCGCGCTGGCTCCGCCGCGTTGGCGAGCGCGCCAAAGTCTGCGCTACTACTTCTTGCGAGTGCGGACATGCGCGTCGCATCTGGTGACGCTTCCGGTGCAGCCGCATTGTTGCAGCAGGTTCTTTCAGCAAACGCTGCTGGCACCGAGCCGTGGTTTGAAGCGAAGGCCATGCAGATTGAATCCGTTGCTGCCACCGATCCCGCGCGCGCCCGATCGCTTCTTGAGCAGGTTCGCCAGCTCGGAAATGGTTTCGGCGACGGTGCTGCAGCGGTTCGTCTTGCGGCGCTCGACGGGCGTCTTCCGAAACCAACAGCCGATGGTTCCGTACGCGCCCCAGTGAAGGCAACTTCACCGAGTGGAGGTCTCCGATGACGCAGCTCGGTGGACCAAGCGATCGTCAGCGCGTCCTTGATCAACAAGTGATGCTGATTATTCGGTCGGGCGGTGGTTGGAATGCGCGAACGCGGGCGCGGCTTGCTGCGTTCGCTCGTACTCGCGGTCTTGACTTCACGGCGATGGTCAATAGTGCGTTGCGTGCAGTTTCAATCGGGCCCTTTGTTGGTCGCGTGCCTGCGGTGAAAGTGGGCGGCGAAACACCAGAAATCACAACAGCGGGGCAAAAAAGCACGCGTCACATGGAGTTAGCGATTGGGCTCGGTGTGCTACTGCTAGCGATGGCCGTGAGTGTTGCACTCGTGTGGTTTGCTGTTGATCGTGCTGCTCGGGCGAACGCAGATTCAGCAGCGCGTGCGGAAGTGGCGTCACGGAAATCGCTCCTTGAGCCAACCGCTGATACCGAGGCAGGAAAGCGAAGCGGAGCGGACGCTGCATCGCAAGGGCGGTCTTCTGATCAGCTTGCCAAGAAATCATCCAACACGGCGCAGTCCGCGCTCGCGCGCAACACCCCGCCCGTGCCGGCGATGTATTCACGCCCGCCGCTCCTTCGTGTTGATGCATCGCCGGAGTGGTCACGGACCGCTTTGGAAACGATCGCGGCAGAGGAAGCCGAGTTGCTTGCAATGCAGGCGCGCATTGTTGGCGGCACTGCGCCATCAGAAGCGGACCGGGCAGCATGGAGTCGATCCACGGAAGCGTTCTGCGCTTCGTGGCCACTTCTGAATACGCGCCGCCGCGAATCCATCTTGGAAGCGATCGTTGCAGTGCATCCGCGGCTCGGAAACGCTGAAACGCGTCTATCACTCCGCGCGCCACTCGAAGTGATGCGCGCGGTCCGTACCGATACCCCGGAGGCGATGTGGCGCGGCAGTGGCGCCGCTGGATTGATCGCCGCACTTGACCTTCGTTCCGCAGGTGGCGCGCCACTTGCGTTCGGTGAAGCGGCATTGGATTGGCTTGTCCCGCGCACAAAGGCAGCGTGCGACGCAGTGCTTGCTGGTGATCCAGCGCGTGCGACCGACGTAGTTGATTCCTGGCTTCAAGCGACCGAAGCGGCGACATCTTCGGGTCCGTTGCGCGATGAACGCGATGCGCGGATTATGTCGCTCATAGACATGATGCTGCGCCGCGGCGCGCCGCTCGAGCGTCCAGGAATTTCTGCTGACACCGCTGGCACGCTGCTTGATGCGCTCGCTTGGACGGGCGATCCCGCGCGACGCGGGCGAATTTCTTCTGCATTCCGCGTGTGGCTTGAGGATCCAACGGTGAGCGCAATTGCGCTGCATGGTCTCACCAGTGTGTTGGCTGCTCGCCGTCCGGGAGTGTGGTGGGAACCGTGGCTTGTTTCTGGTGCTCGTGCAGATATGGCAGATCGAACGCGCACAGCGGATCATTTTGCGACGGCGCTGTCGGCTGCATCAAACGAAGTAGCTACTACAAATGATGCGCCTCACATTCGTGGTGTCCGTCCGGAGCTCGTTGATCGATGGGTGCGCGTGTCGCAACTCGTGATGGCACGCACGCCAGCCGAGGATCCCGCATTCCGAATTGCGCATGCCGCCGAGCTCGTAGCGATGGTGGAGTCAGCACGCTTACTGGAGCGCGGACGCACCAGCGATGCGGAGGCGCGCATTGCGCAGGTTGAGGATCCGCAAGGTCTTGCTCCGGATGACATCGATCGCTGGAAGGGGCGCGCAGAACGTGTGGTTGGTCGTGCCCCCGCCACTGACGCGCGGCTCGAGGCTGATTTGCGCTCCCGCACTTCAAATGACGACAAATTGGCGCTACTGCGCTCGCTGCGGACGCGCGCCATTGGGGATCTTGGTCCGGTCGACGCTGCAACCCTTGCGCGTGAGGCGCTCGCTTCGCCGTCACCGCAGTTGCGATCCGTGGCGCAGGGAGTGATCGCCGATGTACTGGCGTCTGGACCAAACATGGTGTCAGCGCTTTCGGCAGAGATTCCATCGGCTGTTGATGTGTCCGAGGCAGCAGCGCTGGCGGGGATCGTCTCCGGCCAGCCAGTTCCGCGCGGTCCGGATGATCGACGTCGTGCGGCGGCCATGCTGCTTCTTCTTGATCACTACGCCGCACTTGTTCCATCCGAGCAGCACCGTATCGATTCGGTTGCGCAGGAGTTCACGCTCAGTGCGAATTCTGCAACGCGCGCGCTGGCTGGTCATCCAGTGAGTGTCGACGCGAGGCCGGAGGTTGCATTGCGAACATGGTTTGATGCGCGAGCGGATGAAGCACGACCAGTTGTCCCGGCATCCGAACTCAAGTCGATCATCAGTGCCGCTGATGCTCGCCGTCGTCTGGCTGCATCCGGCCCGCAAGCGGCCGTTGCAGAACTTGTTGGAATCCTTGAACTTGACGCTGCGCTCCTTTCTGAACGCATGCCGCGCCGACACAGTGCAATTCATATGTTGCTGCAACGCGCAGCCGCTGATCGGGTTTCCGCGCCTGATGTGTATGCGCAACTTCTATCAACGTCACGTGCACTCTTAGAGATTGCCGTTCTCGGCATTGCGCCGGAAGGGCAAGTGCAATGATGCGATTCACGGCAGCACTCGCGATGGGTATTGCGATGGGCCTGTCCGCATCCACCGCAGATGACTGGCGTACCGAACTCGAGCGCCGCCTCTCCGCACTGCGGCCGGAACGCAGTGCCGAATACCTAGCGCTTGCCGAGGATGTGATGGATCGAGCATCCACAGCCCCGGCGCCTGACGTCGATCGCGCGCTTGCGCGGCGGCTTGCCTCGCTCGCCGGTGCCATAGACGTGCGCGAAATGGGGCGCAGTGCCGCGTTGTTCTTAGTGGAGCATGCAGCTCTCGATGCCGATCGTTCTCGCATGCTTGCACTCGCCGCGCTCCTCGATCCATCGTCCGACGTGCGTGTGGAAGCCGCTGAGCGTTCCGAGGCGGTGATGTCGCTTGTGCGCGCATTCGCGCTGTATCGCCGCGGCGAAGGAAACCGTGCCAAGGATGCGTTGGCAAGCGGCGGCGCAGCGGCGCTGCTTGATCGTCATCCAGAGATTCTCAAGGGCGGCAGTGCGCGCTTCCGCGCCGACTGCGACGCGATGCGCACGAGCGGTCCGCCCGCGATGGCGCAATCGCAAGTCGAAGGACTGCATTCGCTCGCATCTGGTTCTATTGCCGGTGCGCCACGTTCATGGAGCGAAGCGATCGCGCGCGTTGGTCCCGGACCGCTGCCGGAAGTCGATCTCAAGGATCCGCGCGCATTGTTCGGCGTCGATCCAAACCGTTGCCTGTGGGACGGCAAAGGTTGGACGGAACGTCAGCCTGCGCCGGTCGTCGTACCCGCGCCGGTCACGGTGCCTGCTGCGAAGCCCCGCGGTTGATGATCAGGTCACGGAGCTTTGCCCGCTGCGGTTCATCAAGGATCTTGGCCAGCTCGCCGAAGATGTGCTGCCGTTCGCGCATGGAGTACGCGCCCGGCTCGCGCTTACCCTGAATCTCCTGCACGCCGATCTCCATGAACAGGTTGCGCACCTTCTCCGTCTGTTCCGGGGTGAGGTCGAGGCGTTTGGTGACGTCTTCAAACTGCGCTTTGCGGGATTCCGCGCGTTGCGTGATCGTGCGCTTCACCATGCCGCCGATCGACTCGAGGCGCATGCGGAATTCCAGGCGTTCGTCGGCCTGCTGGTTGAGTTCGCCGGTGACATCTGGGAAGACCTCTCGGCGCAGTTCCGCCTTGCGTGCGGCATGCCACTCGGTCACCATGCGGCGTGCCTCGGCCTGCTGCTCGGCGGTGAGGATCGCGCTGCACTCGTCGATGAACGTGCCCCGCGCCGTAAACGGCTGCATATCCGCAAAGAGTTTGCGGATGCGCCCAAATGCCGCCGCGCGATCGGCGGGTTCCATCGCGCGCATCGCCTGGAGGTCGGAACCAGCCGCGAGCACCTGGTCATAGTGTGCCGTGACAAAGTCAGAGAAGGCCTTGCTGCGGGCGGCTTCGCGTACCTCCACCGCGCGGAGGGATTCGTCATCGAGTTTCAGCCGATAGACGGCGGCGGTTTCCGGTTCCGCATCGAGCGGTTCCAGCATGCCATCGAAGCCGCGATTGATGATGGTGGGTTTGGCGTCTGCCGGGGACGCCGCGACCGACGGTCCGGCAAGGACTCCTGGCGGGGTTGGTACTGCAGGCGCCGCGGGCGATCCGGAGACCCCAGTTGGCGGGGCGGTGGCAGCGGCCGGAGGGGCTACGGCGATACAGGCACAGATAGCGATGAATGCAAGGCTAGACATGGAGGGGCGAACGACCCGTGAGGGTGGGGTATTGCGTGGCGCTGCGGAATTCCAACCCGCATCGCCACGCCAATGCCTAGTCCAAGTTAGACCTTCGCAAGCGCCTGTTCAAGGTCCTTCAGCAAGTCGTCCGTATGTTCAATTCCGACGCTCAGGCGAACCAGGGAATCGCTGATTCCAAGCTGCTGGCGCTGCTCCGGGGGCACGCTTGCGTGGGTCATGATGGCGGGGTGTTCGATGAGACTTTCCACTCCGCCAAGACTTTCAGCGAGGGCAAAGATGTGCACGTTCTCCAAGAATCGACGGCTTTCTGCAATGCCGCCCTTGAGGAAGATGGTGATCATTCCGCCTCCTGCGGGAGCGCCGTCCAAGCGCATCTGTCGCGCCGCAAGAGCGTGCTGCGGATGGCTCGCGAGACCTGGATAGACAACGCGTTCAACTTTTGGGTGCGCCTCAAGCCACGCAGCGATACGTGCCGCGCTGGTGCAGTGCTGGCGCATGCGCACCGCGAGCGTCTTAATACCGCGCAGGGTGAGGTACGCATCGAACGGCCCCATGACACTGCCGATGGCATTCTGCATAAAGCGCAACTTCTCGGCCAGCGCTTTATCGCCGACAACAAGCGCGCCGCCAACCGTGTCACTGTGGCCACCGAGGTACTTGGTGGTGGAATGCATCACCATATCCATGCCCAATTCGAGCGGCCGTTGCAAGAGCGGAGTTGCAAAGGTGTTATCGCAAACCGTGATGGCTCCGCATGCCTTACCAATCTTCGCAACGGCTGCCAAGTCCACGAGTTTCAAAGTCGGGTTGGTTGGCGTTTCCACCCAAATCATCTTGGGCTTATGTGCTTTCACTGCTGCCTCAAGTTTGGCAATATCAGTCATGTCAACAAACTCAACCTTCAAGCCCTGACTTCGCTTGCGAACCTTGTTCAACAGGCGATTGGTGCCGCCATACACATCATCCATGCACACGATGGAGTCACCGCAGTCAAGCATTTCTAGCGCAGTGCTGATGGCTGCAAGGCCACTTGCAAAGCAGAAGCCGCCGTTGGTGCGGTCTTCTTCTTCAGTGAGCTTGGAACCTTCAATATTGGCAATCAGCCGCTCGGCCGCAAAGCGCGTGGCATTGTGGCTGCGGCTGTATTCGTACCCCTTGTGAACGCCGGGGCTTTCCTGAATAAAGGTGCTGCTTGTGAAAATTGGGGGCATCACTGCACCAGTTCCGGGCTCGGGTGACTGGCCGCCATGAATGACGCGTGAATCAAGGTGAAGGTTGCCGTGTGCCATAGTGTTGGTAATTCCAGAGTAGCGAGTTGTTCAGAGAAGTTGCTTGCGCAAGTAATTGATCAGATCGATCTTGGTGATGATTCCGTAGAACGCTGAGTCGTCGGCAACGATCGCCACCCGGTCGGCGCGGAAGATCGGAATGAGATCGCTGACCTTGGAGGACGGACGCAACGTTTCCAGGCGTCGCGTCATGTATTCGGAAACGGGCTTGGTGCCGGCGCCCTTTGGATCTTCAAGGAGCGCCATCAAGACGTCGCTCTCATCAATGATTCCCGCAACGCGTCCGCCGTCGTCAACCACCACCATCTGGCTGACGTTGTAGAGACGCATTCGCTTGATGGCCTGTTGCATGGGGATGGCAGGCGTGAGCGTGTAGTCCTCGCGGTCAATGTGGCGGCGCGCAATCATGTCGCGCAGGTCGCCGGTCTTGGGGCGATCAATGAACCCGTTGTCGGTCATCCAGAAGTCATTGAACATCTTGCTCAGGTACTTGGCGCCCGAGTCGCAGATGAAAGTCACTACATTCTTAGGCTCTTTTTGCTCGCGGCAGTAACGCAGCGCCGCGCACAGCAGGGTGCCAACGCTTGATCCTGCCAAGATGCCTTCCTTGCGCAACAGTTCGCGCGCAGTGTGGAACGCATCGCCGTCCGAGACAGCAAACGCCTTGGTGACGAGTTTCAAATCGCAGATCGACGGCACGAAGTCTTCGCCGATGCCTTCGACGAGCCAACTGCCAGGCTCCACGTGCTTGCCTTCATTCACAAGCGGGGTCAGAATTGAACCAACTGGGTCCGCCAGGATCATCTGTATGTTGGGGTTCTTGTTGCGCAGGTAATGACCAACGCCGCTGAGCGTTCCGCCCGAACCGACACCCACGACCACTGCATCAACCTTGCCATCCAGTTGCTCCCAGATCTCGGGTCCGGTGGAGTTCAGATGTGCGGCGGCGTTGGCATCATTCGAAAATTGATTGATATAGAACGCACCTGGCCGCGATGCTGCTAACCGTGCCGCAACGTCTTGGTAGTACTCGGGGTGACCCTTCGCGACATCGCTTCGCGTCATCACCACTTCCGCACCCATGGCGCGCAGGTGGCTGATCTTCTCGTCGCTCATCTTGTCCGGGACCACCACGCTCAGGGTGTAACCCTTCTGGGCGGCAACCAAGGCGAGTGCCAGTCCAGTGTTGCCGGCGGTGGCTTCCACAATGTGCCCGCCGGGCTTCAGCCGTCCGTCCTTCTCGGCCGCCTCAATCATGGACACGGCGATCCGGTCCTTGATTGAATTGCCCGGATTCAAAGACTCCATCTTCACGAAGAGGCGACATGGGCCGGTATCAAGGTGCTTGAGTTCGAGCATCGGCGTGTTGCCGATCATCTCGAGGACGTTGCCAAAGACGGGAGCGCGCTGCTGCATGGGCGCAGTCTACGGGCGCGCTCATCCCTCCCGGCGCGGTAGAACACGCCCATGCGATGGGAACCGCCAGCTGATCCGCGTGAATTGGTCGTCGAGGAGCACCTCGGCGTTCTGGAATTGCGTGGGCCTGCGGATCGTCCTGGCACTGGCGCGCGCGTTGATCTTGGTGCGGTTGCCGCCAAGGGATTCCGTCGACTGCCACTCATCCGCTGCATGGGCGAACGCGTTCGAAGCGTTGCCGATGCCACCGCCGGGCTCCTTGGTGATGCGTGGCTCTTGGCGCTCGCGGGATTTGATGTCACGGCCTTCGAGCGTTCATCGATGGTCGCGCGGCTAGTGCGCGATGGCCTCGCGCGCGCGGCAATTGATCCACGCGTTGATCAAACCACACTTGCCCGTCTCCACTTCATCGAGGGCGACGCCGCCGCACTCCTCGGCGATCGATCATTTGACGCCATCCTTGTTGACCCAATGTTTCCACCGAAAGTAAAGGCCAGCGCGCTAGCTCGCAAGGACATCCGATTGCTGCGCGCGGCGGTCGGAGATGACACTGATGCGGAGCATCTGCTTGCAGCCGCTCGCCGCGCTGCGCGTATGCGCGTGTGCGTCAAGCGTGCCGACGATGCACCCGATATTGTTGGCGTACCCGCTCCAGACGTTCGCTTTGAAGGAAAGACCGCCCGGTTTGATGTCTATCTCACGCACGAGGTTTCACCATGAGCTCCCCTTGGTTCCATGCGTCGCAACTGCCTTCTGCAGGCATGATTCTTGCACTTGATCGCGACGAAGCAAAGCACGCTGTTGGCGTTCGCCGCCTGAGTGCGGGCGATCCGGTGACCATCTTCGACGGCATGGGCGGCATCGCACACGCGGTCCTTACTGGCGATCGCAACAGTGACGGTGGCGTGTTGGTGCGTGTCGATCAAGTCGAGCGAGTGTCGCGCACAGGCACGGATCTGCTGGTTGGCGTTGCTCCACCAAAGGGTGATCGATTCTCCACCATGCTCGACATGCTTGGACAACTTGGCGTCACTGGCATTGTGCCGCTTAACACCGAGCACGGCGTGATCGACGCCGCTGCCATCAATCGCACGCGCGCGGATCGCATCTTGCTTGAAGCGTGCAAACAGAGCAGGGGCGCATGGCTGCCATCGATCGCCCCGGCTATGACTGTCGCAAACTTTGTACGTCTCGCAGCATCAAGCGGGCGAACGGTTCTCATTGCAGATCAGGGCGGGGTGTCCACTGCAATATGCACCGCGGAGCGCGTGGCGATTGCCATCGGACCCGAGGGCGGATTCAGTGCGGCAGAGTTAGCAGCGGCATGCACTGCGGGCGCGGTCCGCGTGGACCTTGGCCCCGCCATCCTCCGTGTGGAGGCGGCGGCAGTGTCAATGGCAGCGGCGTTTCGCGCGCGGCCGGCCGGGTAAATGGAGCGCACCGGTCTCGAACCGGTAACCTCCGCCTTGCAAAGGCGGCGCTCTTCCAATTGAGCTAGCGCCCCGGGGGGAGCGAAGAGTATACGAAGTAAAAGCACC
>JAPLMU010000047.1 GCA_026386795.1 Planctomycetota bacterium
CAGGCGTACCGCTAAGCGATTTGCTGCTTCTTTCGATGCACTGTCGTCCGAATCAACTATGGCTTTTGCAAACTCGTCGGCTATCTCCGCCATTCGATCGGAAACACCGGCGGGAAATCGACCGCCCTCAAGAGCATCAAAGAGTGGCGAAAGTTCCGCATTCCATGCTGCAATTCCGTGTTGCGCGGCTCGTGTAGCCATGCCCGGCGAACCTTCCGCGAATGCATCGACGAATGCCCGATCTGCATCTGCTAGTGGTGGCCCCTCTGCTTGCCACCACTGCAACATTTCCTCTGCTCCAAGTGGGCCAAACGCTACGCGTTGACACCGACTGCGAATGGTGGGCAACAAACGATCTTCGTGTTGTGTCACCAGAATGATCGTCGTCCCTGATGGCGGCTCTTCGAGGGTCTTGAGCATGGCGTTCTGACCATCGGGATCAAGGAGCTCTGCCTCATCAATGATGAATACCTTGCCATGACCAAGTGATGCGGTTCGAAACACACCGCTTTCGTGTTGGCGGCCACTACTCGAAACGCCACCGAGCATTCGCTCGCGCAGGAGTTCAAGTGGAATATTCAGTTGTTTACGATCACGCAGTTCGCGGCTTTCGCTGATAGCGGCGAGTTCTTTGCGGATGACATGGAAATCCGGATGAGTCCCCGCGTCAATCAGGCGAGCGCACGCGGTGCCGCGCGGTGCTTGGAAAGATGCGCGGTGAGCAGCGGTTGCCGCTGGATCAAGCAGGAGGCGGGCGAATTCCTCGGCTGTGCGAAACTTCCCAACTCCAGCGGGTCCGTGAAAAATCCAGGCGTGATGCACGTGCCCACTGGTAAGCGCGCATCCAAGCGCCTTAAGGGCGCGGGACTGACCAAGGATGCCGTGCGATGAAGTCACAGCGACCGAGTGTACGAGCGAAACCGTTCATAGTGGCATTAGCCAAACTCGCATGTAGCACTATGGACCAACCCACAATCCATTCACAAGCCGATAGCGCGGAACACGAGCAACGCTACCGGTGAGTGTCTGGGTGGAAATGGTGTTGCCAGAGGAGTTGACCTCCAACAGGGTCCCGGTGGATGTCAATGTAATGAGAGTGGTGTTGTTGAGTGTTCGAAATGCGCCACACTGCGTTGGACCGCCAAAGAATCCACCGGCACTACCAGCGGTCCAGGTTGGAACAGTGGGACCGAACGATGCAGTTGTTGGAACGATGTAGCCGCCCGATGTGTCACGTGGTGGCGCAAGTTCCGTGACCTGTGACCAATCATTGGTGCTGCCAGTGCGGTCTCCATTATTGAAGACCATGATGTTTCCAGCACCCGGCATTCCACTGGGAATCCAAGTAGCAGAATGGCAAACGTAGAAGGTGCGATCGGTACTCGTTCCACGGCGTGAAGCCAGTGGATTACCCCATCGATAAAGAAGATCGCCGCCGTGTCCGTGCGCGCCACCGGTGTGTGATGCGGCTTGAGCGGTTGTTGTTGAGTGATCAATGACCCAGAGCTCGGACCACGACCGCGTGCTGACAACAATTTCGTCGCGCTCTGCGTTGTAGTCGATCGAATTCATGTGAATCCAATCAACCGGCGATGCCGCGGGGCTGTAATTGGCGTCTATCAGTTCTGGGTGACTGGCAACCACTGCGTAGTTCGCAGAAGCGGGAGCGACATCCTGAACCAAGTGATCCCACACATTCCACTGCCAGACAATGTCATAGGTCGATGTGCCGGTTGGCTTCAACTCAAGAATCTTCTCAGACCACACGGAGGCGGTGGCGTTGGTCCGACCTGCAGTGGTTTGTTCAGCGATTGATCGCACATCCCAGACGACGCAGAGAATGTTTCCGTTCGGCATTGGCCGAATATCGTGATGTTGCTGTGATGTGCTGGTGGCGACGATCAAATCGTTCTGCAACACACCGGCCGGGGAGAAGATCTGAATTCGTCCACCACGACCTGCAGAGTTCAGTGCTCCAGCCGAGTAGACGCACGGACGAACCAGCGAACCATCGGGGCGCAAATACGCAACGCTGGCACCCTGCCCGCCGCCTGTCCACGTCTTGACCGTCGCGCCGGTGGGGTCCATTGCGATGGTGGATGTGGATGTCAGTTGCGTAACGAGCGTCCACTCCATGTCCACTGGACAAGCGCCCCACGCGGAGAGAACCATTCCAAGGTCGGCGCCATCAACGACGCCGTTGCCGGATGGATCCAGTGCGGATGTTCCCCATGCGTTCAACAGTAGTCCAAGATCGGCGCCATTGACGATGCCGTTGCCATCGAAATCACAAACACAAGTGCTGCCGTGTGAACTCGTCGCAATGAGTAGCACGAGTGATGAAATCACTGTTCGTGTATTCATTGACACGCCCCCCACGCCGCAAGTAATGAGCCAAGGTCTGCGCCGTTGACGACGCCGTTGCGATCAAGATCACCTGCACCACCGTGGCCGCCCCAGTTTGACAAGAGCATTCCAAGGTCTGCGCCATCAACAATGCGTGAGCCGTCAATATCCGCAGCGCATGCGCCGCCTGTGAATGTTTGGACGGTCTCGCCGCTTCCAGGAGTGTTGTGGCCACTGTTTGGCCCAGTGTTTCCTGCAGGAACCACACCGTAATAGGTTTCTCCAAGGGTGTACGGATACACCGGCTCAAGCACCGCGTTGACCGTCACAAAGTAGCAATATGTGCCCGCTGGATACTCCGGCGTCGTGCACCAACGCCCGTTGTGTTGATCAAGGTGGCCGCTTCCAGCGATGTACTGCCAGTCTTCAACATAGCACCCGAGCGGATATGTCGTGCTGATGGCAGGACCATATTGACTGGCTGTCAGTTGTGTTCCATTTGGGAGCGACGTCCGCGCAGTGATTTGCCGTGGTTGAAAGCTCGAAGTAATCCGACCGACACCGCCGCTTCCGTCTGCATTCTCATAGCCGTAGGGACCGTAGATCGGAAATCCATCGAATGCGAATCCGATGAGTGGGGAGTGCTTTGTTGCGTCAATAGTGCCGAGCAAGCACGTTGGATAGGCGTGCGGGTGGTACTCGCGCCCCGGTGATGGGTGTCCGTAGCAACTATCGAAACTACCGCGCTCGAATACCCACGCTGTCTGATTCCAGATGCCGAGGTTGTTGTAACTACGCGCGTCGCGGGCGTTGTAAATGGCGGTTCCATCGCGGAGCACTGCGGCATGACCCAAACCAACCGTCGTCGCGGTGCCTGTGTTCTGCACAGGGTTAAGTGGCAGCTTGTAGACCCAATTCAACGCCGTGGCTGTGTTCGGACTATTCCACGGTCCGATCGTGTAACTCGGGATCCCATTGCACGTGACGTATACATTGCTGCTCGAGTAACGAACCAAAGTGACATCGGCAACCGCGCCGCCGTACCCGGTGGCATTGGTGGTGTTCAACTTCCACTGCGTCACCAGAGGCGGAACGGCCGCTGCGGTGCCCGAGATGGCAAGTGCAAGGAGGGCGATACTTGTGTTCTTCATTTCTAGTGGGGTCCTAGGGCTGCTACGGGGTGGCTGCTTTGTGGTTCACGGCCAACTCGAACTCGTTGCACCGAATCATGCAACTAGTTGGCGGGTGTAGCCAATTCGGGACGGGTCATTCCCGCCCAAACACCCGGAATTCGCGAACTCGGGGGTAGCGCATCCCGCCGCAGGTCACGTGGGGACACTAGAACGAACGCCGATAAGCCAATGGCGTCTTCGGTCCACAGCCACCGGTCGCTGGGCGCGTTCAGATCTTGCACCACTTCCGAGGCTTGTGGCAGGCGCCAGCCATGCCCCTTGCCGTTCATGCATGTGACCTGTGCGCGCATGATGTGAGCCCCAACGGGGTCTTTCGTCATGTGCTCGATGCGGTACGCGAGTGGTAATTCATCGCGCGCACTCCGGGCATTACATGCTGCGATCGCATCGAACCAAGTCAGGCCATCAGTGGGGGTGATGCCTGGCACTTCAGCGGCGTCAAATATTTGTAGTGGTATCACGGATTGGGTGGCGCGCGCTTCTGTGGCGTCCGTGCGTGTTCGCGCGCACCACAAGATCGCCATTGGCTTGGAATGATTCACTGCTACTTCGTCGCTATGAACTGTGTCGATGCGTATGTTTGTTCCGCGCACAAGAGAAATCGGTGGATCAAATCGATAGGAGCGATCGCGTCCTTCGCGATACGTTGGGATATCTAGGAGAACGCGCTCTGCGCCATCAGGCGCGACGGCGCGCACGCAAACAGATGTGCAACGCTCGTCACTGCGCAAACCAAGTACCCCCAGCTCTACATCAACCACAAGCGGCGAACTGTCGGTTCGTATTGTGCGTTCCGTTCGATCAATACGCACTGCGCCCAATGGACCAGCAGCGAATGCTTCCGCCAACCGATCGGTAGGCGAGCCGCCCGTGAACGAAATATTCACTGTGGCGGGCATCGCGGCACCACGCCCGGTTGCGTGGAGCTCAACCACAAGATCTCCGATTCCTGGCTGGGCAGACCAGCCATCAGGAAGCTCCCAGGCACTGTCCACACCAAGCATTGCGAAGGATCCAGCCGAGGAAACAGGCCCATCGCCGCGAGTGTGCGCACCATCACCAGGATCGAGTTCATCCAAACGGAGCACGCTTCCACTTGGATCAATACTCACCATAGCACGCTCTATCGCGGCCGATGCGCGAGTCATTCGTACGGCGCGAACGCGGTCTGGCAGTGCTGGCGAATGCAACGCGAATGTGCGCATGTGAATGCCGTCTGCGGGGATGTCCCAGCCAGCGGCGACGGTCATGTTGGCGAGTAACGCGGGCGGTGTTGTTGCTACAGGTGCTATCGGCGCAATCAGTGGCGCGTCGTCTGCACCAGCAGTCGCCCAGGCACTGAGCGCGGTGCGCTCCGCATCTGTGATTCGCGACCCGTGAAATGGCCCGCCGGAATTTGGAAGCCACGGCGGCATGAAGTGCTCACGCAGTACTGTTGCAATAGTCGCTGCCTTGCGCGCAATGACCGCACGTGTATCAAGGCGCAGTGGAGAACTTCCGCCCTGACTGTGGCAATTCAAACAGTGTGTGCTGAAGATTGACCAACCAGATGGTGTTACTGGTGTGGCGACCGTGGGTGTGGTCGTCGCGTGCTGGACTACAAGAAATGTCGCAAATGTAAGCATCATTACGAGCCTGGGCGCCGCTTGGCGTATTTCGTTTCTACACCTAAAGAGATCATGGTTCCAATACACACCCGACAGGTGTGGTGACCCGGACATTCGGTACTCGCCCGGTGGTGATCGCTTGTAGTGCGTTCTCCAAATCGTGTTCGGTTGCACTTGGCCGGCGAGAACCGCGTTCGGGATATTGATCGTCGATGCGTCCTCGATACAGGAAGGCACTTTGATCAACCGCCGCACCGTGACCGCCTGCAGTGACTATGACTTCTGGAACAAACCGCACACCGAAGCGCTTTCGCAAGGAGCGATCTGAGTCAATGACCGTTGGATATGTGATAGCAAAGTCACGAACGTGGTCAGCGACCTCTTGTGTGCTCAACGGAACTTCTGGGTAGACGCCAATGAAGTCAATACCAAGTGGCGAATAGCGCGCACGCATGCGTTCAAGCTCTGGTTGATAGCCATTGCAAATTGGGCAATCTGTTGAAATGAACAGCCACACCGTTGCGCGAGGGGTAGCTGTCGGAGTAGCAGCCGGTGATGTTGTTTGTACTACCACTGATTGTGTGGGTGATGAACAACCCCCCGACACGAACAACGCGGAGGATGCAAGCGCACTGCCCAACAACGCGCTAACTATGTGACGGGTGATAGAAATGCTTGGCACGATCATTGAGTGAATGCCGAACAGTGCGTTTTAAAATTTGGGTATTTCCACGAGTCGGGGCGACTGTGGCATGGTCTTTCCGGTGGGGTCGCGCATGTCGACGGGCATCAAAAGTTCTTCGCCATTCACTAAGTGTTTGGGGAACTTTCGCATGACCGCTTCTACCTCTGGTGCATAGAGCGTGCTCTTGGAATCGTATGCATCTGCTCCAAACACGCCCACTGTCACAATGCTTGTTTTGGTGTCGAAATCATGAAAGTAATACGCCTCGTTTCCATCGGCACGAAGTTGTCGGCAGTATGTTTCTGCAGACCGCTTGATTTCACTCATCTTTAACTCACTCGTACCGAACGCACTCCACACTGCTACTTGTAGTGAATACAACGTTGCATTTGGGCGCGAGCGTCTCACAATACGAAGGTCGTTTGGTCCCGGTGGTCCAGCCTCTGCGCCGCCACCCATGCGGGTAAGCATGGCGCGTGGAAATGCACGCGTGGTGCCTTCGTTGATTTCCTTGACAACCTTCAACTCCGCTTGGGCAGCGGGATCTTGTGGTCCAGTGAAATGGCCAACAAGCACAACACTTCCGCGCTGTGTTGTGCTGACATAAGCGTCATTCAGTTGTGGGTAACGGCGAACAACTTCTTCGCGAATAGCGTTCGCGTTTACTTGATGTTCTGCGCCGGTAACGGAGGCCAACAACACGCTCCATCCCGTCTGGCTGCCGTCAACATCTGTTCGTGCAGCGGTGCGTGCGGCGGCGGCTGTCGCTTGCGCTTGGCGCTGTGCATCACTTCCAGCAGCCATACGAGCGGCCGCGGCGCGCTCAGCGGCGGAGGGGGCGCGCGTATTGGGCGCGGCGGCCACACTGGCTGGTGCTGGTGTGGGTACGGGTGGTTTCCCAGTTGAACCGACTTTATTGGCAGCGGCGAGTGAACTGAGTTCCACAACTTCGTCGCCGGGGTTCATGAGCGCGAGCGTCGGATCGGCTGTAGTCGCCGACGAGGCGGGGGGTTGAGTCACCGCGGTGGCTGGGGTTGGGGCCGGTGGGATGGCTGGCGCAGGGGTACCGGGGGTAACGGGGGTAACGGGGGTACCGGGGGTAACGGGTCGCTTTACCTCCAACCGCTTCGGCCCATTCTGGCCAACGGGCGTGAGGGTTCCGGTCTTGACTGGCGAGACCGTCTTGGTGTTTGCGCTTGGCTTCGCAGTGGCATCTGTTGCCACCTTTGCCTTTGTGTCGGCGTCAGAAGTAACGGCGGGGGTGGAATCGCATCCTGCGATCAGAAATGCCGCTAATAGCCCTGCGGTGGTCAAGACGCGGGACATTTTGTGACATTTAGGCTTATTGACCATAGGCTCACCGGGCTAGCATACGAAATGCCTCAAGGATTCTCGACAGGATTGACGATACCACAGTCTGCATCGGCGACGTTCGCCGAAGGCTCGCCGCTCGATGGATCGAATGCGGCCCGCAACGGAAAGTGTGTCAAAAGGATTTGACATACGACCGGCTGGAGAGCGCCATGAACGACATCGGACAAGTCGGACTCACCCACGGACTCGGAGCAGCAGGAGCTGCGCATCGCGTCAACGAGGCTGCTGCTGCATATCGCGCAACAGCGCAATCAGAAGTCGCGCCATCTGCACCACGCTGGGCCGAAGGTCGAGATCGCGTTGAACTATCAGACCACGCCCGCCATCTTGATGCAGTCCGCGCGTTGCCAGATGTTCGCATGGCAAAGATTGAAGCTATCAAGCAAGCGATTGCAAGTGGTACTTATGAGTCGCCAGAGAAGTTGCAGTCAGCAATTGATGGACTGCTCCGCGACGTCAATGGTTAATCGCGGGATTTTCCGCACATGACCGCCTGAATATGTGTGAAATGCGCTTATGCGCAGCTCGCCACACCTCGGTCGACCAAACCTGTCTCTTCTCCGCGCCTTGTTGACCACCGTGTCAGCTGGCGCGGTTTTATTTAGTGGAGTTGCGGTTGCACAAGAGGCACCGCCAATCGGCATGCGGCCAGCCGATGTGCGCCGAGATGCCTTGGTCAATGTGACCATTGCAGCAATGCCAGGCGAGCGACTCGCCGATGCCGTGGTGTTGATGAAAGACGGGTGGATTGAACGCACCGGCGCGCGTGGTTCATTTGAAATTCCTGCTGGAACCACCATTCATGACTGTGGTGGATGCACGGTGTATGCGGGATTTATCGACGCCTGTGTTCGCGTTGACAGTTCTGCGGCAGCTCGCGCAGCGGCGAGTGAACGTGGTGCACACTGGAACGCTCGAGTTGTGCCACAAGTACGCGCGAGTGATCTACCGGTGATGTCCGGTGATTCTCGCAAGGAATTGCGAGCACTTGGTTTCACTGCGGCCGCACTACATCCAAACTCCGGGATTTTTCGAGGAACTGCACAAGTGACGCTCCTTGGAGACGATCCGCGCGCAGCCCGCACTGTGGTCGAAGATGCAGGTACTTGCGTGTCCTTTGAAACAACGGTCGGTGCTGATGATGAAGCCTCGTGGAGCCGAGCTACCTATCCGGGCGCGCTCATGGGGGCGATTGCACTGCAGCGCCAGACATTTGCCGACGCTGCATGGCACGCGCAGTGCACAACAGTATGGCAGGCGCATCCCGCTGGAAACGAGCCACCGGTTCTTGCGAATGCTCTTGAGTCTCTGCACGCTGCGGCAGGTGGAAAGCAACGCGTGTGGTTCGATGCAAGTGACGAACGCAATCTCTTGCGAGCTGATGCACTTGCGCGCGAGATGTCTCTTGACGCTGGTTTCATTGGTAGTGGGCTCGAGTACCGCAGGCTCGCAGAAGTGCAGGCAACTGGCCGACCGGTAGTGGTGTCTTTGAACTTCCCAAGGACCCCCGACATACAGACTCCGCACGCTATTGACGCCGTGCCCCTGAGCGAGCTTGAGAAGTGGGCCTTAGCGCCAACAAATCTCTCTGAGCTGTTGCGTGCTGGCGTTCCTACGGCGGTAAGTACGGTGCGTCTGAAAGATGTGAGTGAGTTTGCAAAGGCAGCGCGGCGCACAACAGAATGCGGAACGACTGAAGATGAGCTCTTGGCCGCGCTCACCACTCATCCAGCGCGCATACTTGGAATGTCCAGCATCGCCGGTGAAGTGCGCGCTGGTCGTATGGCAAATCTCGTGGTCTGTAAGGGTCCGCTCTATGGCGAAGATTCAAAGATTCGCGAAGTGTGGATCGCAGGATTGCGGCACGAAGTTGAGCCAGTGAGCAAATTCCCGATGAAAGGTGTTTATGCCATGGCTGCGCCTGATGGGTCTGGTGCATTCACAGTGATGCCACAGTCGGTGACCGTTGATGCTGATGAGCGAACCGTTTCGTTTGGACTTCCAAAGGCAGTGGCAGCGGTTGATGCGAAAGAGGGGAAGGTTGAAGCAGGGGCGAATGGTGGCGATGGTGGGAATGGCGGTGGAGGTGGCGGCGGCGGTGGCGGTGGTGGCGGTGGTGGTGGTGGTCAAGGTGGTGGTCAAGGTGGTGGCGGAGGTGGTCAAGGTGGTCAAGGTGGTGGTCAAGGTGGCGGCGGTAGTGGCGAACACAAACGAGATGATTCTCCGTCGATTCGTGCCGACGGTGCGAACTTCGATGATGCGCGCGCTGGATTTACAGCGCTGTCATCACTCTCACTGCGGCCGATGGTCGTGTTGCACGCTGGAACATTCTTGCAGGTGCGCGCACAGGGGACGCACCCGATCCGAAGGAAGAACGCAAGAACAAGCGTGCAAAGAATGGTGGTGGCAAAGACAGCAAAGATGACAAGGATGTCAAGGATGTCAAGGATGTCAAGGATGTCAAGGAAAGTAAGTCGGACAAGGGTGACAACGATGGTCACGATCATCCAAAGGGAACCGGCGATGATGCTGACAAGTTTGACCCAAAGCCCGTGCTTGCAGCGATCCCTCGCACGTTCCCACTCGCTGATTGTGGCGTAGAAATAGGCGTTGCTCCCAAGTCTGTCTTGGTAGAGCACGCCACTGTTTGGACCGCCTCTGAACGCGGCATATTGAACGATGCCGACCTCTTGGTCAAAGACGGAAAGATCGTGGCGATTGGCAACAATCTGCGCTCAACGCTCTTGGGTGGGCTTGGCGACACGATGGTGATCGATGGGACTGGCTTACACGTCACGCCTGGATTGATCGATTGTCATAGTCACACCGGTATCGATGGCGGCGTCAATGAGTCGACACAGAATGTCACAGCCGAGGTGCGCATCGCTGATGTCCTAGATCCTGAAGACATCAATTGGTATCGACAACTTGCTGGTGGCCTCACGGTAGCCAATCAATTACATGGAAGTTCAAACCCAATTGGCGGGCAAAATTCTGTTGTGAAACTTCGCTGGGGCGAAAATTCTAGCGCGTTTCCTCTGCAGGGCGCGATCCCGGGAATCAAGTTTGCACTTGGTGAGAATGTCGTCCGCAGCAAAAATCGTTACCCGGGCTCGCGACTTGGCGTGGAGACTTTGATTCGTGATCGATTCCAGTCCGCACGTGAGTGGCGCGCTGCACAAGTGAAATACGCCGCCCTGTTGCCCGACGAGCGCGCACGAATGATGCCGCCGCAACCCGATTACGAACTACAAACACTTGCGGAGATACTTGAAGGTAAGCGCATCGTTCACTGCCACAGCTATCGGCAAGATGAAATTGCCATGCTGATTCATGTCGCTGATGATTTCAAGTTCCAAATCGGCACATTTCAACACGTGCTCGAGGGGTACAAGATCGCTGATGAGATTGCGCGACATGGAGCCGGCGCCTCTGGATTCAGTGATTGGTGGGCATACAAGATGGAAGTCATGGATGCCATTCCGTGGAATGGCCAGATGTTGTGGAAGGCTGGTGTTGTCACGAGTTTCAACTCCGACAGCGACGAATTGGCGCGGCGCTTGAACACTGAAGCGGCAAAGGCGGTGCGTTATGGTGGTGTTCCACGCGAAGAGGCAATCAAGTTTGTAACTCTGAATCCAGCCAAGCAGCTCCGCATCGACTCAAAGTGTGGATCGTTGGAGCCAGGAAAGGATGCAGACTTTGTGATCTGGAGCGCGGATCCGCTCAGTGTTTATGCGTGTTGCATGCAAACATGGGTGGACGGTGTGCGCCGCTTTGATATGTCGGCCGATCAGATGATGCGCGAACGCGACGCAAAGACACGAACGGCGATCATCGCGCTGGCGACTTCGGAATGGGGAAAGAGTGGCGGAGGAAGTGATGGTGGCGGTGGAAAGGGTCGGCGCGGAAAGCGCGGCGCGGTTCCTGGTGTGCAGGACTCTGATACTCCGCCGGTCGATGACGTGAATGTCAGCCAAGGCGCCCGATCTGGCACGCCATTGCTCGCGAGAATGCGCTTGAATCAACGCGATCGGCTTATGGAAATGGTGCGGTCAGGAATCGACCCTGCGGCCATTCGCCCTGGTGAGTGCGGTTGTAACCAAATGGACTCGTGGGATGCAATATTTGAAATCACTGGCGGCGAAGGAGGTGTCCGATGATGAACAACCGTAAATCGTGGTTTGTTGCTTCTGTCGTAGTAACGATCACCGTGAATGCCACCGCGCGTCAATCCAGCGAGATACCTGCGCCGAAACAACAGACGCAGATGGTGCTTCGGCATGTTGATGTGCGCCCGTGCACACCAGGGGCTAAACCAATTCCCAATGGATGGGTTGTATTTGACAAGGGTTGTATTGTTGCCCTTGGAGCCGAACCAATTGGTCTGGGTGTTGCATCGGCCAATGCGATGGAGATTGATGCACCTGGTCACGTGTTGACGCCGGGTCTTTGGGCAAGCGCAACTACGCTTGGACTCATTGAAACTGCGCAGGTTGAGGCCACTGATGACACGAGCGAATTTGGTGATTTCCATCCAGAAATTAAGGCTTCAACCGCGACGAACCCCGACAGTGATCTACCACCCGTAGCGCGCAATGCCGGAATCTTGATGGCGCACGTCTTTCCTGTAAGTGGCGTCGTTGGTGGTCACGCCAGCGCTATGCGCCTTGATGGGTGGACAATAATGGATCGCACTGTAAACGCGGAAGCTGGAATGATTGTGCACTGGCCAATGATGGAGCCTGTGCAATCGCGTTGGCAATCAAAGTCGTTTGATGAGCAACGCAAAGACCGCGATAAGGCAATCGCCGCAATCGATCGATTCTTTGATGCTGCCGAGGCGTATTTACGCGCCCGTGCTGCTGACCCAGGTGGTGCGAAAGATGCGCGCTATGAGTCACTCCGTGGTGTCATTGAAAAGCGCGAACCAGTGCTTCTTGATGCTAATTGGCCTGGACAAATTGAGGCTTCCGTACTGTGGGCAATTCGCCGCGGCTATCGGCCTGTAGTGGTTGGTGGACTTGGTGCGCCAGAGATGATTCCACTTCTCAAGGCCAATGGCGTTCCAGTGATTGTGCGTGGTATTAATCGCATGCCGTTACGCGAAAGTGACGGTGTCTCTGCGGTGTTTGAGGTTCCAGCGAAGCTCGCAAATGCTGGTTTGAATTTCTCAATCGCTTCAGGCGATGAACCCGCCCACGAACGCAGTCTTCCGTCACAGTGCGGGCGCGCTGTTGGTCATGGTCTTGATGTGAATCAGGCGCTCGAATGTGTGACCCGAGTCCCTGCTGAGTTGGCCGGAGTGGGCGCCCACTATGGAACTGTTGCGCCTGGAATGAGTGCAACCCTGGTGCTTTGGTCTGGCGATCCGTTCGAAATCACCACTGTTGTCCGCCGAGCGTGGGTTGATGGTCGTGAGGTCGACTTGAATGATCGCCAAACTCGCATGCACAACAAGTACCTAGAAAAGGAGCTACAACGGGCGCCGGCTGATCCCGTCATTGATGCGCCAGTTCCGGTATTTCCTGCGTCTGTGACGAAGGATCCGCATCCTTGAAGCGCGTACAGTGCAACGCATGAAGTCTAAAGGAGCGGAGCGCGGTTCAGGGTTTGCGGCACTTGGCATCTCAACGATGTTGGTGGAGTCATTGGCACGCATGGGCGTGACTGATCCGACACCTGTGCAACGGGCAGCGATCCCCACGGCAAGTACTGGCAAGGATGTTGCGGTTGTTGCGGCCACTGGTACCGGCAAGACACTTGGGTACCTCTTACCAGTAGCAATGAAACTCTTGGCTGATCCGCCACTGCGCGTTCGTGGTCGGCCCGTTGATCCGCGACGACGACTTCGCGCCCTTGTTCTTTGTCCAACACGCGAGCTGGCACAACAGGTTGCGCGCGAGGCTGCACTGTTGTTCCGTGGTTCAGTGTTGCGAACCGCTGCCGTTTACGGAAAGAGCCCACTTGCGCCACAGCGTGAGGCTGTCTCGATTGGCGTCGATCTTCTTGTTGGGACGCCAGGTCGAGTGAAGGAACTCTGCGAGCTTGATGTTATATCGCTCGCGTTTGTGCAGCAATGTGTGCTCGATGAGGCAGACCGCATGCTTGACATGGGATTCCTTCCACAGGCGAAGGAAATCCTTTCGCGTGCACCGGAATCACGACAGTTGCTCTTCTATACAGCAACGATGCCGCGACCTGTTGAGAAGGTCGTTGAAGAAATGCTGCGCGACCCAGAGCGTGTTGATCTTGTTGGTCGCGATCGTGCGAAGGTGGCCGGTACGCCCGAGCCTCGTTCTGACCTTGGTCAGCATATTTATGACATTGATGATGAGTCAAAGACCGCTTTGACAGTTGCGCTTATCAAAGATGGAAATCGCAAGGGTGTTATGGTGTTTTGTCGCACGCGCCGGCGCGCTGGTTGGGTTGCATCGGCATTGCGACGACACGCGATCAAGACTGTGCTCATCCACGGCGACCGAAGTCAGCGACAGCGCACCGAGGCTCTCGCGGCATTCACCACTGGGCATGCAGACGTGGTTGTTGCCACTGATGTTGCTTCACGCGGATTGCATGTGCCCGCCGCACGGTGCGTGATTAATTACGACGTTCCGCTCCTTCCTGAGGAGTATGTTCACCGTGTTGGACGCGCTGGTCACGGAGGCGGTAGTGCTGAGGCATTCACGCTTCGTTGCCCGGCTGATGTTGAGCGCTGGCTACATGTGGAGCGCACACAGCGCGTCAAGTTGATGCCCAAGAAGCCGCCTGCTTATGCCGCATACATGCGGATGCGCGACGGTGCTGTGCCTGACCGCGAAGTTGAAATGAGTACTGGTGGACCGCGTAGTGCCGGAAGCCGCACGGCGGGACCACGCATTGCTGGACCAAGAGCGCCGATTGCGCGTCCGACTGGCGCTCGTCCGACTGGCGATCGTCCAACTGGTGCTCGGCCATCCACTATGCGGGCGGCTACTACACGGGCAACTGGTGCGCGAAGTGGCGGCGTACGGATTGCTGGGCGAACCGACCGACCAACGCGACGGGTTGACCGACCATTGACTATTGGCGGTAGCACGGACCCGAACGCACCGGTGCCAGCTGGACGATCGCTCGCTGCGATGATCCGGAATGCTCCTGCTGCGTTGAAGCGTAAAGAGAAGCGTGTTCAAAAGGGTGACAAGCCGAAGAATCAGGCGCATAAACGCGGTAAACAGCGTAAATCGCCAATCGCCAAGGGCCAGAAACCGGGTGGCGGCGTGAAGAAGGTGACATGACGATTCGTCTGCACGCGGGTTACGCGGCGATCGGCCTGATGCTTGGCGCGGTAAGCGCTGCCGCCACTGTGCCCTACGCGCAAATGACGATGTCGGCCATTCATGAATCCACCGACGTACTCTTGCTGCGTGGGACTGCTGCATGGAGTGGTTCCGAGCGTCGATCTGCATGTATTCAGTGGATCAATGTTGAAACAGTTGGTCCACTGGTGAACCCATCGGAAAGGACTGGGGTGGTTCCAGAGTGGGCTGAACCAGCACCGCCGCTTGACGCTGGTCATGTGCGCGCCGCGGCCGTTGGAATTGGCTGGCCATTTCCAGTGGTCGCAGCTTCGTGGCGCGCCGAACGAGGTGATGAGGGGTTTCCTCCACCTGCAGAACGTGACACCAGTGGCGAAAGCCCAAAAGAAGCAGTGCGACGAACGATCAGTGGTGATTCACACGCAGTGCGCAGAATTTTGTTCCCACAAGCCGCGCTTGGTGCCGTGATTTGGGCATTGCCGTGGTGGGGCGTGCTTGAGTTCGTCGCATGGATGCGCACTCGGCGTACACACGCGGCCTCATGATGGAGCAAACGCAGTGTGTTAGTCCACGGGCATCATTGGCACGATCACGCGAATGACGATCGCCAGGCCAACAAAGAGGGCCAGCATGCCAACCACAATCTGTGCTGACATCCGCGCAACCGATGGCCAATAGCCAGCTAGATCCGTCTGCCGAATGGCGCGCCACGTCATACTCACAAAGAAGGAGAGCGGAAATACTAACGCCCACCAATAAGTGGACACTCCAGGGGCGGGTTGCAGAAATGGGATCCACGCGAGCATGATTGGCATCCTACGGTTGTCGATCGGTGCTGTTCGACCCGCTGGGGGTGCTTTGGTTTGATTGTTTGAACATCGCACCGGATATCAATACCGCAGCGATGACTGCACCTGCAGCAAATACTGCGGGAGCTCCGACAACTGCGAACAACCTGACACGCGGACGGCTCGAAACGGCCCGGAGCGCACTGACGCTCATGAGTGCTGGTGATATGGCCAACATCACCCACGTCCACCATGGAAATCCGCTTTCGTCGTATCCGGCGCCAACAAACACACAGGCTGTGAGTGAACAGGCGAATGTTGTGGCGCCCGCGCGGCCAAGGTGAACCGATGGAAAGAACATGGCTGCAACCGCAAATGTCGCACTCCCTGCGCTCAGTGCAGCAACAACCACGCTTAGCTTCGCGAATCCACTCAACATGCACATCACACTGGCGCATGCCGCGACGGCCATCAGTGCAGCACATGTTGCTGCCCTTGTTTGTGTAGCCGACTGCGCAATACCACATGCGGAAAGTGTTGCGACAAGCGCAACAACAAAATGTTGTGGAACTCCGCCGATTCCTGGCGGGGCAAGAACCACCGTAGAGCACACGGCTACCACTATCACCGCACTTGGTTGCCACGACTGCTTCGTGAAATTGGTTGTGATCATCGCGCCGCATGCGCCAATCAGCAGCGATACCGGTAGCCAGCCATAAGCGGTTGTACATGGCCACTCAAACCCGGGTTGTAAATGGAAATGTGCGGCAATGGGCGGAATGACAACAAGAATTGGCATCCAGAGGTTGAGTGAGAAACACAAAGCGACGTGACGGCGCCCGTGCTTGGCCGGTGTCCACGAATGCATCTTGTTTGAGATCCAATGCAACAGCAACATCACCACCAACACTGCTAGTGTGGGTGCTAACACTGCACGAATGATGATGTCGAGTTCCATGGCGGCCGTCGAACTACTTTTTCGCTACCCCGCCCTCGAGACCGACAACGATCTTTACGCTGTCACCAATGGCGCCCTTGTCGGTGCCGTACTTGATACCGAAGTCACTGCGTTTAATCACTAATTGAGCCTCAAATCCCGCTTTGAGACCGCGACCCATGTCCGCCATGCCGCAATACTCGACGCGCGCAACAACAGACTTAGTAACGCCGTGCAGGGTAAGGTCGCCGGTCACGTCATAGACCATGTCGTCCGCCTTCTTTGCACTTGTGCTCTTGAAGGTCATCGACGGAAAGTCTTTTGCAGCGAAGAAATCTGGACTGCGAAGGTGCTTGTTGAGGTCATCATTGGCGGTATCGACCGAGTCCACCTTGATGGTGATGTCGAATTTCATGCCCTCTGCTTTGCCTGGTTCAAAGGTGAAGTTGCCTTCAATGTCGTTGAATCGGCCCCAGAACTGACCCGCGCCAAAGTGCTGGACGCGGAATAAAGCCATGGAGTGGACATCGTCCACTGTGAATACCTGGGGGCCAGAGATCGCCGTGACAGCAGGCGTGGCAACCTTCGCAGGCACTGTCGGCGCTTGTTGAGGACTCGCGACGCCCAACATCAGTAGGCAACCAAGAGTGCAAAGAATGGATGTGGTGATGAGGTGCTTCGTACCGTGAAGAGTGATCTGATTCATATTGCTGATCGTTGCGTTTGACATGGTCGGCAAAGACGTGGTAACGCAGTGTTAATGGTTATTGGACGGATTTAGTCTGGAAGGCGATTTTTGTCGAATCCGATACGTTGCATGAGCCCGTCGAATTCATCGAGTGAGAAGAACTGAATTCGTAATTCACCGGCGCCCTTCTTTCGACCAACCTTGATGTCAACACGGGTACCGAGGTGTTGCTCGAGTTGCCGACGGAGGTCGGCCAGATGGGCGCTCTTCGGCCCGCGTGACTTTGCTTTGGTGAGTGGTGTTCCACGTGGAACACTTGCAACATCCCGAACAGCACCCTCGAGCTCTCGAACAGACCAGCCGTGCACCGCTGCTTGCTCGGCGAAGTTTCTTCGCACGCCAACTTCGGTCACGCCCAAGAGAACCTTGGCGTGTCCTAAGGAGATAGCCCCCGAGCGCACGTGCGATGCAGAGCCACCATCTAGGTCGTTGAGGCGAAGCAAATTTGACACAGTCGCGCGGTCAAGCCCGACCCGACCAGCGAGGTCTTGGTGTGTCAGTCCAAAGTCATCAGCAAGGCGGCGGAGTGCCGCAGCGCGATCCATTGGGTTGAGGTCTTCACGCTGGAGGTTCTCAATGAGGGACAACTCAGCAGCCTGGCGATCGTCAACAGCTTGGACAATCGCAGGTATTTCTGTGCGCCCAAGCTGATCCATAGCGCGCCAACGGCGTTCGCCAGCGATCAATTCAAACCGCCCAGGTGAGCCATTCAAAGGGCGCACAACCACCGGCTGCATCAATCCTGACTGCTCGATACTGCGCGCAAGCGTGTCCAAAGCAACCGGATCCATGCCACCACGTGGTTGGTACTTGCCAGGCTGAATCGCCCGAACCGAGATGAATGTCACCATCCCGTCTGCCAATTGGTCTGCCGAGGCATCTGCCAACAACACCGTCTGCGCCGGTTTAGGCTCAACCGCGCCAGCGGAGGGTGCGCTTGTGCGCCCCCCAAACGCGGTATTTGTGTCGCCCGTGTTGCGCCCCGAAACCTCGGATGTGGTGCCTGTGACTGGTTGTGCACCCCCGGCACTTGTTGTTCGCTGGATCGGCACTGGGATCAAACTCCCAAGACCACGGCCCAACTTCGATTGCGTCATCTTGGTGCGATCATCAGGTGCCTTGGCCATAGTGAACTCCTTGAGTAATGCTGAGCAATGTTCCACGTGGAACATGCAGACATCCCGTTGATCGAATCGTATCGACGAATCGAAAGAACAGGCACGAACATCATCTGTCAGATTCATCGATCAGAAGGCACGGTAATTTGATCCACTATCGGACATGTTGCGAATGGCAGTCGCCCGGTCATGGTTCCTTCACCCACTCATGAACGACGCGTCCATATGGCGGCTGATAACACGGCGGTCCTTAAAAGACTTCTGATCGTAATTTGTATTGAATAGTGGCGATCGTGGGGCGAAAATGGTTTGATCGTGTGGCGATCTGCCCCCTATTACCGCAATAGGGCTCGTCCAATTGAATACCAGACACCTTACACAGGAATGGATTTAGGCAAGGGCAACTGTGTCTTGGCACGCTGGACGGACAACCTTGGTGGTCATGGCCGCCAAAATGCGGCTTTCCATGCCGATCCGCGCCGCATCATCGCCGTGGTTCAAGACAACCAACCCTGGAACGTGCCCACTACCGGCCACCCAGTCGCACATCTGATCTGCATCGGCGTGACCGCTCAGACCCTGCAATCGTGAGATGCGCGCCCGAACGTCCAACTCCGTTCCATTGATGCGGACACGCTTGGCAACCCCGTTCGCCAAAGATTCTGCCATCGAACCCGGCAACACGTAGCCGGTGAACACCACAAATCCGCGGTCGTGACCAAGAGCTGTTTCCAAGTGATGCAACACCGGACCAGCATCACAGAAGCCACTGCCAGCAAGAACGATGCCTGCACCATCGCGCCCGGCAATCTTCAATGAGTGCTTGCGAGACCACAGACAATGAAGCGAATCGAATTCAAACGGTGAGTGCCCGCGACCAATCATTGCTCGGGCGGTCCCTGAAAGCAGTGTTGGGTGTTGAACACACAACTCAGCCGCGCGGATGGCCATTGGGCTGTCGAGATACACCGGAATGTCATCAAGCAATCCTTCGCGCGACAACTGTGCCAGGTGATGCACAAGCACCTGCGCGCGGCCAACACTAAAGGTTGGCATGATGGCGGTGCGACGACCATGACGGCAATGCTCGATCACCTCGCGCAGTGATGCATCGGTATCTGGAGCGTGTGTCCCAATAGGACGGCTGCCGGTGGTGGACTCCATGACCACTACGTCTGCTTCTGGTGCATGACCACGAGCGGCTAGGTACGTCTCACCAGAAGGGCCAATATCGCCTGAAAAAACCACTCGAGTGCGTGATGCGCCATGCGTGATCTCAAGTTCCACTGATGCGCTACCGATGATGTGGCTCGCATCATGAAGGCGCATGCGAATGCCTGGAACAATCTCCCGCCATACGCGATAAGGCACCCCGACTAAGTTCCGACTGACACGCTCAGCGTCACCGCGGGCGTATAGAACCGGTGGATCTTCGTGCCGATCATCATCCTGCAATGACGAGTCTGGTGGTGGATCCAACACCACGGCGTCTGGTCCTGTGCCCTCGCGAAATTCTTCAACCCGCATCTTCTGAAGGTTTGCAGAACTACGAAGGACCATCGGCAACAGTGTTGCTGTTGGCTCGGTGCAGAAGATGGGTCCCTCGAATCCAAGGCGAGGCAGCATCCCCAATCGACCACAGTGATCAATATGAGCGTGGGTGCAAACAACGGCGTTCAATCGCCGAAAGTCCAGGGCGGGGGGAACCCTGTTGCGCTGCTCTTGGGACATCGCGCCCTGAAACAGACCAAAGTCAATCAAGACGCGGGCGTGTTCCGTCTCTACTAGCGTGCAACTTCCAGTGACCTCGCCTGCAGCCCCAAAGAACGTCAATGATGGTGATTTAGACACAGACTTGCAGCATAGGGAAGAGCGGGCATATCGTGCTGCCATGCACACACCTTCGCCGCACTACGTCACCCTTGGCCGCAGCGGCCTTCGAGTTCATCCAATTTGCCTTGGCGCTATGACCTTTGGTACTGAGTGGGGCTTCGGAACTGATGTCGCTCACAGCAATGCCATGCTCGCTCGCTACCTTGAACTTGGTGGAAATTTTATTGATACAGCCAACATTTACACCAAAGGGCACAGTGAGAAGGTCCTTGGTGACTACTTCCATACAGGCGCTGGCGCCGGCAGCCGTGATCGCGTGGTGATTGCCACGAAATTTGGTGGAAACATGTGGCCGGGCGACCCAAACGGGGGCGGAAGTGGTTCAAAGGCCATGATGAACGCGGTGGAGCACTCCCTGCGTCGCCTCGGAACTGACTACATCGATCTTCTTTGGTGCCACTTCTGGGACCGCCTCACACCGATCGACGAGTTAATGCGCGGCATGGAGCTACTAGTCCGCCAAGGCAAAGTGCGCCACATTGGACTGAGCGACCATCCCGCCTGGGTGTGTGCGATCGCCCAGTCCTTTGCTCGTAACAATGGAACAACACCAATCGTCGCGTTGCAGATCGAATACAGCCTGCTACAGCGAACTGTCGAAGCTGAACTCATTCCGATGGCTATTCATGAGGGAATGGGTGTCACGCCTTGGAGTCCATTGCGAGGGGGCGTTCTTAGTGGAAAGTTCAGTCGCTCTCATCCACCCAAAGATGATGGTTCCACTCGCGTGAAGCCTGATTCGAAGTTCCTTACCGAACGAACATGGACATTGCTTGATGCAATGCACGCCATGGCGAGTAGTAAGCAGTGCACTGTTGCTCAACTCGCATTGCGTTGGACAATGGGCCGACCAGGTGTTGCCAGCACGATCATTGGTACACGCACGCTCGAACAACTTGAAGACAACATGGGTGCCATGAACGTCCATCTCAGTGTGCAAGAAATTGCTGAGCTTGATGCTCTCACCAAGCCAGAACTGCCATTTCCATGTGATTTCCTAGAGTTTGTGCGATCGGGTATTCACAACGGCACCACCATCAATGGGATTCATGGTGACTCATGGCCACTGGCGCCACAGAGTGCCAGCGAGCGTTGGTGATAATTGCATGCGATAGAAAGCTGGTGACGTCACACATCCACGGGCGTCACACAACCAGTGACGCTCTTGGTGCCCCGGCAATCCTGTTTGTGTGTGTCAAGCATCCACTCTCGCGCCGGCATTAGTCCCAGCGAAACACACCCTTGCGCCATGCATAGATGTAAGCAATGACGCTGGTGCTAATGAAGAAGAGAATGCGCGCCAGAAACAATCCCGCCATGGGACTTTGTGGTTCGAGTTGGCTGTATGCAACTGCCCATGGGTAGAGAAATATCACTTCTACATCAAAGAGCAAGAAGGTCATCGCCACTACAAAGAAGCGCACGTTGAAGCGCTTGCGTGTGGAGCCAATCGCCTCCATGCCTGACTCATAGGTTGCACCCTTGATGGCGCCCTGGCGGCGCGGCCCAAGAATGAGGCTGGCCCCGACATTCACAACGGCGAAACCGATACTCATCGCCAGAGCGATGGCTATCGGGATGTAATTCGTCAGCGATGTATCGGCAAGAATCTGCATGCGGGCGCGAATGGTAGCAAGGCGAGCCGCCCTTTAGCTGCCAGCGAATCGCGGTTGCAGGGACCGGGCCACAACCAACATTACTAGGCAAAGTCCAGCGAGAATGGGCCTTCCCAATAGAAAGATGCGGTGCGAATGCCAACCATGACCAGGGACACCGCTATTGCGATCGACCCCAATCCCGCCGCGACAAACAACGCGTTGTTCGGACAGACTCCAGCGACATACCACATCGCAACGGGGACACACGTTGCGACCACTAACACCCACGATGCGGCTCGGGCGACTACACCAAAGCCGACCATTTCATTCCTTGCCGCAATGCTGACAGCCGCAATGAATGCGAATGATCCAAACGCAACCCATGAAAGGAGGGACCATTCCGCATGTTGGTTTACCGCAAATGCGGCAATGATCGGCACCAGGGCGCGGCAAGATGCAATTAACAGGAAGCTGCTTGCTGACAGTGAATGCAGAATGTCGTAAGCAACAATGCACACGCCGAGCAACAGCGCCCAAATAAATGTCGCTGGTGATGCAACAGCAAGCATGCCAATACCAACAAGCAACATCGAACCACCGACAAACCGGGCGATGAAGAGAGAAATTCGTCCAGATGGTATTGGTCGACTTGGTCGCTCAACAGCGTCTATCCGCGCATCAAACGCATCATTGAGAACCATTCCTGCTAAGTACGAAAGAAGTATGCCAACACCAACAAGCACTGTTACACCAAATAGTGCGTACGTATCGATGACGTGGGTGTACATACCGATCGCAACACCAGCGAGTACCTGCGAAATCACTGTTGGCGCGTTTGATATTCGTAACACAGACAACCATGCGCTTACCGGCAATGAATTACTCATGATGATCTCAACGCGGACGACTGGCCTGCGGGCTCTATGTACTGAGAACACCACTCGATCTCCCGCACAATTCCGTCGACAAGGGCGGTGTCACCACAAACACCGCTTGGCAATACATCCCATGCGTAAGTCTCTATCTCCAACACGGGTCGATCTTCGATGGGCCACAACCCGATTTCATTCAGGCACTCGACTATCCCGGCTTGTGTGGTACCAAGGCAGCCAAGGCTTGGGGCAAATACCGGTACGTGAAAATGTGTTCGCCACTCACCAACAGGGCTTTCAGAAAGCGCTACCGGAAGGTCGTCAAAAAATCGAACCGTGCCGTTTGTGGCACGAACACAAGTTTGATGTAGATAGCGCGCTTCAGAATAACTACTGAGACTTGCAAGCGATTCTCTGCTTCCGTCCGCAATCAGTGCACTTGAAAGTTGAATCTTATTCACGCTAATTCCGGCGGCGCGGTAAGACCGAAGCACTGTTGTTTGGTCTTCAAACATAACCGCCGCGTGACATGTGTCATGACATACGCCAACATATCGACGTGGGTCTGGTTCGCCACGGCGCGCGTGCAAGGCGTGTTCAAAGAACCCAACCACATCAACTGCACGATCAAGCATGCAGCCTGGCTCTGGCTCAATATCAACTGTGATTCGAATTCCGGTTCTATCCTCAAGGCGCGCCAAGTGACGCACGGTTTGTTCCAACAGCGCACTCGCAACACCAATACTCGCTCCGCAGCCTTCTTGACTGAATCGCGCGCGCCAGCCAAGCGGCAGGGTGGAGATGGATGCACGGCGCGTGCCTGGCATCAACAAGTCAGGGAGTAAATCAGCAAGGCGCTGTGTATGAAGGGCGCGGCGCGTGTCTGCCCAGTGTGGCTCATAAACCCGTAATTTCACCTCAGAACCGTGAAAGTCGTGATATGGAAACCCATTGAGTGTGACAATCGAAAGCCCAGCCGTCGCTAAACGATCGCGCAATTCCGCACCACCTCCTACAGACTCGGAAAGTTGTTCAGCCGCGCGGGCTGACAACCACAAGCCAAGCGGAAGCATCGTGTTTGGCGCAACACGATCCCGTACTTGAATGAATACTCGCTCCACATTTGCGCACGTCTCTTTGATGGTGCGCCCCGCCACGACGTTGGTGCAATATGCAGGAAGCACTTAGAGATCAGGGCTGGTTGCCAGACGAACTCGACTTTGATGATCCAGATGAACTCCCTGACGCGCCCGATGACGACTTTGCTCCAGGGGCGCCGGTTGTTCCTGATGACTGCTTCGCTGCATCACTAGACCCCGCCTCGGTGCGCGAAACTGTGGTCTTGCGGCGGCCATCGCGAATTTCGACTGTGGTCTCAACAGTTACGACGCTATTACTTGATACCCCGTTTTTAGTAACGGAGTGAGTTTCTGTAGAAACAGATGTGGTGGTGGATGTCCCCTTCTCATCTGTTGGTTCTTCGCTCACTTGGACTGTTTTTACAGGGCTTCCTGAATCAGTGGTGTTTGGCTTTGTTGCTGTTGGCGCGGGGGGGACAACAGAAGAGACCGCCTTCTTTGCCTCAGCTATCGCAGCATCAAGTTCTGCGTTTGGTGATCCAATAAATGCAATATTGCCATCTTTGCCAACGACGAACGATGTTGGAATGGTGTTGCGCCGCGCGGCCGTCATCCATTCTGTTGCCATGGTTCCGTCGCCATCAAATGCAATGGCAAATCCAACCCGGTCACTCTTGGCCTGAAGAAATTCTTGAACACGATTCTTACTATCCGACGCGTCTTTCCCGCGTTCAAATCCCGCAACACCGATGAATTGAACGTCTGGGTTCTGTTTCTGAAGTTCAGTGAGGTGCGGCATGCTGGCAACACATGGCCCACACCAGGTTGCCCAGAATTCGATCACGTGCACCTTGCCCAACTCAAGTGTCTTCACCTCTTGGCCGCGAACAAACGAGTCAACAGTGAAGGCGGGTGCTGGCTTGCCTGGAACCAAGACATCACCGATTGAGAAGAAAGCGATACTGGCGACAAAGGTGGGAATGAGCATGAAATCAGCCTACCGCCTGCGCGCTGCTTCCACGAGGAGGCGAATTACGCCAAGTCCCATGGTCAAATCGTCGGTTCGCTCTGGGTGCCACTGCACGCCCACATAAAACGGCTTGGATGGATCCCGAATCGCCTCAATCACTCCATCATCCGACAGGCCGATGACCTCAAGGCGTCCCGCATCGGCGAGCGCCTGGTGGTGTGAGCTGGCAACTGGTCCGTTCCCAAGAGCACTCTCCACCATGTGTTGGCAATCATTGCGGTGCCGATCACTGTCAGGCAACCGATCGCCGAGGTGCTGAATAAGTTCCGCGCCCTGATGAACGCCCATGAGTTGCATACCAAGACAAATGCCTAGTGCTGGAAGCGTGGGTGTCGCATCAAGGTCTTCAAGTAGAGCAAAATCCGCCGCTTGTCGCGCCGCATCTATCACCTGTGCTTGGGGGTGAAGTGGAATTCCAAACTCACGGGTGTCCACATCGTTGCCACCAATGATGATCACTCCGTCTACCGCACCAAGCAGTTCTTTCCGCAACTTGGCACTGGCTGGCAAAATGATTGGGAGTCCACCAGCGGCAACAACGGCGTCGATATAGGTCGCGGGTACTTGGTGCCGCGCGCGGCCGCGATCGTCGCGAGTTATGTCCGCGGTGATACCAATCCGTGGTCTTTCAGAATCTGCCATATGTAAACGATATTGCATATGCGCCCGGCTCCGGGCATCATCCACATATGCGCCTGACCAATTCATCCAATGTTGCTGTTCCAATGGCTGCCATTTGTTGCTTTGCCACCCTCGCCGATGTAACCCTTCCAGCGGCGTTCACCGATCACATGGTGCTGCAGCGCGACCGGCGTACGCACGTGTTTGGTACTGCACAACCCAACGAACAGATCACGGTGGAACTGCTTGATTCAAAGGGGGCCGTACTGCGAAGTGGGCGTGTGACGGCTGGCCAAGGCGGCAGGTTTGTCGTGGAGCTGGCGCCAATGGCTGGCAGTGATGATCCACTCACCCTCGAGGTACGGGGCGCAAATACGGTGAGTGTGAAAGATGTCGTGGTTGGTGACATCTGGGTTGCTGGTGGCCAAAGCAATATGGAATGGACATTGGGCGGCACTGGTGACCAGACCACCGCCGGAGTTGCCATTGCAAATGAGCCATCTATCCGGTTCTTGCGAGCACCACATGTCACCGCTAACCGGCCAGCGTTCACTGTCAATGCGACGTGGATTGTGTTGTCACCAACGAGCGCCCCACAGATGGGTGCAGTTGATTTCTGGTTTGCACAAGAATTACATAAAGCAACAGGCGTGCCGATTGGAATCTTGGAACTCAACTGGGGCGGAACCCGCGCTGAACCATGGACTGACCTCGCCACCCTTGGCGCGGATCCACTCTATACAGCCAAAGTCGCCGAACTACGCCGTTCTGTGGACGCGTGGAGCAGCCTTTCTGTGGCAGAGCGAGATGCTGCATTCCAAGTAGAGCGAAAGCGATTTCAGGAAGCCGGTACCGCGTGGTGGAGTGCTATCAACGCCACGGATCCGGGTGCAAAGGGAAAGTGGTTCTCCAAGGATGCACCTGAAGAGGCAAATGAATGGAAGCCTGTCAATCTGCCGCTCCGGTGGAGCACAGATCCTGTACGTAAGGACATCGATGGCATTGAGTGGTATCGACGCGCCGTGGAAATCCCCGCGGAGTGGGATGGCAAGGAGTGTTTCATTGAGCTTGGAGCAATTGACGATGCCGATGTCCTATTCGTCAATGGTCAACCGATTGCAAACACTATTTCTGATTTAGCAACATCGCGGCGCTACCGAATACCAGCATCAATGGTGAAGTCGGGTTCATGGACCATTGCGCTTGAGGTGGTTGATATGCAAGGCGAAGGTGGATTCATGAGTCCGCCAGAGATAATGCGCATCACTTGTGCCGACGCAAACAATGCGTCAATACCACTGTCGGGTGAATGGCTTTCCCGCATGGGTCGATCGGCCCAGGGCCTTCCACAACTACCACAGCGCCCCTCACAAGAAGTTGCGCCTGGCACTGGAGGTGGTGATCCGGCATCAATGTTTAACGCCATGATTGCTCCATTTGCAGGCGTAGAAATCAAGGGCGCCATTTGGTATCAGGGTGAATCGAACGCCGGATCTGTGGCTGACGCGGAGGCTTACCGCTCACTGCTCCCGCTCACCATCCGTAGTTGGCGAGCTGTGTTCCAACAACCAGATATGCCGTTCGGTATTGTGAGTTTGGCGGCGTACCAGCCATATCAACCGAACGAGCCGATTTCTGGCATATGGCCAATCCTGCGCGATGCACAGCTTGCCACCGAGCGTTCTTCACCAAATGCTGGCGTTGTCACCACAATTGACGTTGGTGATGCTGGTGATATCCATCCGCGCGACAAACGCACTGTTGGTGAACGTCTAGCGCGTTGGGCCATGGCGACGTCATACGGAAAGCCGGACACCGCGTGGCGTGGTCCAAGAACCAAGAGTGTTCGACGGGATACCGATGGAATCGTCATTGACTTTGATGTTGAGCGTGGGCGGCTCACAACACGTGATGGCAAGGCGCCGGCGAGTTTCGCCATTGCTGGTGCTGATGGAAAGTTCGTCAAGGCTGACGCTGAATTGCGTCCACCAAATGCCATCAAAGTTCGTAGTTCTGCCGTTCCACTACCGGTGGAAGTTCGCTACGGATGGCAAGACAATCCAGCGGACGCCAATGTGGTGGATGAAATTTCGAAACTACCCGCCCACCCATTCCGTGTTCGTGTTGAAGCTGATCCAACTCAGACCCAACCAAGCGGCGCTCCATGAATTCACAGCCAATTCCGCTTGGTCGTTCAGTTCTTGGAATGTTCGCTGGATATGTTCTTTCGGTAGTGCTTCTCCTGTTGATGGTCACATTGTGCTACTTAGAACTTGGATCTGATGGTGGGTTTGAACCTGGCTCATACCGCGATTCATCGTTGTTTGAAATCTTGAAGTTGGCTTGTGGATTTGTAGCCGCCATTTGCGCTGGTTGGTTTGCATGTCGCATCGGTGGTAAGCGCGCTGCGGTTATGTTGGCATTCCTTATGGTGGTTTCTGGTGTTGTGAGTGGAGCGATAGCGTGGAACAAACAAGCGTCGCGAATAGACCCGTGGGTCGAACGGCCACAAGGCGCGGTCAACTTCACGGTGGCCAGCGAAAACACACAAAACAGTCCTGGTTACATCCTGGCAATGCCGTTTGTTGGACTTGCAGGATCGCTCATAGGTGGCGCTATCTGTGCCGCAATACGACGTGGTCGTTAGGCGTTTCCGGTGCGGATGACCGTTGGCCATTTCCCTGGCTTCATCCAACCACGAGCAGCGACAAATGCGGCGAGTGTTCCAAGTGAAGCAACCGCGTATCCCACCGCGTACGAATGCGCGACAGTTTCATGCATTGACTGAAGCTCGGGACTTGCGGCTGCTTGACTGTGCGCGTCAGCATCGCCAGAGCGCATCATCATCCGAAGTTCTGCAACGCGCTCGCGTGGCGCGGCACCAGACATGGAACTAAACCAGCCGATCGCCAGTGAAACGGTTGCGGCAACTACCGCCACGCCAACACTTCCGCCAATCTGACGGAAAGTTTGTACAAGCCCAGAAACCTGTCCGCGCTCTGAATGCGACACTCGTCCAAGCGCGTCGGTGTTCGTCGGTGTTGGTTGGGCTCATAGTGAAGGCAATGCCGATTCCCAAGATGAACATTCCAACCGCCATGACGGGGTAACTCTGCATCCAAGCACTAGCGGCCTGAACGACCATTCCCACTGTTGCTGCAGCTGTGCCCCATGATGCTGGCGCTTGTACTCCGGCGCGGTCATACCACCGCCCTGCTACGTGCACAATCAAAATCACAGGGGCTAACAATGGAAGTAGTGACAAACCAGCTTGGAATGGTGTAAATCCAAGTACTTCCTGCGCATACACAGATCCTGCAATCACAAGGCCAGTCATTGCAAATTGCATACTTGCCACCACCAGTGCATCGGCAAGAAGTGCTCGGTCTGCAAACAAACGCAGGCGCAATAGTGGATGTGGGTGCCGAAGTTGTCGCAGTACAAACATCACAAGTATTGCGGCGCCGCCGCCAAGAAAACTAAGGTTTAGTCGATCGGTCCATGCAATAGTGCCATCAGGCCGAACAGCGCCGAGTTGCTGCAGGCCATAGACGAACGATGGCAGGCCGAGAATCAACATCACTCCGCCGATCCAGTCAATTGTGCGATCCGTGCTACGGGCATCACGCGGTCGCGCCAATACCGTGAGTAGCACAGCGCCCGCTGCGACAGGAATGTTGAGCCAGAACACCCACGGCCACCCCATGTTCTCCACAATGAACCCACCAAGCGCTGGTCCAATTGCCATGAAAATCAGTGGTATTCCTACATACACCGCCATTGCCTTGCCGCGCTCACCTGGCGCAAACGCCCCAATGACCAAGGCGCCGGATGCTGGCTGCATAAGGCAGGCGGCAAGCCCTTGTAACACTCGGCCAATGATGAGTTGAGTTCCATCATGAGCAGAAGCACACACGATGCTTGCAAGGGCAAACCCAACAACACCCGCAACAAACGCGGGAACCTTCCCGATCAGGTCTCCAATACGGCCACCAAGCGCCATCAGTGATGCGAGTGTTATGAGGTAACTCGTAATGATCCAAGCCTGGTCTACATCACTCATCGAAAGCGAAGAACCAATGCGAGGCAGTGCGACACCGACCACCGTCATATCGACAAAGATCATCGCCAAACTTCCCGTCATTGCCAACAACACCAACCAGCGTCGTTGTTGGGCGCCGTCCGCAACCAGATGTCCATGGTGTCCATGTGGTGTCTGTGGTGTCTGACGTGGTGGCGTGTTGCTGCGATCCATCGCGGTTGTGACCCTTGTGTCTATTGATTTGCCGTGAGATAACCGTGCATGATCAACGTGTTATGTCGGGCGCGGTTGGGCGAAGTGGTTCTGCGCTGAAGCGACCTGATTGTGAGAGAAATCGTTCCGGATTCGTAAATGTCACCTGCCGAACCAAACTCTCCAGATGTCCACGCCGGCGCATTTCCATCTGCGCCTTTGGCACTGCGATTGGGTCGCTGTGACCCCAATCCCCTGCAGAGTTCATCCAAATGCGTTCACTGCCATATGTCTCAATGATGTCGACGGCCCGTTGTGGTGTGCACTTTGTGTCTGGATAAAGAGTCATACCACACCAAAAACCACGGTCAAGCACGTGCTTGGCGGTGTGCTCCTCAACATGATCGATGAGCACCCGACCTGGATCCAGCTTGGGAAACCGCCGAACCGCATCCAATATAAGAAGCGTGCCCTTGAGTTTGTCTTCTAAGTGCGGTGTGTGCACCAGCACCAGGAGATTGTGGTCGCTTGCCAATTGCAGATGCGCTTCCAATATCTCCATTTCATTACGACTGTTCTTGTTCAAGCCAATCTCGCCAATACCAAGAACGTTCTGTTTCTTGAGGAAATCAGGAATGAGCGCAATCACCTCCCGTGCGAATATTGGATCTTCGGCTTCCTTGGGATTGATACAAAGCCAGGTGTGATGGCGAATCCCGTATTGAGCGGCGCGTCGTGGCTCTGAGTCTGTCAGTTGTCGAAAGTAGTCAAAGAAACCTTGTGGGCTAGAGCGGTCATATCCCGCCCAAAATGCGGGTTCGGTGATCGCCACACAACCAGCGCGCGCCATGTGCACATAGTCGTCTGTGCTCCGGCTGACCATATGTACATGTGGGTCGATATACATGGTCAGTGTGCCTTTCCGCTTGGATCGTGAGCACCAGTGGCGCCCTTTGTGTGCGCTGAGGCAATTGGTGTTGTGCTTGGATCACTCAATAACTCAAGAATGCGGCGAGCTCGTTGTGGCTGACCATCAACAAGCACAGTCATTGCGCTGCGGTAAGCACTCATGCGGAAGTCATCGACACCAGGGCCCGCCCGATCAATACGATCAAGAAACGCCGCTACATCAAGGAGACGAGCACGGTGTTCCATGAAATACGCGTCAACCACCTGAGCGCGTGTCATGGGACATGATTCTGGTGGCTCTGGTGGTTCTAGTTTAGTTGCAGATTCACTCATGTCGGAAGTCTATGGGTAGGGCGCTAGTGCGACTACATGGGCGCTAAATGAACCCGCGGCTTCGCCTGCAGGCACCTGGCTTCTAGAGAGTCGACCCCCATCAGGCATCCCGAGAAGTAAGTGCTATCGCTGTCCGCAGTATGTTTGGATCAATGGAGTGCACGTCGATTGGATCGCTGATACCACGAAGCAGGGTGATGGTTAACCGACCACCAAGATGTTCCCGGAATTCCGCAAGTCCAGCAAACACACGATCAATATCAGAGAGCAGTGGATGTGTCACCGGTAAAGCGAGTGCCCGCAGTACAGCAACCACTCGACGTGCATCTTCACTTCTCATGATCCCTGCGCACTCAGAGTAAAGCGTGTCAATTGCAACACCAATTGCAACTGCTTGGCCATGTGGAAGTGCACCGCCCGTCATTCCCTCGAGCCGATGTGCCAACCAATGACCAAAGTCCAGCGGCCGCGCACTGTGTGTCTCAAATGGATCGCCACCCTCCATGATGTGGCGGTAATGCAGTTCTGCGCTGCGAATGATCACAGGTATCGCGGCGTCCATTGAGCGCGCTGCGATTGCTTGGGCATCTCTTTCGATGCGTGTGAATAATTCTTGGTCGCGTAACAATGCGATCTTGACGGCTTCGCTGAAGCCGCCAGCCCACGACCAGTCGGGGGTTGACTGTAAGAACGCGGTGTCGCACACCACCGCATGTGGAAAGGAAAAGTTGCCGACGAAATTTTTCTTCGGTCCAAGATTGATGGCGTTTTTTACAGCCATTCCTGCGTCATCTTGTGCGAGCGTTGTTGTTGGTAGGCGTACCAACCGAACGCCGCGGTGGGCAATTGACGCGCCAAATCCAACAGCATCAAGCACCGCGCCGCCGCCTATTGCAATCACATAGCTCTGGCGGTCAATGCGATGTTCGTCAATCGCACGAATCACGCGGTCGGTGACATTCATTGACTGTTTGGCTGCTTCGCCGCCAATCACCGACTCAACCATGGCGAGTTCGGGCAACGAGTGTTTACCTGCTTTAGAACCATGTTCCCCGGTAGCAACGTGGGTCATGTAGGTCTGGATGTCATTCGGAAGTGATGGGGTTGCTGCCAACACATTACTATCAACAAATACTATTGCGCGTTGGTTTGTGGAGTCTGATTGGGCACCACTTGTTGGTAAATCAAAGACAGACCGCAACGTTGGATTCGTCACCGAAAACACATCATGCGTGAATGTCACTCGGTGCCGGAAGTGCACCGAAAGTGGCGTATCAAGCGACGTGGTTCGTCTGGCATTGGGCATCGTGATCGAGCATGGTAGGCAAAGACTTCGCTCGATCGAACCGTGAATCATTGTGCAGCGCGAACTATGTGCTTTGAGGCGTCACCAAGTGTCGCTGTCAGTGACACCACAGAGCCATTTCGAACAACATCAATAGGGCACACTGCTCCTGGCGCACAGAGACGAATTGCTCGCATAACGCGCTGTGGATGAGCGGTCTCCTCGCCGTTGACTTTGATAACAACGTCTCCAACTTGCATTCCGGCAAGTGCTGCCGCACCGCCGGGAACCACTTGGTTCACAAGGACGCCTTGGCCACGAAACCCCGACTGAGCCAGTGACCTCGAATCAATTGGTTGCATTTGAATTCCTAAGAATCCACGCGATGGTGCACTTCCGGCAATGATTGACTCCACCACGCCCTTTGCCATATTCGACGGGATGGCAAAGCCAATTCCGTCAGATCCACCACTTCGGCTCTCAATCGCGGTGTTGATTCCGACAACATGCCCATCCATATCCACAAGTGGACCGCCAGAATTACCTGGATTGATTGTTGCATCGGTCTGTAGGTAGCTCTCAAGTGGGCTTAGTCCAACCTCGCGCCCACGAGCACTAATGATGCCAGCTGTAACACTGTCTTTCAGACCAAATGGTGACCCAAGCGCAATCACCCAATCACCCACTTCTGCTGCATCACTATCACCGAACTCGATAGCGGTAAGGTTCGGGAGGTCAATCTTAAGAACAGCAATATCTGTTTCTTGATCAGAACCAACTAGGACTGCGCTGGCTATACGGCCGTCATTGAGCCGGACCTTGAATGCACCGCCCTCTCGAACGACATGATTGTTCGTGACTACGTACCCCTCTTCTGCCACAATAAACCCTGTGCCAACACCCATGGGAATGCCTTGTGGCACAATGCCTTGTGAGGTCATCCGTCCACTGTGGTGGTGCGCCATCACTTGTTCGGGAGTCACCTCAATTGACACCACCGAGGGGCCAGTTAACTTTGATATTGCTCGAAACGCGCGGGAAACACTCTTGGCGTACCTGATCGCTTCTTGGTCTTCCGCAGACAACGTTGCCACCGAACTCCGTTGTTGACACCCCGCCGTTGACGTCGGGGGATCTGCCGCCATTGTCATGGTCGGAAAAACTGCGAGTGTGCCCAATACAACGGCTGAGGAAATGAGATTTCGCATGGGCTCGATACGCCTCACAAACAACAGCGTTCGTGGATCCAATGATTTCCCCATTGAAAATCGGATTATCAAACACTAGTGGGGTGGGACACAGCGAACTCTGACAGACCCAGAAACTTCTGCCGGGTGCGCCCTACTGTTCAGTCAGGCGTGAAAGAAATACGCCCGCCGCGACGCCAACGTTCAGTGAATCAACCCCAATAGCCATGGGAATTTTCACCCGCTCTGTGCACATTGCAAGGGTATCTGCGCATAGACCCGTGAACTCTGCGCCCATGACAACCGCAATCCTGCGGGGTTGTTGATGAGGAGGCGCCAACCGTTCCGCTACTTGCCGGAGAGTGCTATCGCCTCCACCGGTCGCACCAAGCAGCGTGAAACCCTCCTCGTCGCGGAGGTATCGAAGGTCGTCATTCCACGCGCAACCACGTGCGTATGGAACACGCAACACACAGCCGCAACTCACACGAAGGCTCTTTCGATACAAAGGGTCATGGCAACCCGGCGAGAGAATCACTGCACTACAACCAAACGCAGCTGCATTTCGAAACAACTGGCCGATATTGTCGATATTGTTGATCTCTTCCACTAAGAGAAGTAACGCGTCTTGATCATGGGCAGGAATTACTTCGCGAACAATGCGCTGGGCAGGTCGCCTTCCCACTGCAAGAAACCCGCGGTGAATATTGAAACCAACTGTGGCATCAAGTACATCGTCTGGAACAAGTAACACTTCTGGATCACGCGTATGACCCAGCGACCCCCGCGCTTGCTCAACCATAGCCACCGCTCGCTCTGCGTGACGATTGCTGGTGAGAATGCTCAACACCTCAACCCCTGAGTGCATCATGGCCGTAATAACGACCGGGCTCTCGCCGATGAACAAGCCAGGTCGACCGTCGGGACCAAGCGCATCGCGATCACGGACTTGCTGATACGGTGCAAGATGTGGATCTTCGGTGCTTGTAATGTGTCGTACTGCCATGATGATTTGATAAACCAGTTAAACACCACGCGCGATTGTCATTCGTGTGGCCGTTTGACTTTGTAGAGAAGACCATACCTTGATAGTCCGCGTCACCATCATTCTGGCCAATGGAACCGCTACTCAGAACACCTTTCATTCCATAACAATCAAGACTCCCAAGCCTGCCAACGAATACAAACCACTGGCGATAACCAAAGTTCAAGAATCACCTCGGGGCGGTACCTTGCCGTGATGATCAGTATCACGCTTGTGTGCATTGTTCTCGCCGTAGCTACTGGTGGTCCACCAGTTCGTTTAGTCCCGCCAGCGCCGCCAACAGATCTTCCAAAGCTACTGGTTGCCGATCCAACCAAGGATCCGGTGGTGGCGAAGCGCATGCTCACCGAGAATGGTGTTCCCACTGAGACTCGAATGCACGCCGTGAAGTCTCTTGGAAACTCACCAGCACTTGTTGTGCTAGACGCCATCGCGCAATGCTCTGGTACATGTGGCGCCGCCCGTGATCTTGCTGACGTACTTGTACTGCTCGCTTCTGATGCTGCAAAGGATCCCGCTGCACTTGAGCGACTGACAAAAAGTGCGCTGAACCCCGAAGACCCCGCCTACCTTGCCGCTTGTCGCACAATTGCAGCCATGCCACCCGAACAGCGTCCTGTGTCACTCAAGGACATCGCTGTGCGAACCATTGCAATAGGAACTGTTCCTGGGGCCATGCAATATGACATTAAAGAGATCAAAGCGAAACCTGGCGAAATACTTGAGTTCGTATTCAAGAACACAGACACAATGCAGCACAACTTGCTCATCACCATGCCCGGAAAGATGAGTGAAGTTGGTGTTGCCGCGGACAAGATGGGTGAAACGGCTGAAGGAAAAGAATGTCAATTCGTACCCGACATGCCTTCTGTCCTTGCTGTCATGGGTTTAATTGATCCCGGTAAATCCGGAACGCTTTTCTATGCCGTCCCTAAAAAGCCTGGAACCTACCAGTATGTCTGTACCTATCCGGGACACTGGCGCATGATGAATGGAAAATTGAAGGTCGCTCCATGACCAACGAAGGTGCTGATGCGGTTGATAAAGGACAGATATATTCTGCCCCTGAAATTTCTGTTGTCACACCGATGCACAACGAGGAGGGGTGTGTTGAAGAGTTTGTACAGCGGACCAATACTGCATTGTTGGCAATTGGCAGACCATACGAAATCATTATTGTGAGTGATGGTTCAACCGATCGCACTGAAGCCTTGGTGAGTGATCTTTGTCAACAATTCTCAGCACTTCGTGGTGTCTTTCTGGCGCGCAATGGTGGACAATGCACTGCGATGTATGCGGGAATTCAAGCGAGCAAGGGTGAAGTTATTGTGGTGATGGACGGGGACCTACAACACGCTCCTGAGGAGATTCATTGTTTGGTTGAAGCAATGGGTCGCGGTAATGCGCTTGTCTCTGGAAGTCGACGCGGTCGTACTGAAAGCTTGGTGCTCCGCCGCGTACCAAGCAGGTTGGCAAACTGGATGTTGCGTCGTGTCTCTGGATGCAATGTGCGGGACATGGGCGGGTTTAAAGCCATCCATGGAGATCTGGCGCGTGGGCTTCGTTTGCGTCCTGGCCATCACCGACTCCTTCCAGCGATTGTTTGGATGCGTGGGGGTGCTGTTGAGGAGGTATTTGTGAGCGCGCCACCACGCTTTGCTGGCCAGAGCCATTATGGAATTGGACGCTCGCTTGATGTGTTGTTTGACGTACTGATGTTGTGGTTTCAAGGGGCAACCCACAGCCGACCGATGTACCTCTTTGGTCGCATTGGTTTGTTTGTCTTGATTGTTGATGTTGCGGTGGGATCTTGGCTGCTCTGGCAGCGGATCTACCAGGCCGAGCCGCTCACTGAGCGACCGATGTTCTTTGTAGTGGTAATGCTCTTCTTCGCGGCTCTCTTTATGCTCGCGATGGGGTTCGTGCTGGAGTTATTAAGTGATGCCGTCAGTGGTATTGGTGCCGTCCGACCATATGTGATTCGCAAGTGTGTTGGTGCTCATGAGCCGGTTGCATAATCACTGCTCTGTATGTCTCTTCGGGCTGTGGTATTTAGTGTGTGTTGGTTCTTGTTGCCATGCCTCCTACACTGTTGAATTCACATGAACACGCACGACAGTTCGCCAACTCCTGAACATGTGCCGCTTAGTGTTTCACCAGACGCGGTGGCTCGTACTCTCGCGCGCCATCCACGTCCGCTTGGTGGGGATACTGCACGCAGTGTTGGTCCCGCATTGGTGAGTTTGAGTGGCATGGTTCTGAACAACAACGATGGTGCACCACAGCACAGCCTTATTGGCCGCAAGCCAAGCTGGTTGCGCGCGCGTGTTCCTGGGGGCGCTGGATATGAGCGCCTTAAAGGAATCATTACTGAGCATCGTCTACATACGGTGTGCCAAGAAGCGAGTTGCCCCAATATGGGCGAGTGTTGGAGTCGCGGTACAGCAACGATCATGATCTTGGGGGATACATGCACGCGCTCTTGTGGATTTTGTAATGTGAAGACCGGCCGTCCAGCCGCTTTGGATGTGGATGAGCCACGTCGCGTGGCTGAGAGTTTGGCTTTGATGAAACTCAAGCATGTGGTCATTACGAGTGTTAATCGCGATGAGTTGCCTGATGGTGGCGCAGCGATTTGGGCGGAGACCATTCGCGCTGTACACCGGGCGTGCCCAGGAATGAGCGTTGAGTGTTTGGTGGGTGACTTTCTCGGTGACGAACGTGCGATTCAAGTGATTTGTGATGCTCGCCCTGAAATTCTTTCACACAACATGGAGACTGTGTATCGCATGCACCCAGCTGTGCGGCCACAAGCGAAGTATCAACGGAGCCTGGCTGTTTTGGCGCAATTTAAGGCGAGTGGCTTGGTAACAAAGACTGGTGTTATGGTTGGTATTGGCGAGCGTGATGAAGAAGTTCTCACGCTTATGGATGACATTCGTGCTGCAAGTAAGGCTGACATTTTGACGATTGGTCAATATCTGCAACCAACACGCAATCACTTACCAATTGATCGGTGGGTTCACCCGGATCAATTTGCTGTGTTCAAGCAGGAAGCGCTTCACCGCGGGTTCCTGGTGTGTGAAAGTGGACCGTTGGTTCGCTCTAGCTACCACGCCGAAGAACAAGCTGACCAACTTGCACATGTCATGTGAGGAGTGGTGTTGGCACTCATAGTGCCCATCAGATAAATCGAAGACCGGCCTCGTGGTGAGTTGTATTCCCATCGGAATCACGAATACTCCGCGACCAGACGACCATGACGGTTCGCTCTATCTGTTCATCGCAAGATCGAGCACTCATTGCAACACCTGTCATTCCTTCTGGAAGTGGTGCCTCGGTACGCAATCGCGCGCCAGTAGTACTCAGGTCAAGTGTCACGTACCGACATAAATCGGCCGGGTCATGGTGCCAAAACATCACAAACTCTCCAAGATTGCTTCGCCGCCCCATATCGCGGCGTTCAATCGAGTCAAGAAAGGCGCTGTCGCGGCGGACATGTGAGCGTTGATGAGGATTGTCCATGCTGAGAGTCTCCATTTAGAAGTGCCCCTGTTCAATGGTTCAACGGGTCAAAGTGCACAAATGTTCGGTCTGTGCCGCCTGTAATGTCTCAAAACCATCCACCCGCATGTCCCTGGTGTGATAAATGCCTGTTGAGGCGTGGGGTTGCCGCAAAGAAGCCCTAGGATGCCATTTATGGCGTTTGAATTTCGGCACGCAGTGCTCGACAACGGTTTGACGGTGATCGCTGAAACCAGCTCAGAGTCGCATACTGCGGCGGTGGGTTTCTTTGTGAAAACTGGTGCCCGAGATGAGCCACGCGAATTGATGGGTGTAAGTCACTTCTTAGAGCACATGGTGTTTAAGGGGACAGAGCGTCGAACCGCTGATGACGTCAACCGTGATTTTGATCGTATTGGCTCGAGCCACAACGCATTCACCACCGGTGAACTGACGGCCTTTCACGCGCATGTCCTTCCTGAAAAACTTATGGAGGCCACTGCGATTATTGCAGACATTCTTCGGCCGTCGCTCCGCCAGGCAGACTTTGATGAAGAAAAGGGTGTGATCCTTGAAGAGATTGCAATGTATGACGACAACCCGTTTTGGCGACTCTGGGAGCACGCCAATGAGAGGTTCTTTGGTGCACACCCGTTGGGACACCGTGTTCTTGGAACGCGTGAAACCGTTGGCGCGCTCACACGTGAGCAAATGCAGTCGTACTTTGATCGTCGCTACTGCGCGTCAAACACAGTGGTTTGTGCTGCTGGTGCTCTGGACTTTGACAAACTTGTTGAGCAAGTCCAGGCTTGTTGTGGATCATGGCAGCGTGGTGAGGTTTCCCGAACCCATCCCCCATTCCACACCCATGAAGAACGCGTCATGGTTCCCATGAAACAAGCAAATCGGGCTTACCTCGCTTGGTTGTGCCCTGCGCCGTCAGTACAAGATCCACGTCGTTACGCGGCGGCAATGTTGGCGCAAATCCTTGGTGATTCTGAGGGCTCGCGCCTGTATTGGGCTTTGGTAGAAACTGGTATCGCTGAAGAAGCGCAGGCACAATTCGATGGTCACGATGGTATTGGTGAGTATGTGGTTTATGTGGCTTGCAGCCCCGACAATGTCGCACGTGTCGACGAAATAGTTCGCACCGAACTTGAACGCGTGTGCACGGCGATATCTAAGAAAGAACTAGCTAATGCCCGCGCAAAGATTGCTACCGCTGTGGCGATTGCTGGTGAGCGTCCAGATGGACGAATGCGTCGGCTCGGATCGGTTTGGCTTTACCGAGGCGCATATGCGTCGCTTGAAGAAGAGTTGGCACAAATTGAAAGCCTGACGGTTGAAGACCTACTGTCTGTAGCTCGTGATTTCCCATTGCGACCAACACTGCGAGCACAGGTGGTTCCCGAGACTGCCGTTTGTTCAACTTAAAGACTTGCCAAATACTGCGTGCATAGTTGCCGGCTCGACCCCTAATACATGGCGCGTATATGCCGCTAATAGTCGATTTGCTCGATCAACCGTTATTGTTGCTGTGTTGTGTGGTTGCTTTGCGTCAATCGCCGCGATGCACTCGATAGTGCCCCTGCGGACTTTCCACCGCGGACCATCTGTTGTTTCGCCTACTTGAAGAACACCACCAACTGCTGGTGCGAACTCAAGAACATCACCAAGCGTGTTGGTGGTGATTCGTGGTCTGTAGCCTGTTTCTGCTAATAATGTTGATTGGAACATTAGAAGTGAACCCGCCCCATCTGGTGGTGGTTCCTCTGACGACCGCGCTGCGCCGATCGTTCTAAGGGATTCAACAAAGCAATCAAACAGTACTGGATGGGGGTCCTCTGGTTGCAACATCTTGCCAACAAGGTCTGCCATGTAAAAGGCTGTTTGATTAGCAATCAGATCTGTGCGGAGGCGCGGAAACACCTCGAGGAGATCCCACTCTGTGAGTGTCGCCAAGTCTCGATTTGGCTTAATGATGGCGCCGAACTCACCGCGAGAAAGTAGGTCGAACCCGCCATCGAAAGCGCCTCGTTCGCGACGCGCGCCCTTAGCGAGTCCACGCACAACACCGAGCGATCTACCAAACAGGCTCACTGTCTGGCTGGTCTCACTGAAATCCCATTGTCGAATACAGACGCCCTGATCGTGCGTAGTGCCCATGAATTTACCCCAGGAGCGGCACCACGGCGGTGGCCTCGACTCGGTTACGCCCATTCCGTTTCGCGCGATACATGGCTGCGTCTGCTGCGGAAACGAGGTCTTCTGGAGTAGGGGTACCTGCCAGTGCGAATACATCTGTAACACCAAAGCTCGCAGTAATCACTGTTCCTGGCATGGTTGGCCAAACCTCTTGCTCAATGGCTCGGCGATATCGATCCGCTACTTCAATTGCCTCTGAACCAACGGTGTTTGGCAGAATAATTCCAAACTCCTCACCACCATAGCGGCAAGCAATGTCACTACCACGACCAGATTGAAGGATCTTAGAGAGTCGCTCAAGCACCTTGTCTGCAAATGGGTGACCACGCTCGTCATTGAGTTTCTTGAAGCCGTCGATATCACACATCACGAGCGACAAGGAACGGTGGTGACGAATTGCTTCGCCCACTTCTTGTGACAGTCTTTGATCGAAGTATGTTCGATTCCATAAACCGGTAAGCCCGTCGACTTGTGCCTTTTGTGCCAACATCTTCACAAGGCGTTGCACACGGAGCGCACTGCGTACACGGGCTTGTAGTTCGACAATCTCGAATGGTTTGGCGACAAAGTCACTGGCACCCAAATCGAGTGCTTGTACGCGGTCTTCCATAGAGTCTGTTGATGAAATGAAGATGACCGAAATATCTTGTAAGTCGACATCCGACTTAAGCACCCTTAGAACGCCAAATCCATCCATCCCTTGATTCTTGATATCAAGATCGATATCGAGCAGAACAACATCAGGCCGGAGATCCTGCGCCATTTGAATTCCAACATCTGCGCTTGTGGCGCCAAACAACTCGATCTGCTCGTGTTGCAGGCGCACTTGCAACAGCCGGTGAATCAACACCGAATCGTCAATCAGAAGAACCTTAGGAAGACCGGAGGGGACTGCCGTCATGGGAGAAGGGATAGAGTTTTCGTTACTCGGCACTGGTAGTTGTTTCGCACGTATTTTTCATTAAGGTCGAATCCGAGCTCCCACCGCTGCCAACATTCCAACCCTGCTGCGGATGACATTATCGTCGTTGCCGTCTTTGACTGCTTGGTCAACAAGCGCTGCCGCTTCACCCAACTTTGGAAACCCATAACCCCCAGCGGCCCCTTTTAGTTGGTGCGCAAGCATGCGCAATTGCTCACGATCGGATGCCGCGAGTGCTGTGTGCATAGCGGCTAAACGCTGCGGTAATTCATGAATAAAAAGCGCGATAATCCCAAGCATGTCGGGGTCATCGGCGAACTCGCTACGGAGTGTTGTTTGGTTGCTTGGTAAGCGCATTTAAGACCAAGTGATGATTGGATTCACTACGGGAACTCCAACTGCAAGTTTCCGAGATTTGTCAAAATTTACAGATTGCGCTGTTGGCTCCTTGGAATTCAGCCAATACCTATTAGACTGCAGTATTCGCACTTACACCCCGCCGCGCGGAAGCGCTGTGAGAGGAGATTCCAGCATGGTTCCGCGCATGCCTCCGCAAGAGGCCCGACTTGGTTATATCTACTCTGCCCCCTTCCGCATTCAGGGTGTTTCTGTCGCCGGAGAGCAGGCTGTTGTCCATGTTCCAGAATTAGATTTGGTGTTCGATATTGGTCTTTGCCCAAGACCGGTGTTGGCGTCGCCAACGGTGGCTTTGAGCCACACACATATGGATCATGTCGCTGGTTTGCCGTATTGGTTCAGCCAACGAGCATTCCAAAAAATGCCTGGTACCGCGCGCTGTCTTGTGCACCCAAAAATGGTTGAGCCCGTGCGCAGAATGATGGCGTCGTGGATTGATCTTGAGCGACAACACACGCCGCACGAGATTGTTCCTATTGAGCCCGATTCTGAATACCAATTGCGGCCAAACATGTTTGTCCGCGCGATTGAAGTGAGTCACACCACGCCTGCTTTGGCATTTGTTGTGATTGAGCGACGAAGCAAATTGCGCGATGAATTTCGCGGTGTGTCTCAAGATCGGCTGCGTGAATTGCGTGGGCAAGGTGTGGAAATCACCAAGACAATTGAAATTCCGCTTGTTGCCTACACCGGCGATACTGAAATTGGTGATTTCCTGTTTCGCGATGAATTCCGTAATGCACAGGTAGTCATTACTGAGTGCACCTTCTTTGAGGAAGAACACCGCGACCGCGCAAAGGTTGGAAAGCACATTCATGTTGAAGACCTGCGGCCGCTGCTAGAGGCGTGGACCGCGCGCGACATCATCATTGGTCATGTTTCGCGGCGCACGTTGATTCCGTTTGCTCGCGAGCGCATTGAAGCCATTGCTGGACCAGAGCGATCACAACATGTGCACTTGTTGATGGACCACCGATCAAATCGTGTCCGTTATGAAAATCAAGTGGCAGCTTTTGAAAATGTTGCTGGAAATTCAAAAGTGCAAAATAGCCCGACAAACGCAGGGGGATTTTTTGATTCGCTATCTGATTGCCCGGCTTCATCACTTGAGATAACAGCAGAACATCTTGAAAAAGATTTGTGATTCTGCGTGGTTGACGGTCGGGGGAATGTGGTCTAAAGTGCGCTCGCATTGATAGCGCGGCGTGGTGGGCAATCTCTCCGTGCGCAACAATATGGTGTTGGTTTGTCTTTGTTCACACTCTGTTTGTGTGCTATTGCACCGACTGGATGTGTGTTTGAGACTTGAGTTGGAGCTTCGCGTTACGCCGCGATGGTGTCAATGGGTTGTGTACACGTTGGTGTGTCTTGAAACTATTTGGAGCGTTACTGATCATGGCCACGCGAACCACCACACGTGACACTTCTTCCCGAGCCACTTTGTTGGCTAACGCGGATGTTCGTGAGAAACTATTTGAGTACATCCGTAAACACCATGGTGAGCTTCAGCGCCATTGGTTTGATCAAATTGAGGTTGTAGCAATTGATGGAGCGAATCTGTCTTTGTTGGTGACAGAGCCTGTGAGACTGTCGTACTTACAACGCTGTTGTGTCCCTCAATTCACCGAAGCCGCATGTGCCGCAACAGGTCGACTCATTGGGGTGCAATTTGTTGGTGATCGGATGATTCTTCCGGCAAATAAATCGGCGTTGTTAGCGTCGAACACCGTGGGCCCAAATGGCTCTGGTGAGGCGCTATTTGACGAACAAATACAGTTATCCCCTGACTATGTATTTGAGACATTTGTAGTTGGTCCAAACAACCGCCTTGGTCACGCGGCCGCGCAAGCGGTGGCGGCTAAACCAGGCCGCGCTTACAACCCATTCTTTGTGCATGGGGGCATAGGTATGGGGAAGACCCATTTGCTGCAAGCTGTTTGTCAAGAGATGTTGCGGCGTGACCCAACTACTCGAATTGTCTATATCTCATGCAGCACCTTTATGGACGTGTTCCATGAAGCGGTGCGCGCTGGGCGAATGATGGAGTTTCGTCACCGCTTTCGCAATGCCGACATGTTGGTGATTGATGACATTCACTTTCTCTCAAAGCATGAACAAACACAAGAAGAGTTCTTTCACACCTTCAATGCCCTATACCAGGGTGGTCGACAGATTGTGTTGAGTTCTGACGCGTCGCCATCAGAGATCCCCGATCTTGAAGAGCGCTTGGTGAGCCGCTTCAACTGCGGGCTTGTGGCGCGTATTGATCGGCCGCCGTATGAGACGCGCATTGAGATTTTGAAATCAAAGGCGGCGCTTCATGGTTTATCGCTGCCTGATGATGTTCCTGCGTATATCGCCGCTCGACTTGATTCAAATATTCGAGAGCTTGAGGGTGCGCTTACGCGCTTGCGCGGGCTTGCGATGGCCCATGGTGTTCCCATCACACTTGAGTTGGCTAAACAAGCACTCGCAGATGGTCGGCCGGTTGATGTTGCTGGTGGTTCAACACAACCAACTATTCAGCAGATCATTGACGCGGTTACCCGTTACTACGACATCAAGTTGAGTGAGCTCATGTCTAAGCGTCGGCACAAGAGTGTTGCGCTTCCGAGGCAGGTATGTATGTGGCTTGCTCGCAAACACACGCGTTTCTCACTTGAAGAAATTGGCGGCTACTTTGGTGGTCGCGACCACACAACCGTTATGCACGCCGTCCGAACCGTCGGTGCAAAGACACAAACCGATACCGCGTTATCGAGCGATGTCACGCGAATCGAACAGTCGATCGAACGTCGGGTTATTGCGAAATAACTGATTGTTCACGCGTGTGGAGTGGTGGTGAATTGCCTGACGGTTGGTGACGAGTGTTTGGGGTGATAACTCTGCGATTTGCCTACTTAAGAGGTCAACACCTGGCCAGCGCTTGGTTGTGGTTGGCAACCTTGTACATGTGGCGGGTTAGTGAACGCTTGTGACTCGGTGTTGACAAGTCAACCACATAGATGATTACGGTGTATCCAATTGCGTAGTCGTGGTTTGTGATTTGATTTGTAAACTTGTCCACCTATTGACAGGGCTCATTACTAGGGGGAGGAATAGATAAGAGTTCATTCTTTCCAACCCCTGTCATGCGGTCGTGTCGACGCAAGTCAGACGACTGATCTCTTTAGTCGTGTCCCTGGCTGACAGCGTGGACACCACACCGTCGCGCGGCCACCCAGACGGGTTCCGTGGAGTGTTTCTGAGCAAGACCCACATGATTCCCCCGCGTGCCCATAGACGGCATGTAGCGCCTGTGCAGCACCCTTGATTCCAATACCAGAGCGATAGTCACGGAGCGTGCTACCACCATGTTTGACCGCGCGGCGCAGAATCAGCCGAATCGCTCGGGCGAGTCTTTGGATTTCGGATTCAGAAACCTGATCACAAGTGATTCGTGGATCAATCCCAGCGATGTGTAGTGACTCATCGGCATAGATGTTTCCAACACCTGCAACAACGGTTTGATCCAAGAGCGCAGTCTTTACGGCGCGCGCCCCACGCAAAGCAATTCGAAGCGCGCGGGCCTGTACGGCTAATGCGTCTGGTCCGAGTTCTGCTTTCCACGATTCATGAAGTTCTTTCTTGGTTTGGTATGCGGTTAAGCCACCAAACCGGCGTGGATCACGAAACACCAACAGGGCAACTTTCGCACGGGCGGTACGGCGCGGACTTGCGTCAGTCATTGACCATGTGACGTGCTGATGTGACCCGCCCGCACAAGCGCCGGCAATCAATTGGCCACTCATTCCAAGCTGGACAACTAAGCATCGACCGTCGGTGGCGCAGAGAGCCAACCGTTTGCCATGGCGCTCGATGGACTGAATGACGCAACCATCAAGCAGCTCGGTTCGGCTCATCCAAGCGCGCGGAACCAAGAGCTCCTGACCCCGTCCACAACCCCGGGCGCGCATGTCGTGCGGTCCGACGGTCATGACGCGCAACCTTCGTCCCACCAGGATGGGCTCGATCGTGTTGCGTAAGACTTCGATTTCCGGGAGTTCCGGCAAGGTGCGCAACTATACTTCCCTCATGCAAGAATCCGCTCCGTCGACGGTTATTCACACTCCCGCCGACGCGAAGGCAGCCACCGAGCGACTCCGCACGGCTGTCCACTCCGTCATTGTGGGGCAAGATCGCGTGATTGATGAGGTGATGATCGCCCTTGCTTGTGGTGGTCACGCGTTGATTGAAGGTGTTCCTGGGCTAGCGAAGACACTCTTGGTGTCAACACTCGCGCGGAGTATGTCTCTTGGATTTTCGCGCATTCAATTCACGCCCGACCTCATGCCAAGCGACATGACCGGAACAGAAGTCATCGAGGAAGATCGATCAACCGGAACGCGAAGACTTCGATTTGTCCCCGGGCCAATATTCTCAAACGTGATTCTGGCCGACGAAATAAATCGCACGCCACCAAAGACACAAAGCGCCTTGCTGGAATCAATGCAAGAGCGGCAGGTCACGGTGGGAGGCGTGAATCACCAACTACCAGATCCATTCTTTGTACTTGCAACACAAAACCCTATTGAACAAGAGGGCACCTACCCACTACCAGAGGCGCAGCTCGACCGATTCATGTTGCAGATATTGATTGGATATCCAACCGCAGATGAAGAGGCTGAAATCGTTCGCCGTACGACTGGTGCCGCACCCAAACCAACCGAGCGCGTTTTGAGCGGTGAAGATGTACGGGCGATACAAGCGCTGGTGCGAGAAGTTCCCGTCGCCGATCATGTTGTTCGATATGCACTTCGTTTGGTACGCGCCACTCGACAGGAACAGGACCCGTCGGCCCAATCGCCAAAGTTGCGCGTTATGGAATATGTGAGTTGGGGTGCCGGGCCACGCGCAAGCCAATTCCTGGTTCTTGCAGCGAAGGCTCGGGCGCTACTTGCAGGTGCCGCCACAGCAACACCAGACGATGTTCGGGCAGTGGCCAAACCAATTCTGCGTCACCGGCTTCAGTTGAACTTCAACGCACAAGCAGATCGGGTTGGACCAGATCAGGTGATTGATGAACTACTGCGCGAGATTCGCGTTGAAGACACCAGCGCAGCTGGCGCCAAGGAACTAGAACGCCTTGTGAAGCCCGCGGGCGCCTGAACGGATCCCCGTGCGCGCAGAGCAGTACCTGGCACCCGAGACACTGGCCCAACTTGGGCCGTTCGAGTTGCGCGCAAAGCGCATCGCGGAGGGTGTTATGAGTGGAATGCATCGCTCGCCTTATCAAGGACTCGCTGTGGAGTTTGCGGAGCATCGGCAATATGTTGCCGGCGATCCAGTTCGCCACATTGATTGGAAGGTCTTTGGGCGCAGTGACAAGCTGTATCTCAAGCGCTTTCAACAAGAGACAAACCTTGATATCCACATTATGGTGGACGCATCTGGAAGTATGCGGTTTGGCACATTAGGAAGCAAAGATGGCTGGGGCGGTACACAGACGGGGAAGCAATCAAGTTGGACAAAGTTTGATCACGCAACAGCCGCTGCTGCCGCCATGGCATTTCTTGGTCTTGCTCAACGCGATCGAGTTTCCACCGAAATGTTCGGTCCAAAGTTAATCGCAGCCACCCGGTGCTCGAATTCACAAGGTCATTGGCGCGCAATCGTCCAGTGTCTGGCAACACACGCAGTTGATGGGCGTGCAGATCTTCCACGCGCGGTTGACGAACTACTTTCGCGAGGTACCCACCGATCACTTGTAGTCATCGTGAGTGATTTTTTCATGCCCAAACAACAGGTGAAAGACGCGCTAGCTCGGCTTCGTCATCGTGGACACGACGTGATTTTGGTGCGAGTCCTTGATCGGGCTGAATTGCGATTCGATCTTGATGAAAACGCGCCGTTTGAAGGATTGGAAGGCGAAGCAACGATAGAGGTAGACGCGCGAAGTGTTCGCCAAGCTTATTTAGATGTACTTGCAGAGGACGAGCGCGAATTGGATCGCCTTGTCCGTGGATTTGGGTTCGACATGATTCGCCTTGATACACACGAATCTGTTGGACCAACAATGGCCGCACTGCTCGCCCGGCGTGAAACATTCTTGCGCGGGGGTGGGAGATGAGTTGGTTGAACTTCGCATCACCAGGACTAGCGGTAGCCGCTGGTGTAGCAACAACAATCCCTGTCGCCATTCACTTACTGATGCGGCGTCGACGAAAGTCAGTCGAATGGGCGGCAATGGATCTATTGCGAGAAGCATTGCGTCGTGTTGAAAGGAAGCGCCGCGTGGAGCGATGGTTACTCCTGGCGGTACGTTGCCTGTTGGTTGTGTGTGCTGGTCTTGCAATCGCTGCGCCGTTTCTTGGTTCAAACATCGCCACCACGCGCGTAGCGCGAACACTTGTCATTGTTGTTGATGACTCAGCGTCGGCAAACGAGCGATTGAGTTCAGGGACAGCCTTTGAAAGATCAATCACTATCGCGCGAACAGCAATCAGTGAGTTAGTCCCGGGTGATCGTGTTTCAGTGGTGCTTTCGTCGCGCGCAGCAATTTCAAGTCGTGAGGCAGCATCTCTCGACCACCAAGGTGCAGTGCGACGATTGACTGGTCTTGCGGCGACTGAAACTTCAGGTGACCTCAGTGCTGCGCTTGAGGTCGCAACAGCGATTCTTGGACACGAAGAATCAAATGGGACACAACGAGAGGTGTTGATTTGCAGCGGATTTCGCGCTGGATTTGTCGGTGCGCTTACACCACTTCAGAAATTAAGCACTAGCGAAACACCAGTTATTGTTCGCGCGACTACCGAGCCAATTGCAGATGGGATGAATCTGCGAATTTCAGCCGTCGACATTGATCGTATCGCTGGTTCTGGCACAGGATCACCCGTTGTTGTGCGGGTGGTGGTCACTCGCGATCGCGGAGACGGAGCACTTCGTACCACCATCCGGGTGAACGGTCCAACTTTGACAGCTCCGATTGAACGTGCCATTGAGTTGAATGCCGGAGAGCGGGAGCGCGCTGTATCGGTTGCGCTAACTGAACGACCCAAAAATCCATCCGCCACCGTGCGGCGAGCGGTCGTTGCGTCAATTTCTGTTGATGCACAACCCGTGGATGATTCTCGAGCGACAGTTCTGGCTTCAACAGATCGACTACGAGTTGTGGTTGTGGACCGACGGACCTTTGAAGCAAACGGCGCGATTGATCGACTTCCGGCCGGTGACTGGATTGCGCGGGCATTGGCGCCAAGTGATCCAGCACTGATCGACGTCGCAATGACAGATCCGGCTGCACTGGACTCTCGATCCATAGCGACCGCGGACACGATTGTCATCGCACAACCACAACTAGTGAGTGTGCAACAATGGACGTCCTTGAACGCATTTGTTACGCGCGGTGGCGTTGTGGTTGTTCTACCAACCGCGGGCGAACAGATTCAAGCGTGGACGGGACAGTTCGCAAACGCATTCGCTGTTCCGTGGAAAATATCACTTGAAGCTCGTGATCTTCCCGCTCCGTTAGCACTGGCGACTGAGCAGCCGGGCGCCTCGTACTTTGCAGCCCTCAGTGGTGAGTTGACGCAGTTATCACCAACAGTCGAAGTGTTTCGCACGTTGGCGGTCGATGCCTCTATGGATCCCGGGGCAACACAGCTTTCTCTACAAAGTGGCGCACCATTCGTGTTGTCATGGCGCCCAGTGAATGCTCGTGGAACAGTGTTGTTGTTTACAAGCGCAATAGAGTTGTCGTGGACGACGCTTCCATTGAAGCCACTCATGGTCCCGCTGTGGCAAGAGCTCGTAGCAGAGGGCAGGCGGCGTGCCTCGGCAGCACAGGTTGTCGTTGTGGGAACACAACCAAATGTAGATCGCGCAGGAATCATTGAATTGCGCCCAGTGGCAGCGGATGGTGATGCAATGCCTGGCGTGCATTCAATAGCAGTTGGACCTGGTGGGCGAACAGCAACAGCAATTGATCACGCAGGGATGCTTGAAATGGTCGATGGGTCTGGACACGTCCAGGGCATGATGGCCGCAGTGATTGACGACGGCGCGTCGTCGGTGGCGATCATTGAACACGACCGGTTGCGAAACTGGCTGGCTACCACGGGTGAGACAGAGTGGGTTGGACCCGAAACAGACAACACACAACACACAGCGGCAACGGCTATGGCGCCGCGACAATCGAGTGGCATTGCACCTGCACTCTTAGTAATAGCGGTGTTGTTGGCAGTGATAGAGGCATTTCTTGCTCGAAGATTTTCGTATGCGGTAGGTATTGCGGCGCCAAACACCACACACAAATACGGCCCACGCGTAGTGAATGGGGGTTTGTGATGGTCAACAACACCCTCTTCCGTTGGCTGTTTGGACTTCAGTCACTTTCAACCAACACAGAGTCTGTGCGGTTTGCATGGGAGCGACCAGTATCACCATTTGTTTGGTTGTTGATATTTATGTTTGCAACGGCTGTTGCTTGGGGTTCATATCGCCGCATCGTGATGGCAACGAAGCGTCGTCGGGTTCTGTGTGTGCTCCGCGCTGGAACAATCATCTACCTCATAGCGCTTCTGATTGGACCATTGTTAGAGGTTCCAAGAGAATCGGTGGAGCCCGATTCGGTCATCATTCTGGTAGACAGAAGTCGGTCGATGGAGGTAGCCGACCTCATAAGCACTACTGGTGAACCCCACTCGCGGGACTCCGCCCTTCGCACCCTCGCGGGAATCGATTCTCCGTTTCATCACATGAGTGACGAGCACCGTGTTTCCTGGTACGGATTCTCTGATGCACTGACAGTATTGACAATTGCCAATGACGGCTCCATTGATGTTGGAGACGCGAATGGTGATCAATCACTTCTCTCTCGTTCGATAGAACAAGCGCTGTCGCGTTCATCAGGAAGACAAGTAAGTGCGATCGTGCTACTGACAGACGGACGAACAACAGATCCACCAGATAGGGCGCTGATCCGTCGCCTTCAAGCAGATGGAGTGACAATTTCAGCAGTTGCGCTTGGTTCTGACGTGGCTATCGGAGATACATCGATTGCCGGAATTCAGGCGCCGCGTCGCGCTTTCGCAAAGGATCTTGTTCCAGTAGAGGCGACTGTTGAGCGGCGCGGGCCGGCGCGGTTGCGCGCGTCGCGTGTGGAGTTGGTCGACGTGGGTACAGGGACTGTGTTGGACTTCGCAGAGTTACCAGCGAGTGGTGACGCAACAAATGCAAACACACCGACAAGCGATACAGTGCAACTAGTAGCAAACCCAGTAAGCACTGGCGATGCGCGATGGGAGGTGCGTGTATCAGACGTGTCATTGGGAGATACAACCAACAACGATCGTGAAACACGCGATTTGCTGCCAGGGAATAATCGACGCGCCGTACCAATTACGCTCGTCGATCGCCCAATGCGAGTTCTCTATATCGATGGGTATCCGCGTTGGGAGTATCGCTATCTCAAGAACTTGTTACAACGAGAACGAACTATTGAAAGTTCCGTGATGCTCTTGTCGGCAGACCGTGATTTTGCTCAAGAGGGAAACACACCTATCGCGCGATTGCCGCGTACCCGTGAAGAATTTGAACGATTCGACTTGATTGTGATTGGCGATATTCCAGCCACATTCTTTACAGGTGAACAACTATCAGAAATGCGCCGAGCCGTCGCTGAGCGCGGTACGGGCCTGGTGTGGATTGGCGGGTCGCGGAGTACACCACGGACGTGGCACGGAACAACCGCGGAAGAAATGCTTCCGTTCACGGGTCCGTACGAACTAGAACGCCTACAGATGCCGGTCAATCTGTCACCAACACCTTTAGCCGCCCGTCTTGGTGTGTTACGACTGGCCGACGATCCAAAGGCGGCGTATCCACAAGAATTGCTTTCGCCGAACGAGGGCTGGGCCCAATTGGAATGGGCACAACAGATCCCGCTTCGATCACTGAAACCAGCAAGTGAAATACTTGCTGAGTCGACACAAGTGATTGACGGTGGGCATGCACCACTGGTTGTGGGAATGCGTTATGGCGCCGGGAATGTGTTGTACGTAGCCACCGATGAAATTTGGCGTTGGCGGAATGGACGCGGCGAGACTTATCCGGAACGGTTTTGGGTGCAACTGCTGCGATCATTGGCGCGACCATCATTGGGCGTTGGTCATGAAGATGTGCGAATAGCAATCGAGCCAGGACGGTCAGTGGTTGGGGATACTGTGCGTGTAGAAGTAGAACTTCCAACAGGGGCACCACCAACTTCTGTCGCGCTCGAAGCAATTCCAGAGGATTCACGCGGCGCAGTTGTTGATATTGTGGCACTACCAGGGCCGAGCGGAGTGTTTGTGGCGGCGTGGTCACCAGATCATGATGGTCACTGGAAGATTCGCCCACGTGATCCATCATTAGCAGCGCGCGCAGGTGGTGGTGCAACCCTGGATGTCACACGAAGCGATCGAGAGTTGCGTGATGCAGAGGCAGATAAGCCATTGCTCGAGTCGCTTGCCCGCGAAACAGGCGGAAAGGTAGTAGGGCCACTCGACGCTGCGGCACTTGTGCGCTCACTGCCGAACCGGTCAATCCACACAGAGAATCCATTACGCGATCCAATTTGGAATAGTCCACTTGCACTTGCGATACTGATGCTGCTACTCGCTTCCGAGTGGATCATCCGTCGGGGCGCGCGCTTGATTTGAGTGACTCATGGAAGAAACACTATCCACCACCAACGACCGAACCAATACTCCTGATGGAGTGTTGGTGTCACTTGGAATTACTCGGTCAGCCGTGCGCCGAGCGTTGGTAGTCGAGCGCGCAACACAAGCCATAGCGTTTGGTCTATTAGCAATTGTGCTAGCCGTCATACTTGACCGATTCTTTCGGCTGCCGCCAATCATTCGAGCCGCAGAATTGATCGGGCTAGTCGGTGGTGGGATCGCCTGGATTTTTGTTCGGGTTATTCCAGCAATTCGTTTCTCACCATCACTGGTCGATGTTGCGCTGTGGCTTGAGCGAGGTAGCTCGGTGGCGCGCGGAAAACTCGCGGCTGGCGCAGATTTGGCACAAGCGCACTCCACCCAAGACCACACAACCAACCAACTCACGTCGATAGTGATTAGCGAAGCTCAAGCGATCGCTAAATCAACATCACATCAACGCATTGATTACAAACCAGCCAAACGGGCGGTATTGGCTGCAATGGCAACAACAACTGCGCTTGGTTTGATGTTGGTGTTTGCACCAGATACATCAAGAACGGCACTACTTCGATTACTAACACCATTCGCAGACATTCAGTGGTCAGCCCGCACCATGGTTGAGGCAGCGATGCCATCACTTGTGCACCCACGCGGCGCGGCATTGGCTTTACGCGCCCAGGTGGTGCGTGGTGATGTAGCCGACATGCGTGTTGAGGCCGAATACAGGCTGCTACAAAACAGCACCGGCGACTGGCACAAAGTACTTCTCTCAGCGCAACCAGATGGAGCGTTCGAGCGCCTTGTAGAAACCGACGGCGAGACGATAGAAGTGCTGTTTCGAACAGACGACATGGAAACACTGCCGATCGTCATTCGACTTGTTCCACCACCATTTGTGGAGTCGTCCCGCGTAGTCCTGACACCACCGGCCTATCTCAGTGGCAAGGTTGATGTTCGCACTATTGACCTAGGAACAGGTACAGATCGGCGCGCAACAGTGTCGCCGCCGGTACTTACTGGATCAACAGTAATGTTTGAAGCGGTGGTACATGGTGCAAGTTCAGTGCCGACAGAGGTGAACACACAGGCGGCGTGGCTCGCAGAGACAATAGCAATTACGGGTATTGATGGTGAAAAAATCGTCCCACAATTCAGTGTTGATCCGACGAATGAAACTCATTGGAAACTGCAATGGACTGCCAATGGACGCGGTGTTCTAGAAATCAAGCCACGTGGTCCCGAGGGAATTCTTCCGTCAGAGCGAATAGCGTTTGAGATACCGGCGATCGATGATGCCGCACCGTCAATCACGATTGTTGAACCAACCACAGACGAAACCGTTACCCCAGAAGCAACACCATTGGTTGTCGCCGAAGGTCGCGATGACTTAGGGGTAAAGCGTGTATGGCTTGATGTATCGATTGTTCATAACAACCAAGCACCACACCAGGTGTCAAGTGTTGACGGAAATCCAGATACAAACGCAAGAGTAGAAGCAACACTCAAACTCTCTGAATATGGCGTTGAACCCGGTGATCGCGTTGTGTGCATTGGTCAAATTACGGACGCATTTGAACGGGATAACACGCCACGGGTACCCATTTCGAGCACACCGCGTGTGTTCCGTGTTATTTCAGCGAGTGAACTGACGGCACAAGTACGTTCACGTCTTGGACAGATGCGCGATGCAGCGGAACGCCTACGTGAAGAGCAGGCTGGTATCGCAGATGCGGTGAGCAAGGCAGCGGAACGAACTAAACAAGAAAGCGGCGCAGCAACAGAAACAGAGCGCACACAAATGGCGGGGTCAGAGGGGCGCATGGCTGACCGGGTGGCATCATTTGAGCGGTCTCTTGCCGAACTTGCCTCAAAACTCGAGCGCAATAAGACTGATGGAGAGGGACTATCGGCGACTATTCAAGAGGCAACACAATTGGCGCGCACCGCTAGCAAGCGTGCGCAAGAGGCAGCGGTTGCTTTACCAGACGCATCAAAGGTCACTGAGGCAGCGGAGCGTGCGTCAGAATCAGAGAGCGCCCTGGCTGATTTAGAGACATCACTTCAGCGCGACCGAGAAAGTGCGGAACTATCACGTCGTATCGACAAGCTTGCCGAGCGAATCGATGTTGCTAGTAAGGACACTCGCGCAGCCGCTGAGAAGTCAATTGGCAAGCAACGCGATCAACTTTCTGACGATACAAAGGCCCTTATGGATCGCTCGGCCCAAGCTCAGCGCGAGGCCGCCGCAGAGGCGCGATCACTGGCCGAAGACCTTGGAAAGCGCGCTGACGAAATTCAAAAGCAAGAGAAGTCCGATCAGGGAGCCTCCGATGCAATGCGTGAGGCCCAACATGAGGCAGACGACCGTGGCTTGGCACGACAGTTAGAAAAAGCAGCACAGCAAACCGAACAGAATCAAATGCAGGGTGCGCAGCAATCGCAACAACAGGCTCAACAAGCCGTCAAGGCGATGCAACAGGCGATGAAGAATCAATCAAAACGCCGCACAGAAGAGTTAGAGCGCCGCATTACTGATGTGGTTGATGCGTTGCGATCACTTCTTGGTGCAATTGAGACAAATACGTTACCAATGCAGAAATTGGACGCCACCGATAGTTCAGAAGTTGCCCGACTTTCAGCAATCATGTTACAGCTTTCGCGCAATGCATCTGGTGTTGCTGAAAACGCCAGCGCCGCGGGGCAAACAATGCGTCGAACTGCAACGTTGGTGATTCGTGGTGCAGAGCAACTCGATGCTGTGGCAATATTGCTTCGAAAGGTAGCAGCTGAGGTAGCGCCAGCACAAGAGTCCCTTGATGCCGCGCGAAGCTCTATCCAAGAGGCGCTCGCATCAGCACAAAAGGCAAAACAAGAGGCTGAGAAATCCGCCGAAAATCAACGGCGAGAGGAACTGCGCGGCGTCTATGAACAAGTGTTAGAGCGTCAGCGGAGTGCGCGTAGTGGCGCCGAGGCCATTGTTCCAACTGCCGGAAAGCCACTTGATCGACGAGGATTTGTAGAGAGCAAGCGCATTGCAGCTGAGCAAGCAACAGTGACAAACCTGCTAACCACTATTGGTACACGTGGCGATGTAGCTGGTAGTGAGTTGTATTCCGCGAGTAATCAAGAAATGATTTCCGCCAGCACTCTTGCTGGGCAAGACTTGTCCGCATCGGCACTTTCGCGACGAACAATTTTGGTGCAGCGCGAAGTAGAGACATCAATAGCATCGCTTCTTGAAGCTCTCGCGGATCCACCGGAGCCAGATGATCCGTTTGCACAAGCACCAAGCAAAGGTGGCGATCAGAAGTCGGAAGGTGGTGGAGCACCAGGTGGTGCACAACGAGTTCCACCCATGGCAGAATTGCGACTGCTTCGGACCATGGCACAACGTGTACTTGATGACACAAACAGCGCGAATGATCTTCCAGAGGTAGAACGAACGGCGTACTTGAGCAGAATTGCAATCCGCCAGAAACGCATTACAGAACTCGGTGAACGGTGGGCAAAGGTCATGCAAGAACAATCACGTTCACCAGATGTCAAGATGGACCCACCAGAGCAACCAAGTAAGCCAAGTTCACAATATCCACCCCACGCACACGGTGTTGGTGAATCAGATTTGGGAGCGCGAACCAATGATTAGTCTCATAGTGTCTGTTGCAATGACTGTCTTTGGTGGCGACGTTCCAGTGGTGCCACCAGTACCCCCACCAACGAACAAACCACCGACGCTGGATGAAGCGCTTGGGCTTGGTGGCGGCGCAAATACAACAGATACGGGCAATGGTGCGTCAGAACTGCAACGAAGCCTTGATGGTGCCAAGCCGCGTGACATATTGAATTCAGCCATTGATGACATGAAACACAGTGCTCAGCTGCTCGATGCAAACGATTCCGGAATATCAACACGTCGCGTTCAAGAGTCAGTGGTACGCAAGCTTGATGAACTCATCGCTACTGCACAACGAATGCAGCAACAACAAAAGCAACAAAGTCAAGGTCAGCAAGGTCAACAAGGTCAACAGGGGCAAAGTAGCAAGGGGAAAGATCAAGGAAAGAACCAGGGCGACAAGGATGGAAAGGATGGCGAAGATAGAAAGCGCCGCGAGCCTGGTGAGAATGGTCAACCGCGCGGTGGGCGCGACGGCAAGAAAGACCAAGACGGCGATGGAGGGAAGCGTCGGAAAGATGGCGAAGCGAATGCCAATGAGCCACCTGAATTGGTCGACCCAACAACGAGCGACGCACAGTTTGATGAGGGCCGCGCAGAGTGGGGTCGACTTCCACCACGTGTTCGCGAGGCCGTTCGTCAGGGGTTGCGCGACCCAATGAGTGCGGCATACCGCCAGTTGACGCAGGATTACTACCGACGTCTTGCTGAGGAGCCAAAGCGATGATTTCAACAGTTGTTTCAATAGTGGCGTTGCTCATGTTGTCATCAGATGGAGCCCCCAATCTTTCGCAAGAACCGGTGGCTGGTAGTTCGCTAGCGATAGTTCAGGCACCACCACTGGGGCCGCCACTGGCACCACCACTGGCACCACCACCGGCACCACCACAAGCACCAGATAAACCAACCACCCCCGAACCAGAAGTTAAGCGACCGGTAGATGCCGGTGTTTCGGCGCAAAACGCGCCGAGCGAACATGAAACAAACCCACAATGGCAAGATTCGGTGGAGCGTGGTTTAGAGTGGCTAGCGCGTACACAAAATCCCGATGGCAGCTTTGGTAAAGGTCGCATGAGTGGTAATGCTGGAATTGTTTCACTGTGCGCGCTGGCACTCATGGCTGATGGAAATATTCCTGGGCGCGGTCGCTATGGAGCCGCTGTGGAGCGGGCTCTTGAATATGTGTTGCAACATGTGTCAGAGAGTGGTCTTGTATCAAGCGAGAACATGAATGGGCCTATGTATGGACACGGATTTGCAGCACTCTTTCTTGGTGAGATTTATGGGATGTCAACCGACGACACCCGGGTTCGCGATGCATTGACCCGGGCCATTCGGCTCATTGAGAACAGTCAGAATGACGAGGGTGGGTGGCGCTACAACCCAGTTCCTGATGACGCTGATGTAAGTGTCACTATTTGCCAAGTAATGGCATTGCGCAGCGCGCGAAACGCTGGAATTCGTATTCCGAAACAAGTGATTGATAACGCAGTGCGTTATGTGCGCGAGTGTCAGAACCCGGACGGTGGATTTCGATATATGCGCACGTCTGGAGCCAGTGGCTGGCCTCGTACCGCTGCAGGTGTAGCCACACTTTTCTATGCAGGTGTCTACGACGACGATTCAATTCCGCGTGGATTGGCATATGTGCGACGAGCAGCAACACCAGACGGTGCTGGTCCTGCGGTTCAGGCGTATTACTTTTACGGCCACTACTACGCCGCACAAGCGATGTACCTCGCCGGCGGTGACTGGTGGAAGGGATGGTGGCCGCGTATCCGTTCGGAGTTGATTCAACACCAGAACGCCGATGGAAGCTGGTCTGACCCGCAGTGGGGGCAGCCACTGGGAACATCAATGGCACTGATCATCATGCAGATGCCAAAGCGTTACCTTCCAATTTTCCAAAAATGACCAAACGACACCAGACACGTTTCAAGCACAAAGTAGCAGCCATATACACGGCTTATCTGTGTGTTCATGGATTGTGTCTATGGTTTCCAAGCAACGCGCATGGGCAAATACCAAACGAGAACCCAAACAAAATCGTTGCGCCAGTACTTGTTCATGGTTCACAATCTCAGGTCACAAAGAAAGACAACCTCCCGAAGGAACTCACTTACCTGACAATCGGTCCAGGTGCAGTCATAGGAATTGTTTTACCGAGCCAAACACCAGGAGACTCATCATCAATGCTGGCTTTGGTAGCCAATACCAATCAAGCAGCAGAAAGCACAAGCAAAGGCCTTCTCGTGCTCGTTGATGGCCAACGGATTCCTGGAACACTTGATAATCGCCAAGGGGTTGCAACTTGGGTATCCCCATGGTGCGCCCCGCGAACAATTGCCACAGACGAGCTCCGATCACTTTCGTTTGGTCGATCGGTACCACCACAAGCAATCAGTACTGACGTCATCCAACTCAAGAATGGTGATCGTATTTCAGGACTGATTACTGCAATTGCACCCGAAGCAGTAACAATCGACGTTGGTTCTGGGGCAGACGCCACAGTGTCTATCGGAATGGACACAATCACCGCAATGAGTCTTGTTGGACCAACGAAGCCCCACAGTGGAGCGCGTGTTTGGTTGGTTGATGGCACGGTCATTGATGGACCATTAGTGAGTTGGTCTGGTGTGAACTACTTACGTATGACCGGTGTCGCGGGAGCAAAGACACCCATATTGACAGTGCCACGGGACCGCGTATTGGCGGTGCAATCATCACCGCAGTCTGCTATTCCGCTTGCCTCAATTGTCCCTGTTTCATCTGTTCCAAAGGGCTGTGAGGGAATGCGGTTCATCACAAGGACACCAGTGGCGGCACCAGGAACATGGTCGCTCGATGCACCACCGCTCGAGATTGAAGGACCGGTACTGCTCTCTTACCCAGCACTAACAGAGAAACACCGACTTGTTGCTGTTGCATGTCGATCGACTACTAGTAGAAATACGGGGGTTGTTGATTTAGTGATTCGATCTGCTGGAAAGGAACTTCTTCGCGAGCGGCTAGACGCAGATCGAGCGCGTGTGGAAATTCGTGTCGATTTGTTAGCCGTACCGTTTGATATCGAGTTACAACCAGCAGATGGAAGCGCGGTTGGTGACATGGTTGTCTTAGAGCGAGCTGTTCTATTTCCAGAATGATCATTGGCTGAGCACAATTATCTCCATCCACGGCTTGTCCACAGTTGAAATTTCACTCGTCCGTGCACATCAACAATCGTTCGCACGGCACATGCTTGTGGAGTTTCGGTTGTAGTAACAAGTGCGCGTGTCGCCAATTTTGTATCACCACCAACAATGATCGACTTCACTGGTTCTGCCCAGTCACGGTGTCGAATTTCGAACAAGACACCACCATTATCGTGGCGTGCTGATGGGTTTGGCGGTGGAACCAGTGCTGTGATATAGATATTCCCAACGGTTATCTGTTGTTGATGAGTGACGGATGTGATTGGAATTCGCCTCTCTGCTATTGCCGTCAACACATCTTTCGGGAATCCATCACGCGCAGATTTGAATGCACTCAAGCAACGTGTATCCATCACAACACTGTCTACGTGGAACGCCAATATGACTTCAGGGATCCCAGAAACCTCCGCCAGTGACCGCGCCCCGATCACCAGTCGATCAATCCGACGCACACCTAATGTCGCAAGGGCGGGAACTATTCGCCGCGAACCAGCGCTGGAGTCACCAGAAGTACCAGCATCAAAGACGATGGTTGTGGTGTCTGTGCGAATCAAGTGACAAGCGCCGTTTCCAACAGCAATTGATTCGACGTACAGCTCACCAACACCAGGCAATTGGGCGTATGGTCGAAATGCACCTAGCCACAGCCCTACTACGAGAGAAATGGTCGCAATCCACGCCACCACGCGAACAGCCTGATGGCCAGCGATCCACGAAGAAACACAAGTCAACAGCGCAACGGCCGTCCACCAGACTTCTGGTCTTCCTGTGCTCCATGTGCCACCTGGTGTTGCCGCGGCTGTTGATGCAATGCTCCCCAGTGTTGTCGCACAAGTAGTCGCAATCACGCCACACACACGACCAATGGGCGGGGCAACATCCATGGTGACAATTGCGCCAACACCCGCAATGGTTGTGATAGCCGCCGCTGGCATTGTCATTACGCTGAGTGGTGCGGCCCACCCGTTCATAGAACCAGCATGCCAAACGGCAATTGGCGTACTCACGGTCCACGCCACAAGCGCAGCAACAACTGCCTCGATCGCAACAGAACGCAGCAAGGACGCACACTCACTGTTTGCGACAGACTTCATTGGAATTGAGCGCCACCAACGAAGTGTTCTTTCATCCCAACGACCATGAACACGCGGTGTGATCACAAGCAGTGCAATCACAACTCCGTAACTCAATTGAAACCCAGCGCCAGCGAGGGCATCAATATCAAAGAACATTGTCACTAACGCAACAACACCAAGTGTTCCAAGGCCACGCGCCTGGCCGCCACGTATTGACGCGATTGATGCAAGACCCGCACCGAGTCCAGCACGCAGAACACTCGTGTCTGGCTCTGTGACAGTCAAAAACGCTACAGCTACCACAATGGCAATGATGGATCTCCACTTGGCAGAAGCACCAAATATCTTTGCGGCGCCGGCACATGCGGCAATCAATACAGCGACATTGAAGCCACTGATCGCTAGTACATGACTCATTCCAGCCGCTCGAAACTCTGCTGACGGGCGAGAAAGACCTGGCAGTCGAACACCAGTCGTCATCGCCGCTACCAACGCCTGGCTTTCTGGCGATGACCACTCTGGCATTGATTTTGTAAGCGAGGCGTGAGCGGCTTCGCGTATGCGAATCATGAAACGTTCAACAACACCCGAACCCATCGGTGTAACAAGTGTTGAGCTTGTAGTGGAAATGCTTCCTATTGGACGACGCCCACGAGCTCCTGGATTGATAGTGGCGGTCGGTGCCTCATACCAACCGCGCACACAAACACGCATTCCACGCGGTGGCAATGGCGCAAGTCCAGAAACACGCACCAATATGTCAGTGTCAAGATCAGTATTTTTAATACCAACCACAGAATTGACATTCAACACAAACGACTGAGCGGCTGTACGTATTGCGTATTTGGAAAGCCGGTCTGTTCCACCGTCATCCATACGAACCGCAGAAGCAACGACTCCACAGACAGTCACCGGACGATCATCCATTGATTCAAAAGGAGAAACTTGTTCGGAAGAAAGTGTTGCAATGGCGCATCCAGTGGACATAACCGCAGCAATAGCGAGTACGTCTCTGGCGAAACGTCCCCGCACAGTAAGCGCGATTATTGACGCAAAAAACGCAACAGCAATACAGAGAACAACAGCAACATCGACTACTCGCCACGCAGACACATCAACAATGACTGGTTCATCAGGAAGCCGGTCAACAAATGACCGCGTGTTCCATGCAATGGCGGCGCCACAAGCCATTGCAATGGCGCAGCGGAAAGCAAGCGGCCACCCCTCACGAGGCACCTTCTTATCACTGGTGATACCCATTGCCAAACGCTATGGACAGCGCGGGGCACAATCGAAATCACAGCGCTATTTCGTTGGTTTTTCTACAGAAATCAACAAACAAATAAGTTAGTGATTGGATGCGGTCCGCAATCGTTCCATGGTCTGCGCGGCCGCGCCGTCATTGATTGCAGCCGTGGCGAGTCGCATTCCTGACGGAAGATCGTTCGCCAGCCCAGCAGCCATGATGGCTAGTCCGGCGTTGACTACAGCCATATCGCGGCGCGCACCGCGTTCGTTCCCATTCAGAATCGACATGAGTAGATCGGCGGCATCTTCAAGGTCACCAACAATCAACGCTGAGTGTGGGGCAGCCGCAACACCAAGGTCATTTGCTGTCAACACACGTTCGGCCACGGAACCGTTGCTCACTTCAGCAATCATGGTGGGCGAAGAAATGGAACATTCATCAAGTCCATCAAGTCCATGCATGACAATGGCGCGCTCCACACCAAGTATTGCCAAAGCATCCGCTACTGGTCGAACGAACTGTGGCGCATACACGCCAACTATTTGTCGCCGCGCACCCGCAGGATTAGTGAGTGGTCCCAAGAGGTTGAAAATGGTGGGAATTCCCAAAGCCTTTCGTACCGGCATGACATGACGTGTGGCTGGGTGATGATGAATCGCAAAGCAGAAACAAATGCCAGCTTCATCCATGCATCGTCGTTGTGTTTCACGACCGGCGTCAACATTCACCCCAAGTTGCATCAAGACCTCGGCACTCCCGCGCCCAGTCCGGCTTCGATTGCCATGTTTGGCCACCTTTGCACCCGCAGCGGCAGCAATGATGGCGGCGACTGTTGAGACATTGAAGAGCTTGGCGGTGCCACCAGTACCCGCCGTATCAAGAAGCGCACTCGCTGGAACACCGGTGTCAAGCCGGTCAACATGGGCGCGCATGGCACTCGCGGCCCCAGCGAGCTCGTCAGCGGTGGGTATGCGTGTCGCCATCAATGCGAGCAATGCACCCACCTCGGCGTGGTGGCATTCACCGGACATTAAGCACGCAAATGCTGCCTGAGACTCCTCTAAACCAAGTGTTCGACCACTAACAAGCGTGGCAATGAACGGCGTCAGGTCGCCACTCACAGGCGGCCGCGCAAATTCAGGCAATCCGTTTGCATTCTGCGGAGTAGGCACAGCGCGATGGTACGCCTCCGTAGACTCCGCGGCGTGCAGATCATCGCCGAGAGCATCGTCCATTCGATGGGTCCATTCGCCCTACGGTTTACCGACACGATTGGGGTCCGTTGGTACGGGATTTCCTACGCGATGGGATTTGTTGTTGCCTGGCAGTTGTTGCGCTGGCTAGCAAAAACAGGGCGAACACAACTGAAGCCAGCACTGGTTGGCGATTACATCACTTGGTGCATTGCGGGCGTGGTACTTGGTGGTCGTCTTGGTCACGTACTTTTTTATGACCACTTCTTACTTTGGAAATTTTCAACAGACATCCCGTTCTGGGGTGTCCTAGAGATTCATAAGGGTGGCATGTCGAGCCACGGCGGGATCATTGGTGTGGTGGTGGTCACTGTGTTGTTCGCAAGGCGAGTTGGTATTTCTTCACTCGGACTTGTTGATACCGCCGCGTTTATGACACCACCCGGACTTATGTTTGGTCGGCTTGCAAATTGGGTGAACGGTGAACTATGGGGCAAAGTGTTACCAAGTTCCATGCAGGCGACACCTCCGTGGTGGAGCGTTAAGTATCCAGACGAAGCTCTTGTATTAGCGCCAACGCCCGATGCGTATGTTGCAGCGAAGCACCTTCACGCCATGGTGTATGCCGGCAACGCCCAGGCAATGCAGGATATTGCGGTGCTTGTTCCAGCGCGCTATCCAAACAACTTCATTCAGGCATTTACCGACGGACCACTGTTGATGTTGGCGCTTGTGATTGTGTGGTGGAAACCACGACACGCAGGAGCGCTGACGGGCACATTCCTCATTGCGTATGGCATTCTGCGCAATATCAGCGAGCAATATCGAGAGCCCGATGACGGGGTGTTCACTATTGGCCCCGCGACATTACCAATGATGGTGTCTGCACTGATGGTGGTGCTTGGATTTGCAGTGACTATCTATTCAACACGTGCTCGCGGTCCACTTATAGGTGGGGTTGCGCCGCGGGCGTAGTTGGGGCGGACGGTGTCGTGGGTGATGCGGGCGTTGTTGGTGCCACTGGGGCTATCGGCATCACCGGCGTTGTTGGTGTTACTGGCGTTTCACCGTTTACAGCGGCAGCGGTAGTTCCCTTTCGACGAACAACAATCTGCACTTCACTCCACTTGTTCTTCATAGGAACTTGTGGGCCGTTGTAATTCAATCCGCGCGGGTCTCCGGTCGCCTCCCAATCAGATTGTGCAGCGAGCCATGTTGAGAGTGTTTCCATGCCAGAGTTCACGGTTCCCATACCGTAACCACCACGCATACCAATGGAAAGCACAGTGATCTCAGGGGTATCAACAACCTTGATTCGACCATCAGCACCGGTTGGTCCAAGGTCGGATTTTCGATAAAGGAAACTCATCGTCCACGAGCCCTCCGCGTCTTGCATCGGCGCAAGTGGAGCGCGTTCGCCGGATGGTTTGTAATCCATTTCAACCGGGCTCGTCATGGCAATGTCGCGGCTCTTGATGTGGTTAAAAAGCGGCCAGAAACCAACATTCATTCCAAAGTTGCT
>JAPLMU010000139.1 GCA_026386795.1 Planctomycetota bacterium
GGACCAGCACCGCGCTCCGGGCACTGCGCCATGGCGCACGCCACGTGATGCACCAGACTCTCCACCATCTCCAACATGGTCATGTAATCACCGAAAGCCTGGTACGCCTCCATAGCGGTGAATTCCGGGTTGTGGCTGCGATCAACGCCTTCGTTGCGGAAGTTGCGATTGATTTCAAAGACCTTGCGCATGCCGCCCACCATGAGTCGCTTCAGATAGAGCTCCGGCGCAACGCGCAGAAAGAGCTGCATATCAAGGGCATTGTGCGTGGTCACAAACGGACGCGCCGCCGCGCCGCCGGCAATCGGCTGCATCATGGGGGTCTCTACCTCCAGATAGCCGCGCGCCTCCATGAAGCGCCGCACCAAACTCACAATCTGCGAACGCTTCTCAAAGGTTCGCACCGTCTCCGGATTGGCGAACATGTCCATGTACCGCTTGCGGTAGCGAATCTCCGCGTCTTCAAGGCCGTGCCACTTTCCGGGCGGCGGAGCCATGCTCTTGGTGGCGATCTCAAGCGTGGATGCCCAGATGCACGTCTCGCCCTTGTTGGTGCGGCCGATTGGACCTTCAGCAACAACGAGGTCGCCGTAGTCGAGCATCTTGGCGAGCGCGAATTCCGCATCGGGAACATTCGCCTTGCTGACGGTCACCTGCAGATCGCCCGATGAATCACGCAGCCAGAAGAAGACCAACTTGCCAAGGTCACGATGCTGCATCACACGACCGGCAATGCGAACGCGCGCGCGATTGTCAACGGTCGGCGCGGCGAGGTCAGTCTTGCGCGCCTGTTGCGATGCTTCAAACGCACTGTGGGTCGCTTCATCAAAGCGGGCGCGCGCAGCAATGGCAGACTCCAACTCGTCTACGCGACGGCCGTACGGCTCGATTCCCGACGCACGCAGTTGCTCCAATTTCGCTCGACGAGCGGCAACAAGTGCGCCCTCGTCCTCGGGGATCGAAGGCTGATTTGCGTCGGGGTTTGGCTGCATTGCGCTGGGCGTGTTAGTAGTCACGGACGGCGAATCGTAGCAGTGAAAGGCTCGGGTATTGGCATGGCGCACATGAATTCAGCAAGCGCCGGTTGCCCGTTAGACTTCAATCGATGCAGCGCAATCGACGAAGCATGGTTGAAACTGAAGTCATCGCTCCGAATCTCAAGCGGAAGTACTCCGGCGTGACTTCCACTGTTGCTGCCCTGTTGCCCATACAAGCGCGCGACCTGCGCATTGCCACCGTCGGACCGCGCCTGCCGCTCGACTGGCCACAACTCGGCGTGATCGATCTGCTCCGGCACGCTCGGAGCCCTATCGCTGGTCGCCCGTTTCGCATCTGGCACGCCCGCCGCAACGGAGAGATGCTGGCCGGAGTCATCCTCAAGTGGTGGTGTGGCAAGCGACTAAAGCTCGTGTTCACTTCCGCCGCGCAGCGAGAGCACACGCGTTGGACACGGTTCCTGATTCGCCGCATGGACGCAGTGATTGCCGTCTCGCCAGAATCGGCCTCGTATCTCAAAGTTCCGTGCACCGTCATTTCGCACGGCGTGGACACCACGAAGTTTCATCCGTCACCGGATCGTGCGCAGGAATGGAAGGAAGGCGGGTTGCCTGGCCGCTACGGAATTGGGATCTTCGGGCGAGTCCGCGCGCAGAAGGGAACCGACCGATTTGTGGATGCCATGTGCGTGCTGCTGCCGCGGTATCCCGAATGTACGGCGGTCATTGTCGGATCCATCAAGCCTGAAGAAATCGCGTTTGTTGCAGACTTGAAGTCACGCGCAGCCGCTGCTGGCGTGGCATCACGAATCGTCTTCCTAGGAGAATTGCCCATGGAAGAAGTACGCGCCTGGCTGCGCCGCGTGATTGTCAATGTCTCGCCACAGCGCTGGGAAGGATTCGGACTGCTGCCGCTTGAGGCGGGGGCAAGCGCCACCACCAGCGTGGCCACGCGCGTTGGCGCTGCGCCGCGACTGATCATTGATGAAACAACGGGATATCTGATTGATAAGGATGACATGACGTCGCTCGAGGCGCGCCTTGACAAGCTCATGGCTTCGCCGCAAGCGACGATTGCTATGGGAATCGCCGCGCACCAGCACGTGCTCGCCGGGTTCTCCATCGAACGCGAAGCGTCCGCAATTCGAGCGGTCTACGACCGTGTGTGGCAACAATCGCTATGCTCGCCGCCCCAACCACCATGTCCCACTCCATCAAACGCATCGGCGTACTAACCGGCGGCGGCGACTGCCCCGGTCTCAACGCAGTCATTCGAGCCGTTACCAAGACTGCCATCTGGAAGCACGGCATTGAAGTGTTCGGCATTGAAGACGGATTTCAAGGTCTTATTGAAGATCGTGTTCGCCCACTGAGCGCCCGCGATGTCAGTGGAATTCTGACGCGCGGCGGTACGGTGCTCGGTTCGAACAACCGCGCCAATCCACGACGCTACTGCGTACGTGTTGATCCAACCACTGGCCCAGTGTGGGAGAACGTCACTGACCGTTGCGTGGAGACAGCCCACCGCCATCAACTTGATGCCATCATCGTCATCGGCGGCGATGGCACCATGGCCAGCGCTGCTCCGCTCGTGGAGAGTGGCGTGAACATCATTGGCGTTCCGAAGACCATCGACAACGATATTGTTGGCACGGAGATCACCTTCGGATTTCTGACAGCCGTGAACACTGCAACTGAAGCACTCGATAAGTTGCAGTCCACCGCCGACAGTCATCACCGCGTCATGGTGTGTGAAGTCATGGGCCGCAATGCTGGTTGGATTGCGCTGACCTCTGGAGTTGCCAGCGGTAGTGACATCATCCTGCTTCCGGAAATTCCGTTCGACCTTGACCACATCTGCGAGAACATCGATTTCCGCATGAATAAGGGTCCGGGCTTTGCAATCATCGTTGCTGCCGAGGGCGCACGTCCGCACGAAGGCAAGCAAATGGTGGATCGCGTTGATCCAACCTCGCCGGACCCGATTCGCCTCGGTGGCATCGGTCGCTGGGTGGCTGATGAAATCGCCAAGCGAACCGGCGTTGAGACGCGCTCGAGCGCGCTCGGGCACATTCAGCGCGGCGGCGGACCGATTCCGGCTGACCGCATCTTGGCAACGCATTTTGGCTACCACGCCATCAAGACCCTTCTTGAAGGCAAGCGGAGCCGCATGGTGATGCGCCAAGGCAATGTGTTTGGAGATGTTGACATCATGCACGCCGTTGGCAAACAGCGGTTGGTGCCACTGAGCAACCCGCTCATCGAGGCCGCGCGCGCCATCGGTACCGGGTTTGGCGATGGTCGAACCCCTGAGCCAGCGCCAGCAACAAGCGAAGACAACCACTCGGTTGTTGTCTAGTATCGCGCCTATGGTCACCATGTTCATCGCCGCCAACGCACCGACCGACGCGTTCACAGCTGCGCACTGGTCACTCGCCGCACTGGTGGCCTTTGGGTGCGGCAGCATTCCGTTTGGACCGATTGTTGCACGCCTCAATGGCGTAAACCTGCGCACGGTTGGCAGCGGCAACATCGGCGCCACTAATGTTTCGCGCGCGCTCGGATGGAAATGGGGCGTACTGGTTTATCTGCTCGACGCAGTCAAGGGCGCGGCTCCCGTACTGCTCGCTGGCTCGATGGCGGGAATTCTTGGGCACCCTGCTGATGAAATTCCCCGTGCGGACATGTGGTACTGGCTCATGATGCCGATCGCCGCGGTGCTCGGGCACATGTTCAGCCCGTTCGTCGGATTCAAAGGCGGCAAGGGCGTTGCAACCGGAAGCGGCGCCATGCTTGCCGTCTGGCCCGTACTCACCGGACCGCTCTTGGTGGCAATCGGCCTCTGGGCGATCATGATTGCAGTCACACGCACCATGAGTATCGCCAGCATGTTGGCGGCGGTATCGATTCCGCTGACCGTGGCTGCTACCGCCATCATTCATACTGGCGCCGGCACGCCTGACGGCGAACTACCCATTGCGCATGCCCTGCCCGCCATCGCCGTGACCGCCGGAGTCGCCGTGCTTGTGGTGTGGAAACACCGCAGCAATCTCGAGCGGATCCTGAAAGGGACCGAACCGCGCTTGGGAAGCAAGAGTTAATCGATCGCGCACCCGCGCCATGCGTCGGGCACTACGATCCGCACCGTGACGAAGGACGCAACACACGCCGTCGATGAGCATTCCGGATATCGCTCGCCGCTTGAAACCCGCAACGCCAGCGAGCGCATGCGCCGCACTTGGAGCGCGCGCAGAAAGTTTGGCACGTGGCGCCGTATCTGGCTCGCACTCGCGGAATCGCAGCACGAGCTTGGACTTGCGGTAACCACGGCACAGGTGAATGCGCTGCGTGCTCATCTTGATGACATTGACTTTGCGAACGCCGACGCCCATGAGGCACGTCTCCGTCACGATGTGATGGCGCATGTCCACGCATACGGCGATGCTGTGCCGCAAGCGCGCGGCATCATCCATCTTGGTGCCACGAGCCAAGATGTGGTCTGCAACGCGGACACCCTGATACTCCGCGATGCACTCAGCATTATTGCGGAGAAACTTGCACGCACTATTGATCGCGCGAGCACCTTCGCCACCGACCATCGCGCCCTGCCCACTCTGGGATGGACGCATTTCCAACCCGCGCAGCCGACCACGGTTGGCAAGCGTGCCACGCTGTGGGCGCAAGACCTCGCGATTGCTCTCTCGGAAATCGAAGGCCGCATTGACGGCATGCGCTTGCGCGGACTGCGCGGCGCAACCGGAACGCAGGCTTCGTACTTGGGGCTCTTGGGCGGCGACGCAGCGAAAGTGGAAGACCTTGAGCAACGCTTCGCAGCGAAACTCGGTTGGCCAACTGATCGCCGTTGGCCAGTGTGCGGACAAACCTATCCGCGCCTCGTCGATGCACAGATTCTTTCAAGCCTTGCGATTGCCGCTGCGGCCGTCCACAAGTGCTGCAACGATCTTCGACTACTTGCGAACCTCAAAGAGATCGAAGAGCCATTCGAAGCCGAGCAAATCGGCTCGAGCGCTATGGCCTACAAACGCAATCCGATGCGCTGCGAACGCGCCACCGGCCTTGCGCGTTTCGTGATGAACCTCTCTGGCAATGGTCTTGACACTGCGGCAACACAGTGGCTTGAACGCACGCTCGATGACAGCGCCAACCGTCGCCTCTCGCTGCCCGAAGCGTTCCTGGCACTTGATGGCGCGCTCGACATTCTGACGAATGTGCTCGGCGGTCTCGTCGTGCATCGCGCGTCGATTCGCGCGCGCTTGGATGCAGAACTTCCGTTCATGGCGAGTGAGGACATCTTGCTCGCTGCCACCGCGCGCGGCGCCGACCGTCAACATGCGCATGAGGTGATTCGCGTCCACAGCCAAGCTGCGGGAGACGTGGTGAAGAGCGAAGGAAATCCGAACGACCTCCTAACGCGCCTGCGCGGCGAACCGCTCTTCGCCGGACTTGATCTTGATGGACTCCTCGATGCATCCGCGTACATCGGACGTGCGCCTGAGCAAGTGGACGCGTTTGTCACAGAGGTCGTGCAACCAATTCGAACCCGCTACGGCGCGTCACTTGCGGATGAGCCTCGCGTCCGGGTGTAAGTGCGCGCCGCTCAGCAGCGAATCTCAACAAAAGTCTCAATCCATGGCACTTCCTCGACTTCGTCCCGAATCCACTGCGCTCCTTGTCATTGATGTGCAAGAGCGTCTCATGCCCACCATCGCTGCCCGAGAGCGCGTTGAAACGAATTGCGCATTACTTGCGCGCGCGGCTGGGGTACTTGGCATGCCTGTCGTGTGCACGGAACAATATGTGCGGGGGCTGGGTGGCACCGTCGCCTCCGTGCGCGACGCGCTTCCTGCCACCGCAGAGGTGATTGAGAAGACCCAGTTCAGCGCGCTCGTTGACGGTGTGCGTGCCACACTACGAACGCAACGCCGTCCCACGATCTTGGTCTGCGGACTTGAAGCTCATGTGTGTGTCCTGCAAACGGTGCTCGACCTCGTCGCTGCCGGCTGGACGGTCTTCTATGCCACCGATGCGATTTCTTCTGGCCAAGTTGACCAAGTGGATCCTGCTTTCCGGCGCATGGAACGCGCGGGGGCGCTACCGACTGGCACGCTCGGAGCGATGTACGAACTCGTGGGCGACGCATCACATCCATTATTTCGGGACATCTTGGCACTGGCGAAACGTGTGCCTAAAAACGCATGACGCGCCGCTGGCGGAGTACGTCAGGGGCGCGTCAGGATTGCGTTTCAGGAACCGCTCGGAGCCGTCAGTGGCCATCCGGTACCAAGCGTCGCTGCAAGTGACACCGAAAGTGCCCTGCTTACTGAGCAGGACCGCCTTCGGCTGCGTCGCGGAGGTTCAGGACGCCCTGCCGCACTGACTGGGCGCACTCCTTCACTTCCTGCATGGTCTTGCGGACCCGGGTTCCAGCAGCCTTGTTGCCGCCGACAGCCTTCTTGATGTCGTCATCACATTCCACGATGAGTTTCTTCATTCGCTCGTATGCATCCATGGTCTTATCTCCTCTGGAATCGGGTTTCTTCGTACAGTCGCCACGGGTTCGCGGCGGGCAATTCGTGAATCAGGGAGCCCCCAAGGACCCCTGTCGACTACGCAGCCTACCCGGCTTGGACGCTAATCGCCGAAATATCTGCCAAAAATACCGGGTTCAGGACGCTAAAAACGGGGCTGCACCTCCGGGCAGGTTCTGAATGAGCACATTATCATTTCCATGTCATCCCCACTAGACCCTCCGGAGACGCCCGTGGCTACCGAATTTGTGGTTGATCTCGACGCCGTAGATACATCAAAAGTCCTCTTTGGTGGCGATGCACTCAATGACTGCCTCCCGCAGATGGGACACATGCGCCAGTGCGACGGCGTCCTGTGGCACAACCCGGAGTTCACGCGCGGAGTGGGCCACAAGCTTGTCCGTACAGATGAATTCTGGGTCGAGGGGCACATTCCGGGTCGACCGCTCCTTCCTGGAGTCCTGATGATTGAGGCCGCCGCACAAATGGCGAGTTTCCTGAACACCAAGAGCGGACGAGTCAAAGGGTTCCTTGGCTTCACACGCTGCGACGAGGTCAGTTTCCGCGGACAAGTGGTTCCCGGCGACACCCTCTACCTGCTTGCGAGCCTGATGGAGTTCAACCGACGCCGATTTGTCTCACACTGCCAAGGCGTGGTGAACGGGAAGTTGGTCTTCGACGGCAAGATCACGGGAATGACCCTCTAACACCGACGCCCACTCCCGGTACCGTGGTTCTTCCATGCCGCTGCCCCCGCTCCGATTTACACCGATCCTGAAGCCTCGCGCCTGGGGCGGTCGTTCGTTGGCACACCTTGGAAAGGCGATTTCACCGCCACCTGCCGCGCCCATCGGTGAGAGCTGGGAAATTGCCGACCTTCCTGCGCCGGTCGTCGACGGAGTCTCTCGTGTGGCAATCGGTCCATTTGCCGGCCAAGGGCTCACACAACTCATCGCCAACCATGGCACCGCGCTGCTCGGACGCGCACGCGCCGTGTCTGGGCACTTTCCTCTCCTCATCAAGTACCTCGATGCGGCAGAGAACCTCTCCGTCCAAGTTCACCCGACCGCCGAGTACGCCCGAACGCACGCGGGCGCGCATCTGAAGACCGAGGCGTGGCTGGTCATCGCCGCAACTCCGGGAGCATCGATTTATCGAGGCGTTCAACCCACGGTCACCGCTGCGCAATTTCGCGCCGCGATTGCTGATGGCAGCGCAGTGGATCTCTTGATCCGCGAACAGGTAGCCGCCGGCGACTGCATTCCGCTCGAGAGCGGTCTCTGCCACGCGCTCGGCACTGGTGTCATGGTTGCCGAAGTCCAGACGCCAAGTGATACAACCTTCCGCGTGTTTGATTGGAATCGCAACGACCCCGCGCGGCCATTGCACATCGAACAAGCCATGGAATGCATCTTGTTCGGTGCGTCACAGCGTCTCGCAGAGCGACCGATCACATCGATCGCGCGAGCCAATCCACCGTGGAGTGATGGGCTGCGCGCCGTAATCCTGTGCGCGAACGATTACTTCGAAATTGAAGCAATCGAGGCATCCCCGTCCGGAGACGCTGCGCCGATTGACTGCACGACCGACAACGCCCCAGTCATACTGATGCTCGTGCGCGGCGAGGCCGTGATGGAAACGATCGGTCATCATCCTGAGCATCTGCGCGCCGGCGACACCGTTCTGCTTCCTGCCGACCTTGTTCCAACCACGATCGATCTTGGCCCTGAATCGCTGCTTCTGCGCGCTGTCATGCCAGACCCTGCGCGCCGTATTGGCGACGCCCAACTCGCCGGAGTGAAAGTCTCATGATCACACTGACACTCACTGCTCTCTTGACCTTGCTGCACTGCATGCAGGCTCCACCTGCCGAAACCAAACCGAAGCCGACCACTCCAGTGACCCCCGCCGCGCCGCAGCGCGTGGGATCGACAACGGTTGTTCCGCCGCCGTTCGTTCCGACATCCGGTGCGCAGCCGGTCGGCGGCAATGACAAACTCGGCACCATGCCTCCGCCGTACATCGAGGGGGCTCATCAGTTTCTCGTGCAGCCTGGCCAGACATGGCAGCACATCATCGAAGATGTGAAACCCGGCGACGAGATCATCTTTCCTGCTGGCTTCCATGTTTCTCAGGTGATCGAAGGGCTGCAAGGGACGCGCGAAAAACCGATATTTCTGCGCAGTCGCGACCGTATTCCCGCCGCGGTTGCATGCGACGGCGATGGATGGGTCTTTCACCGACCGAAGCACGTTGTCGTTGAGAACATCATGTTTCTTAACCCGCGCGGCGCGGCAGTTGTGATTGACGGACGTGACGGCGAGACGGTGCCAGCGCAACCATGGCCTGCAGAATTCACGCTTCGCAGTTGCACCGTGGACAGCGCACGTGCAGATGCAGCGCAGGACGCCGTGCGTTTGCGCTCCGTCACAAATGTGCGCATCGACCAAGTGCAAGTGGAAGGCTGGAATGATGCCGCCGTTGAGATCGTTGACTCGCGCCGTGTCCTTGTGCGCGCGCTGATGATGGTTCCCAAGAAGAACATGCCGCAGAGCGTGGGCATCAAGGTGCTCGGCAACTCCGGACTGATTTCAGTGACTGGCTGTGCATTCAATAAGACCATTCGCGTCGGCGTGCAAGTTGGTACCCCATGCCCCGATGGCGATGTGAAATTTGCACCAGCGATCGACCAGATGCGGATCGATCGCTGCATCTTTGATGGTATTGGCACTGGCGTCTCAATCGTCAATGTGCGCGACTTGGTGCTTTCGCGCGCCACGCTGATCAACCCCACGGATGCGATCTACTCCATCCCACCTGACGCGGGCACCGTGAGCAAGGTGCTCGTCGAGAGGTGCTTGGCGTTCTGGGTTCCCGGCGCACTCGCGCAATTCTCACCGCATCCGGACCGGATTCCCACGCCGAGCGTGACACTCGGCGAGAACCTTTGGTACTCCCTGGAACTTCCGACTGCTTGGGAGGTGCTCGGCGCCCCCTTCGGCTTCCAAAGCGGCGGGCAGATGACCGACCTTGATCCCGGAATCGACACCACCACGTTCCGGCCTCGAAATGGCGAAGCCCTGCGCTACGGCGCACACAGCATTGCCGCTTCACAGGGCAAACGGCTCCCAGACGACCCAGTGGACAGCGATCCGCCGCCGGTCGCGCCGCAGCGCCAACCCTGACTCATCCGGAAGCGGTTCCGGGTATAATTCCCGCCCCCTCGCAACCTTCCCGGTTGCGGGGTCCGTGCATGAATTCCAAGGTCGGGTGCCGCGGCGCGGCCGACCTCACAGAACGATCCGCCGCACGACTCCAGACGGAGCCACCACAGACATGCCCAGCACTGGCACGATCAAGCAAGTCATCGGTTCGACTTTCGACGCACAGTTCCCTGAGAACGGGATTCCCGCGATCTTCAACGCGCTGACCGTCGAGTTTGAACTCAACGGACAGAAGCAAGTACTCGTCGGCGAGGTCGCCAAGCACCTTGGCGGCGGAATGGTTCGCTGCGTTGCGCTGGCGTCCACCGACGGCCTGCGCCGCGGTACCCCATGCGTCGACACCGGTTCGCCGGTGCGCGTACCCGTGGGCGAAGGCGTCCTCGGACGTGTGTTCAACCTCCTCGGCCAGCCGGTCGATGAGCGCGGGCCGGTGAACACCACCGACACGGCTCCGATCCATCGCTCGGCACCAACCATCGCCGACCTGAACCCGAAGACCGAAATGCTGCAAACCGGCATCAAGGTCATCGATCTGCTGTGCCCGTTCGTGCGCGGTGGAAAGATCGGACTGTTCGGCGGCGCCGGCGTAGGCAAGACCGTGGTCATCCAAGAGATGATCGCCCGCGTTGCTCGTAACTTCGGCGGATACTCAGTGTTCGCCGGCGTCGGCGAGCGCACCCGCGAAGGCAACGATCTCTGGCTGGAAATGCAAGAAGCCGAGTACACCGATGCAAACGGGCAGAAGATGCACGTTCTGGACAAGGTGGCCATGGTGTTCGGTCAGATGAACGAGCCGCCAGGCGCACGTCTGCGCGTGGCACTGAGCGCGCTCACGATGGCAGAAAACTTCCGCGACAAGAGCGGTAAGGAAACCCTGCTGTTCGTCGACAACGTGTTCCGTTTCACCCAGGCAGGCTCCGAGGTATCCGCACTGCTCGGCCGCATGCCGAGCGCCGTGGGATATCAGCCGACTCTGTCCACGGAGATGGGTGCCTTGCAAGAGCGCATCACTTCCACCAAGGACGGCGCCATCACCTCCGTGCAGGCGATTTACGTGCCCGCCGATGACTTGACTGACCCGGCACCAGCAACCACGTTCACCCACTTGGATGCGTTCATCGTGCTTGAGCGCAAGATTGCTGAGAAGGGCATCTACCCTGCTGTCGATCCGCTCTCTTCCACGAGCCGCATCTTGGATCCGCAGATCGTCGGCGATCGCCACTACAAGGTGGCGCGTCGCGTGCAGAACATCTTGCAGCGCTACAAGGATCTGCAGGACATCATCGCCATCCTCGGCGTTGATGAACTGAGCGAAGACGACAAGCTGTCCGTGTCACGTGCGCGCAAGCTGGAGCGATTCCTCAGCCAGCCGTTCTACGTTGGTGAGATCTTCACCGGTCTGCCCGGCGTCACCACCACGCTCGACGAGACCATCGACAGCTTTGAGCGCATCTGCAGCGGCGAGGGCGACAACCTCCCAGAAAGCGCGTTCATGTACGTCGGTACCTTGGACGATGCCCGCAAGAAGGCAGAAAAGATGGCTGCAGCCGTCTGAGTTGCTACCCCCTTGGCGGGGTTGAAACACCTAAATACTCCATCGCGGGACGCATCTGCGTCCCGCGATGTGTTTTTGCACTTCACGCGGCAGTCCGATGGTGGTACGGTGGGGGCATGATCACCGCCGCCCTCATTGTGATGGTTGCACTCCAGACGCCCGCGGGATCCGCGCCTTCAGCCGCACCGCCCCAAAATCCGCCTTCGCGCCAGTTGCTTGAACGGCCGCAGATGCGACCAAGCCGCGCGCGCGCGCGTGAGAACTTTGCGCGTGATCCCAACGAACCGGATCCTGCGGAGATGGCACCCGAGCCAACACTCGCGCCCGAACCCGTCGAGCCGGCTCCTGCCCCCGCAGCACCCGCCGCCGCGCCAGTTGCTCAGCCTGCTGCGCTCGCGCCGATGGCACCGTCGGTGATCGCTCCGGGCAGCACGCCAACGAGTGCGCCCGCTGCGTCCGCAAGTCCGAGTGCAGGAGCAGGGCCGTCTCCCGCCGGTATGAAGACCAAGTTTGTATTCGACCCGCAGCCACTTGCACCGCTCACGATGCTGGTTGGGCCAGCGATCGGCGCACTGTGGTTAGTAACGCGGCGCGGACTGGGATCGTCAGCAAGTTAAGGAGTCGCCGGTGGCGCATGCGCCGCTGCCGGAGTCGCCTGCTCAGTTGCCGGCGGCGCTGGCTCCACCGGATCACGCGACCGCTTTGCATCTGCCCACGGGGGCGGGCGGAATCCACTGACTTTGCCATCCGGTCCAAAGAACACGCACCACGCGCGCTCGTCTGCTTCATCGGGATAGACAGCGCGCGTTGCGAAACTTGAAAGCGTGTCGCCGTACTGCCAGCGTTCGCCGCGCATCGGACCGGGACCGCGTCCTGCAGGAGTTCCTGGCTTCACAACCGCGGCCGGCGGCGGGATGTAACTGCTCGACGGCTCCCCGAGCGCGCCCGCCACTTCCTCGTGCGACATACCGACGCGCATCCGATTCCAATTCATCTCGTACTTCGGTGTCTGGCAAGCAGCGAGAAATGCTGTGGCGCAGACACAAACGCTCATCGACGCCGCACGGGCGATCCGCCTCACCGCGCCAACCTCGCCAACGCAGCGGTGCAATCATGAGCGAGCGGCGCCACTGCGACTCCTGTTCCAACAGCGCGACGCATCCAGAGATCTGGAGTGACGCGACCGATCGAGCAGATTCGCTTGGTCTCGGTGGCCAAATCCTTGCCCTGCATGTGCGAGCGAATCTGGTGGCTGATGACATGCCCGAGCGTGTAGTCGGCCAAGTACAGCGGATGTCCAACCGTGTGCTGGTATGCCGCCAAGATACGTGTGTGGTCCGGACCGAAGTCTTGCTCGTAGTAAGTCGTCCAGACATCAGCGGCAATGGCGAGCGTTGCGTCGCGCAGCGCGGCCGGAGTTGCACCAGGGTGTGCATAGATCCAGCGCCACATGCGCAACTCAACCAAACTTGGACCAGCAATCTGCCGCGCGGCCAACATGGTGGCGACCGCATCGATGTCCTGCGAGCGCTGCATGTCGGCCGTGTCCTCAATTCCAAGGACACGCTTCGCAAGCGACTGGTAGAGGAATGCGAATGCCTCAGTGCATGCGGTGTTGGGCACATTCTGCAGCGCGGGTCGCGGCGCGTTGAACGCACTGTAGAGCTGCTCCAAGTTGTGTCCAAGTTCATGCATGGCGGTATCGAATCCGTCCCAGCCGAGTTCATCCTTCAGGCGATTCGTGCGCAACCAGGCTCCGTACTCCCCGAGCATGGGTCGCATTGCGTGACCGGAACCCTTGGCGATCTCCACCTTGATGCGAGCACCAAGGAAATCCGCTTCGCTTGCTGGGAAACCGAGACCGCGCAAGACTTCCGGGAGCGCGGCTTGGAATGCAAGTTCATCAGCGAAGCGCGCCTTCACCGCGGCGTTCAACTCTGCTGCTGGCTTGGTTTCTGCAACATCTTCAAAGTAGATGTCTTGTGGTTCAAGAGCGCGACCGAGTCGAGTGCGCAGGAATGCAGCGAGCGGCGCGCGTGCGGGATGCTCAAGCAAGTCAATGAGCAGCCGTTCAACATCTGTCTCCGGAATCTCGCGCGCGAGATCAAACTTGCGCGCAATAGCCGTCGGTGCTTCCGGGTAGAGAACGTCGAAGCGCGCAGCCACTGCGTAATGCGCAAGAATCTGCCGATAGCGCTCCGGACCAATGGTGTCTGCCTCAGGAACGGGCTTCCCACCGACGGTGTTGAGTGCCGGGTCCCATGCTGCACCGGCCGACGTTCGCTCCATCACACTGCGAGGAATGCTGCCGTCAATGTGTCGGGCCATCACCCACATGAGCGCATGCTGCTTATCCAATCCATCTGGGTCGCCGTAGCCTGCCTTGATTTCTTCACGAACCAGCCAATGCGCAAGGAGGGCGCGGTCTGGCTCAAACCAACGCTTGCCCTTCGCATCCACCATGGTGCCGACCGGCACATGGAACTTCGCAACAAAGTTCTGTGCTTCGTGACCAACGCGGCGCGCGTGGTCAGCGAGTTCCGTGGGTACGCGTGGGCCAAACTGCTGCGCAACGCGCGCGGCGGCCCATTGCTCAACGCTCCAACTGTCGCCGTTGGCGAGCATTGTGCGCAGATCAGGACGGTCGAAATTCAGGAGCGCAATGAACGCAATTTTCTGCCGATAGAGCTGATCAGAAAGATCGGGCGCTGGATCGAACGACGCGAGCACGTCATCCACTCCAACGCATTCATCGCCGACGAGGTCGTTCCACCGGCGCAGCGATCGTCGCATTTCATAGAGATGCCCACTGATTTGGCGGAGTGACTCCTCAAGGCGCGCAAGAAGGCGGGTGCGCAGCGTGGCGTCCATGACAAAGTGCTTCTCGCACAGGGCGCGGAACGCGGACGCATCACCGTCAGCAACAGACCACCGATCGGCAACACGCTTGACTCCAGCCGTTGCGGCTGCGCGGGCTGCATCCCCGTGTGTGGCGACAATCACGTCAATAGCAGCGTTACGCTCGGCAGTAGAAACAACTTGCGCAACAGTGGCTGGAGCAACTGGCGCTGATGTACCGGGGTCGGACATGAGGGAATCCCTTAACGAGTGTGGGTGGATGAGCGAGACGATGTCCGCACCGAATTACGGCGCAGCAGGTTCAGCTGCGGGCTGTATTGTCGGCGGCGGCGGTGGCGGCGGGGACTTCGCTGGCGGGCCTTGCACTGCGTTGCATCCGGTGCATCCAGTGGCTCCCTTTGGACGCACGCTTGCGAACATCGTCATCGGCTGCTCCTTCTCGCGCCCATACAACTTGAGCGTTCCATAGAGCAGTCCTTCACGCGGGCTCTTGGGAGTGATGCGAACGCTGATCTTGCGCACCTTCGCATCGACATGCTGACCGAGCATCTCCAACTGCACCTCGGGAGATCCACTCTCGACGGCCAAGATGTCTTCGCCGGCATCTTCCATCTCAAGACTGACATCGGTGCTGCCACCGACATCAATGCGACCAGCGTTCACGCGATAGTCCTTCATGCGGAACGCGGATGTTGGAATGGTGCGCTCGCTTCGGACCCAGATATCAAAGATCGGGCAATCGGCGCGGTCTGTTTCGATTGCTAAATATGCAGGGAATTCAGGCTGCCATGTGTCGAGGTCAAACTTCACCAAGTATTGCGCGCGCGGCGCATCGCCGGGCGTGTAGCCGATGAACTCGGGAACTCGACCGCCAACTGCGCAGATGGTGAAGGGCTTCTTGTCAATACTCTCCACAACGAATCGACCTTGACGCGGCTTGCCGTCAACGGCATTGATGATGGGCGGCACCGCACGCACCGGCATTGCGGTCTCGGCGCGCAACTGAATTTCGACTACTTTGGCATAACCATCTACAAGAACTCGAATGCTTGCGCGGTGCGTCTGCGGCATGGATGCGCCTTCGAGTGCGGCCTCCAGTGAAGCGGACTGCCCGGGCTGCAACACCGTGCCAGCGAGCGCGCTGGTGGTGGTGCACTTGCAACTGGGCGTCACTGCGGCGATGGTCAGTGGCTTGGTGCCGGTGTTTGTCAGGGTGACGGTTCCCTTGGCACCAATGCGCGGCGTCATGAAGCCGAGATCAAGTACAGGGGGCTGAACCGAGAGCGGCGGGAGCGAATCGATCGTGCCGGATGTGTCGATCGGCGGCGCGTCGGCAGGCGCGGGGGTGACGGCGCGAGGCGAGGCTGGGGATTGGGCGGACGCTCCGGGAGCCACGATGCTCGCAAGCACCAGGCAAGCCACGGCGACTGAGCGGACTGCGAAGCGAATGGGTACTGGGTTCATGGTGGTCATGGTGGGATTTGGAGTGTAGAACGATCCTTCACGAACACCCGGCATCCTGAGAGCACGAATCGATCAGTTATTAGACTTTGCCAATCCCGTTCTGGATGCAACGCGCGCCCATTGAAGAAATTTTGGAATCCTATTACTTCCCATGATGCATTCCGGGGCTAGTTTACGTTTGTAACAGAGGAGAGAGGATGGATGTGCTGAAGAGCACGGACCACCTTAAACCAAAGACACCGTGAGGCCTTGGAGGGCCTGCTTGACGATCCGTTGCCCTCCCGCTTCACGCATGCCGCTTGCGGCATGAATTAAAGAGCCCTTTTCCCTCCCTCCGCCCCCAAATCCTCACCGATTTGGGGGTATTTCTTTAGATCCTTCGCTATCCTGCGATGTTCCCCTCACCTACCTAGGAGCACTCCGCGTGAAGTCGACCGAACTGAAGTCCAACATGGGTATCAAGATTGACAACAAGCTGTACCTCATTACCCGGTTGGAGCACCGAACGCCCGGAAACCTTCGCGCATTCATCCAAGTCACCATCCGAGATCTGAACAACGGTGCGATTCTGGAGAAGCGTCTCCGATCCGGTGAAGAAGTTGAGCAGGTCGACCTCGACCGCCGCCAGATGGAATACCTGTACGAGCAAAACGGCAAGTTCGTCTTCATGGACCTGGAGTCGTTTGATCAGGTGGAGCTTCCAAAGGAAATCATCGGCGACATGCCGCTGTACGTTCTGCCGAACAGCCAAGTGGTTGTGCTGTGGTGCGATGGCCGGCCGATCTCCATTGAAGTGCCCATGTCTGTCACCTTGGTAGTGACCGACACCGCTCCCGGCATCAAGGGTGCAACGGCCACCAACCAACTCAAGGAAGCAACCTGCGAGACCGGGCTCAAAACCCGCGTTCCGCCCTTCATTGTGACTGGTGAGAAGATCATTGTGGGCACCGAGGACGGCGCTTACAAGGAACGCGCGTAACTGATCGCGTCATACTGAGCCTCAAATGAACGCGCCGCGCGGCTACCTGCCGCGCGGCGCGTTGTTTACTTTCGCACCGCGAGCGCAGCCGTTACCACCGCGTCGACTGTGAATCCAAAGTGCTCGATCACCTGCGGAGCTGGGCCACTCTCGCCGAACGATCGCATGGCGATGACTTGTCCGTCGAGTCCAACATAATCGCCCCACCCCATTGCGCTGCCCATCTCAACTGCAACGCGAGCGCGAACCGCTGGCAGCAGCACGGAATCGCGGTACGCCTGCGGCTGCCGGTCAAACACCAGCGTGCATGGCATGCTGACGACACGAACGCGCACTCCCTGCGCCGCAAGCTTCGCGTGCGCGTCAACACACAGACCAATTTCGCTGCCGGTGGAGATGAGAATCACTTCCGGCACCCCACCGCCAATTGGGTCAAGCAGAACGTAACCACCCTGCTGTGCACCGGAAGCGGGGGCGCAACGAGTGCGGTCCAGCGTTGGCACATTCTGGCGGGTCAGCGTCATCATGGTTGGCGTGCTGCGGGACTCCATCGCCCAACGGAACGCCTCGGCAGCCTCGTTGCCATCACACGGCCGCCACACCGCCAAATTAGGCATGGCGCGCAGGCTCGCCAATTGCTCCACCGGCTGGTGCGTGGGCCCGTCCTCGCCGACGCCGATCGAATCATGCGTGAA
>JAPLMU010000178.1 GCA_026386795.1 Planctomycetota bacterium
ATGCGCTGAGCAACTCAATCACGCGGTGGAGACCAGCGATCGGTGGCGCCACTACTGCCTGGATGTTCGTGTCTTTTGCCCCGATGAAATGGCTGCGCGCCAAGCACTGGCTGTGTGGTCAAGCACCGTGCCCGCCGCGCCACAACAACTTGAAGAAGTGCTGATGATTGGCCTGGGCGAATCCGCGGCAGCATTCTTAGCGATGCTCGCTGTGGCCACTGCACCGACTGCATCCGCTCCCGCGAAGCCGCGACGTGTCAACCTCATGGACATGCACCCGGAGCGCGCGTGGGCGCGGGTCAAGGCAAACTTTCCGCAAGCATGCGCGCAGTTTGATCCGCACCTCATTCATGAGAGCGCAGAGTCTGACGCACTCGGCACTGCTTTGCATGACATGATGGCTCGCACCACCGGCAATCTCTTGATCAGCGTTTCCGTGGGTGATGTTGATGGCAACCTTTCCATTGCACTCCGGCTTGCGGCCATGGTGCGCGCTTTGCCGCCATCAAACCGACGCATCACTATCTTTGTCCGGCAATCGCTCGCTGTGAATCTTGGAGCACTGCTGGTACGGAACGCGAATGCGCTGCACACCTCTCCCGAGCTTCGCGTGTGGGGCGGGCTTGAAGACAGCTTCCCGGTGGATCTCTTACCGTGGGAGGGCGGGGCTGCGGATGAGGGCCTGCCCGTTACTTGATGCACTCGGACTTGCGGTGACCCAGACATTTCTAAATCGAACGGGTCCCTCAGCGTCGCTCGGATGGCTTTGCAGCAAGATGCGCGCAGGACCCGGTGCCTCGACGCCGCTGAGTCCGGTCTTGTCCTTCACTTCCACATCGTCCTGTACGAGCACGCCGTTCCACACGACGGTCATTCGTGCGTTTTTCAACTTGCGCGGCGCGTGTTTCGTAGACAGTGCGCCGCTTGGCGTGCTGGTCCCGTCGGCAACATCGCCTTCGATTTCCCACCGCGGCGCAGTGAACCAAATGTCGTAACTCTGCCAGGTATCAGCGCCCGTACTCGCATTCACGTCCGGCGCCTTCTGTCGGTAAACGCTTCCCGCTTCATTGAAGCGCGGTGGCTCAGGGGCAGCAGCGCTGTTCATGATTTGCACTTCGTAGCGCTCCATCAACTTGATGCCACTGTTGCCGTTGCGCTGCCCGTCCTTCACATTGCCACCTGCGGGACTCAGCCACTCAAGATGAACAAAGCAATCCTCAAACGCGGCGCGCGAGACGATGTCAAACTCGCCAATGCCGTCCTTTGGCGTGTGCACCGCAAGTGATCCATCAGGTTCGACTTTCCAATCGCATGGTGCTCCATCCTTTGCCATCTGCATCGCGCTTGCATGTGACGCCGCGCCGTCATAGAGCCACAGCGCGTCAGCGGTGGGAAGTGGCGAACCAACGAAGTGTTCGAACGCAATGTCCTTCTTGGAAATGGCGTTGAGCGTGTACCAGGCGTTGGTGCTCCAAGGCTCGGTGCCGTCCGCGGACTTCATGTTCTTGAGAGTGATGGCGTAGACGCGGCCGGGTGCAAGATCTGCAATTTCCAGCCGCGATTGCCGCGAATCTGGCGATGCCGCTGCACTCGTCACTTGGTGCGGACGCACATCAACTTTCGGCCCGCCGTATTGCTCGGTTGGTTCGTATCGCCAACTCTTCACTTCGTAGTGCGCAGGATCCACAAGCATCGCTGCATCGACTGGCTGAGTGAAAGTAATCATGAATCCCTTGGGCGTACTTTGCACACGCAACATCTCAAACGTCGCGCCGCGCGCAGCATCCGGACCGGCGTGCCCGTCCCATGCGGGTGCGAGTCGCTCAAGTCCGAACGTGTGACCCTGGTGATTCCAATTTCCGTTGCTGCCCACGCCGCCCAAGTAGAGCGCGCCATCTTCTGGACCCCACGCCATGCGGTTGACGCCAGCTTCAATGCCTTGACTCATGGGGAACACGGCGCCCTGGTAACGCGCCATTCCATCAGAACCCGTGATGCGTTCCGCATAGACGCGCGTCACTCCGCCGTACGTGACATCGCCCACATACATCTGTCCGCGATGCGGACCGTCGTGCACCAACACTGGCTCGCTGGGAGAATTCCCGATCTCTCCGTGTGGGAACCACACCACCGGCGGCTCGGCGCGTTCCGTGCCGCTACGGGTTTCTTGATGACCGTAGAAGGGCAGCGGCTGATCGCGCGAAGTGCGTATTTCTAAGTGATTCAGGCGGCTTGCTGGCATCCAACTGCCTTGGTTGTCACACACAAAGAGATCGCCAGCGATGCCGCGGCCCATGCCGTTGGGGGTGCGAAATCCACGAGCCTCGCGCTGCAAGTCGCCGCCATTACGCGCGATGCTCCACACGCTGCCCGGGCCGTTCGACGTGGTGAAGTCACCATCGGTCCCGGGCACATAGTTAGTAAGCCCACCGCGCAATGGAACGCTGGTACTGAACCACAGACGATCCTTGTACGGAACCATGTTGAAAGTGAACTCGTGGTAGTTGGCACTCTGCGGCCATCCGCTTGCAAGGCACTCGTAGCGATCGGCGTGGTCGTAGATGCCGTCCGCACTGGTGTCAACTAAACGCGTGATCTCGCCGCGCTGCGTGACGACCAGCGCGCCGTTCACCCATGCGAGACCGAGTGGCTCGGAGAGTCCCTCGGCGAGGAGCGTTGGTTGTGCGCGGCGTTCAGATTGGAAAGTAACCACACTTTGCCATCATGCTGCCACTCGGCCAAGGCCAGGCGCCCATCAGGCAAGAAACACAGCGCGCCCACTTGCGGCTTGAAATCAGGGGTTCGAACCTTCTCCAGTCGGTACGCCGGATGAGCGGAAGCGAGCGGCGTGCCATCGCCCGGGCGTCGTGCATCGCTCGCGAAACGCCAGCGTTTGATGCCGGGAGACGTAGCAAATGTTTGACCAGCTTCGGTGCGGAGATTGTCAGTGGGGATATTCGTATAGCCAACCGCGCCCGGCGCGCTCCACTGCAAACTCACCAGGAATTTCCCGGTGTCTTCGTAGAACGGAATGCGAATCTCATGCAGACCGGCAGTGAGTTCAAGTCCATCCTCGCCAACGAATCCGGCAAGACGTTCGGTGTCATAGAGCTCGCGTCCGTCAATCAGGAGACGCGCGCCGTCATCACCGACGAGTCGAAACATGTGACGGCCGGGTGTGTCGATCCGGATCCAGCCGCGCAGTTCGCCAACGAAGTGATCGACGAGTGGACCGTCGTCCGCGGCTATTGGGTCGCGGATCGCGGCAATACTGGTGACAATCTTGTACGCGTTGGGAGTTTGGCCATCATCAACACGCGGCCAGCGCGGGAGATCGCCTTCAAGTCGCCACGCCCAGAGTGTGAGGCCAGGAATGGTGTTTGTTGGCGGGGTGCTTTGCGCGCGTGCCATGGTGGCGCACAACATGAGTGAAACCGCGAATGCGCACATCACTTCTCGCCTCCATCATCAACACCAATTTCGGCGATCGCGCGCGTTTCGCTCACCGTCGTAAACCAGATGTAATCCTCCGGAATACCGCTGGTTTCAATGCGCACGCCTTTACCCTTGGCGGTCACGCGCTGCGATGCCTCGACACGCGTTCCATCTTTTGAAACCAGGTCAAAGCGCAACAGCACTGCATCGGGAGTGAGTTCGTATCCCTTCCAATTCACTGTCAGTGCGTAGCCCTCGCCGTCCATCCAGGTGACTTCTTCACCTTCGAGGCGCATGGCGCGCAGGGGCTTTGGCGAAGTTCCCGTATTCGTCCATTCAATGGCCGCCGGACGCGCGGGCCCATTCATGGTCTTGAAGTTCCACTGCCACTCAAGATCGCTGGTGACGTGCGTGCAACTTTGAAAGTGCAATCGTTCGCGGCCATCATTCTCAACCGCGCGAACAGTGACTGGCGTGCGGCCTTGTTCATCAAATGCAATGAGCAGTGAATTCCAGAGTGGCAGACGCGTGCCGCTTGCAGTTCGCATGGAAATCGTTTGCCCTGGCTGCAGGATCGCATCGGGAGTGGTCGCCACGGGCTGCGTTCGGTCGCGCAGAATTTCACCGCGCGGACGCGATGTGTCTTGGCTGAAATCATGCACTTTCCCACGCCACTCCACATCGCCGCGCCAGATGACGTCATACGAAGCAGTGCGCGGATTGAACGCGCACCACACGCCGTTTCCTGCATCAATGAGCACCATGGCCGCGCGGTCTCGGAACGCGGCGCGACGTACCTGCGGCGCGGCGGATGGCGCCGCGGTCGCGGGTGGCGCGACCACCGGTGTTGCGGCTTCCTGTGCGGCGCCTGGAACAGCGACCGCCTGCGGTTTGGTCACTTGCGGCGCGGCTTCCTGCCCGACCACTCGCGCGCTGGTCACGGTCAGCGTAATAAGTGACGCAAATGTAGCGAGTCTCGTGCTTTGCATACCCGGCGTACTTTATAGGAGGAGCCAATCACATGGAACGAGTCTGCTTTCGGCTGAAACTTCGCCCGGACCTGCTTGATGAGTATGTGGCTCGTCATCAAGCGGTATGGCCAGAGATGCTTGCAGCGCTTTCGGCTACCGGGTGGCACAACTATTCATTGTTCCTTGATCGCGCAGACTGCACGTTGGTTGGTTACTTTGAGACTCCCAATCTGCAGGCCGCGCTCGATGGAATGGCTGCCACCGAAGTCAACGCCCGTTGGCAAGGCGAAATGAAGAAGTACTTCGTAGAGCTTGATGGTCGCCAGCCTGATGAAGGATTCGTGCAACTTGAGCGTGTGATGTATTTGCAATGAATCAACAGTCCAACACCTATTCCACGATTGTGATCGGCGTCGGCACCATGGGTTCCGCCGCGTGTATGCACCTGGCGTCGCGCGGGGAACGCGTGCTGGGGATTGACCGCTATCCCGTGCCGCACAACCTTGGCAGCCATCACGGCGGGAGTCGCATCATTCGCGATTGCTACTTCGAATTGCCTGACTACGTTCCGCTGCTCTTGCGTACGCGCGCGGGATGGGAAGCACTCGAACGCGAATCGATCAAGTTCGGCGCGGACGCAACATTTCCGCTCGTGCATCGCCCCGGCGTCCTGTACATGGGTGCGCCCGGTAGCGAAGTGGTTGGACGTTCGCACGCTTCCGGCGCTGGACACGGTGTTCCATGCGAGCCGCTCGACGCACATGCTGCGCGTGCGCGTTTCCCGCAGTTCGACATTCCTGATGATTGGTCAGCGCTCTTTGAACCGGGCTCTGGATTCGTTCGCCCAGAACGCGCAGTCGCCGCCGCTGTCCGCGTTGCGCGCGCGTACGGCGCAGATATCCATGAGGGCGAGCGCGTCATTGAATGGTGTGAAACAGCCAATGGTGTGCAGGTTCGCACCGATCGCGGCACGTACGAAGCTGGTTCGCTCATCATCACCGCAGGTGCATGGACGCCGAGTCTTGCGAGCACACTTGGCGTCACGCTCACGCCGCTGCGCGTGCCGATCGTGTGGCTTGCGCCGTGTGATCCAGCACTCTGCGCATCGCCGCGGATGCCTGTGTGGTACATCGATCGATCCATCGCGCAGGGTGAGCAGGCAAGGCAGGCGCAACACGCCAACAGCGTTGCACCCGTCGGCGAATCGCTTCATGTCACCGATATCAAACCAGTTGGTCACACGCTCCCTGGTATCTACGGAATCCCAACAGCCCCCGGCCAAGACGCGCCTGGCGGCGTCAAGATCGCGCTGCACGGAGCTGGAACACCATGCGACCCAGACGCGCCGCGCGTGGCCGCCACTCTTGACGAAATCGAAGAGATCCGATGCATCACCCGCGAGTTCATCCCTGCCGCCGCGGGTCCCGCGTTAGCAACCGCGATCTGCCTGTACACCAACAGCCCCGACCAACACTTCATCGTGGACCGCATGCCGGGCTGCGCGCGCACATGGATCGCGTGCGGATTCACGCCGTTGCCGATCGGATTCCTAGCACGGCGCGCATGAGCGGCGCGCGGCGCGGGTGTAGTTAGGGGGCGGGCGGGGCAACGGGTTCGGCAAGTCGGCGGCGCACCTGCTCGTCCCAAACCTCGCCGACCACGATGAGGGCCGCAATGGCGTTCTCCCCCGCAAAGCGGGGATCGTTGAGCGCGAATCGCTGAAGATCCGCAAGATTGCCCGAGCCTGCGCTGAAAGCGGCAAGCTGCGGGCTCAGCGCTGCGCGCGCTTCATCGACCAGATTGACACAGATACGAATCTGGCCGATGCGCTTGTACATGGGAACGGCGTGCCAAATGAGCACCGACTTGTCATCACCGCCGCTCGCGAGGGCCCGACCATCAGGGCTGAACGCAACACTGTTGACGCTTTCGGTGTGCCCATTGAGGGGCTCCCCGAGTGGACTGCCGGTCGCTGTGTCCCACAGGCGGATGGTCTTGTCAAAACTCCCGCTGGCGATGGTCCTGCCGTCCGGGCTGAACGCAACACTGTTGACGCTTCCCTTGTGCCTATTGAGGGGCTCCCCGAGTGGACTGCCGGTCGCTGTATCCCACAGGCGGATGGTTTTGTCGTCGCTCGCACTCGCAATGATCCCGCCGTCCGGACTAAAGGCTACTCCTCGTACAGACTTTTCATGGCCGACGAACGCCCTGATCCGAACACGCGACTCAGCGTCCCAAAGCAGGATTTCCCCGTCGGCGCCGGCACTGGCGATCTTGCTTCCGTCCGGGCTGAACGCGACGCTGAGAACGGAACCTCGATGCTCGGAGAGGGGCGCAAAGCACTCCTCACCCGTAGCCACATTCCACACGCGGACGGTCTTATCAGCGCTCCCGCTCACAAGCTTCTTCCCGTCCCGGCTGAAGGCAATACTGAACACGCTGGCCGAGTGCCCCTTCAGCACGCGGACGGTATTTCCCCAAAGGCGAATCGTCCAGTCCAGGCTACCGCTTGCGATCTGCTTTCCATCCGGGCTGATGGCGACGCTCATGACCTCGCTGTCGTGACCCGGGAGTGGCGCGCCAATTGCGCGACCGATCGCCGTGTCCCACAGACGGATGGACTTGTCAACGCCACCGGAAACGATGGTCTGCCAATTCCGGCTGAATGCGACGCTGCGGACTCCGCCTTCGCGCGCCCGCAGCCTCTCGTAACCGGTATGTTCGGGCATGCCGTACCAGAGGCAAACTTTTCCGTCCGCGCTGCCACTCACGATCCACTTCCCGTCTGGGCTGAAGGCTGCTTCGTACACCTGAGCTGTGTTACCAAACACAGTGCGCAGCGGCGTGTCCGTCTCGGTACTCCACAGCCGGATGGTCTTATCGAAGCTTGCACTTACTATGAACTTTCCGTCGAAGCTGAAGGCGACGCTCGTGACAGCGTCGTCATGCCCTGATAGCTTTGTGCGTAATTTTCCCGACTCGGCGTCCCATAGACGGATGCATTTGTCCCCGCTTGCACTTGCGATGATCCGGCCATCTCGGCTGAAGGCAACCCGATTGATGGGGCCACTGTGTCCGGAGAGCTCCAACAGCTTCTGGCCATTCTCTATGTCCCAGACACGGACCGTACCGTCGTCGCTACCGCTCGCGATCCGCTTTCCGTCCGGGCTGAATGCAACCCCGTTGACGGCTTCGGTATGGCCTACAAACGACCTGATCCTGCGGAAGTCCTTCGCGTCCCATAGAACGATCGTCCCGTCTTGGTTTGCGCTTGCGATCTTGCTCCCGTCCCGGCTGAATGCGACCCCGCAGACTTGCTGCGTGGGCAGCCCCAGCAGTTGTTTGCGCAACGTGCCTGTCTTGGTTTCCCACAAGCAGACCGTCGTGTCGAAACTACCGCTTGCGAGCGTCGTGCCATCGGGACTAAACGCGACGCTAGTAACCAAGTCGTTGTGCCCGTCCAGCGTTTTACGTAACTTTCCCGTCTTGGCGTCCCACAGAATGATTGTTGCATCGTCGCTTGCACTTGCGATCGTGCTCCCATCCGTGCTACTAAACGCGACGCTGCGGACCTTCTTCTTGTGCTGCCCCAAGGGTTTGTCCGTCGACTGATCGGATTCGGCGACGGCGTACATCAGTTCGAAACGCCGCTCTTGTCCAAGCGATCTCAGCGTCTCCATCTGAATCTCAAAGTCCGTGTCCCTGTTCGTCTGCTTGGCCTTGATGGCCTCATTTACTGCCATGACCGCCCTGTAATCGCGTTTAGGATCGGGGCTGCCAACGACTGGACCGGCTACACCGCGGGCATCCTCTCCTGCGGCGCTAGGCATCTCGTCTGCTGAGTGCGGCGCATCCGGCTCGGCCGACATCCTCGGTGCTGCGGCTTGAAGGGTCTCTCTCGCGCGCACGGCCTCCGTCTCCAAACGCGCGTCCACCACTTTCTGCCACGCCCACGCCGTCGCGCCGAGCCCCAGCCCGAGCGCCGCAAGTACAGCCCCTGCCCCCATCACCAACCCGCGATTCCGCCGCACATACTTGCGCATGCGGTACGCCGACGACTCCGGTGCCGCCGCGATCGGCTTGCCCTGCAGGTAGTTCCGCACATCTTCCGCGAGCGCCATCGCCGACTGGTATCGATGCTGCGGCTCCTTGCGCATGGCCTTCTGCGGGATCCACTCCAACTCGCCGCGTAGACGACGCACCAAGTCCGAAGCACGCAACTTGCGCGCGGACTCGATCCGGGTGATGGTCGCCTGATCCTTCGTGGAGATTGTCGAGAGCCGCGCACTCGGACTCGGCGGATCCTGCTCGCGGATCGTTCGCTGGATCTCGCCGTATGCCTTCTTACGTAGTTCCTTTCCGTCAAACGGAGTGGCGCCCACCAGCAATTCATAAAGCAGTACGCCGAGCGAGTAGATGTCGCTGCGTGTATCGATGTCCCCACCAGTGGGGTCCGCCTGCTCCGGACTCATGTACTCCGGCGTACCGATCATCTGCCCGGTCTCAGTGAAAATCGTGTGCTCGGTCATGCGCTGGCTCATGGCCTTCGCTACACCGAAGTCGATCACCTTGAGCTTGGCACCTTCACCCTCGACCATAAAGGCAAGCACGTTGCCTGGTTTCAGATCCCGGTGCACAATGCCTTTGAGATGCGCGTGCTGCACCGCCTCGCACGCTTGCTCAAAGAGCTTCAGGCGCTCGTCGATACTGAGTTTGACTCGGTCGCAGAACTCGGTGATCGGCTCGCCCTTGACGTACTCCATGGCGAAGTAGGGTCGACCCTGCGCAGTCAGACCGCCGTCAAAGACCTTGGCGATCCCGGGGTGATTCATGACCGCCAGCGCCTGGCGCTCTTGATCGAAGCGCGCCACTACGGCCTTGGAATCCATCCCAGCTTTCACAAGTTTGAGAGCGACGCGCTGCACGAAGGGATGACGTCGCTCGGCAAGCCATACGGATCCGAAGCCGCCTTCACCCAAGGGTGAGATCAACTTGTAGGGACCCACTTGCGCACCGGGGACTTCGTCGAAGCCGCCCGAGCCCGGGGTGCCAAAGATGATGGTGTCCTCCGGAGTCACACGGAGAGGATACTAAGAGTGACGCACGTCACGGGCTTTCAAACACGATGCTCGCAACCGTCACGTCATCGACGTAGGGCTTGCCCTGGGCATGCCGCTCAAGCAGCGAAAGCAGGCGCGAAACGTCCTCAGCGGTGTCCGAACTGCCCTCGAGTGCCGCGATGATCGGCTCGTAACCCATCATCACACCCGCCGGGTTTGGCTGCTCTGAAATGCCGTCACTGAACAGCACGATCCGGTCGCCGGCGGCGAGATTCACGGGGCCGCTCGTATACGGGAAGTCGATCACAGCGCCGAGTGGCGGGCCTCCGCCTTCGGGCTCTAGTTTTTCAACGCGACCACCGCGCACAAGCAATGCCATCGCATGGCCGGCATCCACTGCGCAACATGTTCCATCGGGGGCGATCTCCAACGCGAAGACGGTGACGAATGCGCCCGCCTTTGCTTCGAGCGCCGCGCCGCCGCGCGCGATGTGCGTGCCAATGCACTGCATTACCCGCTCGAGCGGTGCGCCCTCGGCGATGGCGGCTTCGGCATAGGCAACGGTGGCGGCCATCACCATTCCCGCCGGTGCGCCTTTGCCTGCCACGTCGCCCAAGAGGACCACCGAACCACCGTCCGGTCGCTCGAACACCGCGAACAAATCACCACTGACTTGCAGTCCGGGTCGACTTGACATTGTCCAACGCACGCATCCTCGTGTGCCTTGCTTACTTGGCAGCAGTCGCGCCTGCGCGCGGCGGGCCTCGTCTAACTCAGCGGAAAGTTCGCGGCGCGCCAGTGACTCCAATCCCAATGATGCCAAGCGCGCTACCACGTTGATGAACGGTGCCGCCGAGGCGCGCCGTGCACCGCGCTCAGAGGTGTCGACCGCTAACACGCGACCTTGGGTGCCCAGCGGAACTGCGAGTGCCGCAGTTGTTCCTGCAGCCATGACGCTCGCTGCACCACTGAAACGCGCGTTGTCATCAAGACGCACCATCGCACCGGCGTCCAGCGCGCCGCCCAGCAGCGTGCGGCTCACGGGCTTCGCAGCGTCTTCGTTGCTTGCAGCGGCCACCGCGCGGATACCCCATGATGTCACGGTTCCAACACTGCGGCGTTCGGCCACCACCGCGCGGCTGAAGTCGCCGATCATTACCAGTGCGTCCACCAACGCATGCTCGAGTCCGGCCTCGTCATCAGCGCCCGCGAGGCGCGCTGTCACATCAAGCAGTCCCGAGAGGCGCAGTTCGGCAAGTGATTCCAACGCCTGCGCGGGCACCGGGACCACACGCAAGTTGGCGCCGTCGACGATCGGAATGGTCGAGTCGAACGGGACAGCCTCAGCTGTTTGGTTGTCCGTGAGTTCCACCCGCAGCCGGTACGGGCCGATCGTCACGGTGGCCATATGCAGCAGCGGCACCCATGTATCGGTCGGCACTGCGCGACCGTCCAACAGCGTGCCCAATTGCCCGCAGTTGCGCATTTCCCAGCCACCGTCTCGGTCGCGTAGCTCAGCATGCCGACGGGATACAGACAGGTCGGGCAGTATGACCTCGCACCCGGCGTCACGACCGATCAAACGCGCTGTGCCGTCTGCGGTGAACGAGACCGGCTTCAGCCAGCGCCCCTCGAACCGGAGGATGATCGAACGACCAATCACGCCCGCTCCCGAGGCATCATGGCGGGTCGCATGTTGATTCCGAGACATGATGCAAGGATATCTAAATAGGTGCCGTTCACCACTGTCCCCATTTATCGTGGAAATTAGGGACAGTGGTGAACGGCACCTACTTCCTAGAACGACCGACAAACGCGCGACCACGCGTCGCAATTGTTACGATTCCTCCCCGTGAAACACTTTCTTTCGAGCCTCGTGAATGCCGGACTCGTGACGATTCTTACCAGTGGCACCATGACGCTCATCAATGCCCCGCACTTTGCGTTTCTGACATGGTTTCAGAACTGGCTGGTGAGTTGGAGCATTGTGTTTACCTACGTGTTTTTCTTTGCAGCACGGGTCTCGCAAGCGATTCATGGGACG
>JAPLMU010000035.1 GCA_026386795.1 Planctomycetota bacterium
ATCGTTGGCACATCGGCGCGCATGTCGTGACCGGGTCGTGCGGTCTTCAGAAGCGTCCATCCGCGTGCTCGGCACAGTTCGCCGCTCCGCGCGATCATGGCATCGGTGCCTTCCACAGCTTCCACTGCGATCACATCGCGATCGCGGACGCTGATCGCCTGGCCGATATCAAGCCCGCCGACTTTTTCCAAGAGCGGCCAACCGAAGGCGATATCGCCCTGCGCGCGGGCGTCGGGCTGCACGCGGCCCATCGGACCTTCGCTCGCCATGTGGTCGGGGATGTAACGGGTCGAGTCGATGAGGAGCACTCCTTGTGTTGCGAGGTCGTCGGCCACCGCTCGCAAGAGGGTAGCGCTGCGCCGATCGTGCCGCAGCTTCCGCAGCCAAAGATCGATGGTTCGAAAGTCCGGAATATCGCGCAGTGCTTTGAGCTTGGCCCAACGCTCATGCATTTGCTGTTTGCTGACGCGGCCGACCATGGTCACTTCGTGCACATCCGCGCGGCGAAAGAGTCGGATCCACTTGCCCATCTGCAGGATGCCTGCTTCGTGGAATTCATCGCAGAGTTCCGGTAGTCCGGGCATCCATTGCCCGCGCAGACCCACGCAGTGAATTTGCTTTCCCTGAGCGCGCATGCCGCGTGCCACCAGGAAGGGCAGCGTTCCCTGTCCGGCGATGATGCCGACGCGATCGGTCACGCGGTTGGAGCCTTGGGAGTGGGCGCGTCTGGCGCAGTCGAGGCGCGGGTGCCTGTTGCCGGGTGCACATCGCGCCCGGCATGCATCGGTAGAAACGACGTAGCGTCGTGGGTGCCTGGTTCATGGGCTAACAGTGCGTCGATTGCTGCTGTTCCAGTGGTGACCACGCTGAGTACGCCACGGATTGCCGGGCGCACAAAGCGGTGCTCGATGCCGTGTTCAATCATTGCCACGAGCGGTCCATAGTAGTTGTCGTGATTGACGATAGCGATCGGCTTCTGATGGTCGCCGAGTTGTCGAGCCACCAGTACCTCGAAGAATTCCTCGTAGGTGCCGAGGCCACCGGGAAGGACCACGTATCCATCAGCGCGGTCCATCAGGATGCGCCTGCGCTGTTGCATGGTGTCGACCACTACGAATTCATCGCAGCCGGTCCAGCCCTGCTCAAGATCCATCAGTTTGTGCGTGATGACCCCGATCACCCGACCCCCGCGTTCCTTTGCGGCACGTGCACAGGCACCCATCAGACCGATCGAGCCGCCGCCGTAAACGAGCGCAATGCCGCGGTCAGCAAGTGCATGCCCAAGGTCGCGTGCGCCCTCGGTGAAGTGCGGTTCGAGGGCGCCACTCGAAGAACAATAGACGGTGACGGATCGCATCACGGAAAGTATCCCCGATTCCGACGCCGGACGCGGATACGCTTGGTACATGCAGGATGCCGGAACGAACGCCGTGCTCGCCGTTGTTGCCGCCGCTGTCGCCGCGACGTTGGCATCGGCTGTGATGACATTGATTCTGATCCGCCTCGGGCACCGGGCGGGAGCGCTTGATTCTGCAGGTGCCGGGGGGCACCGTAAAGACCTACGTCCGATTCCGAACATCGGCGGTGTGGCGATTACATGGTCCGTACTGCTGCCGATTGCCGCGGGGCTCACCGGCGCAGCCAGTATCGGCGCCGACCGCTTGGCTGAGTGGCTGCCAACGTTTGCAGAGAGCGCGCGGCGATTTGCTGGCAACACGCAACCTGCGTGCGCCATCCTCATCGGCGCAGCGGTGTTGCACATCATGGGGCTCATTGATGACCGCCGCGCGCTGTCAGCCTGGCCAAAGTTCATCGTGCAGTGTGCAGTTGCCGCGAGCGTCGCAGCATTTGGTGGAGTGCGGATCCTCGTGTTGCTCGATGTGCACGTGGGTGGTCCGTGGCTTTCCATTGCCTTGAGTGCACTCTTCATGGTTGCGATGGTGAACGCCGTCAACTTTCTTGACAATATGGATGGACTCGCCGGTGGTGTTTCATTTATCGCTGCGGCGGCATTCTGTACCGCCGCATGCATCTCTCGACAGTGGGCGACCGCTGCGGTATTGGCGCTACTCGCAGGCGGACTTCTTGGATTCTTGCTCTTCAATTTCCCATGGCGCGCTCAACGACCAGCGCGCATCTTCATGGGCGATGGCGGATCGCTTCCAGTTGGATTTCTATTGGCGGCACTTGCCATTCAGATCACATTCACCGCGCCCGATGAACCGAAGTACGCGCTTGGTGGGCACTGGTACGGCGTGCTGACGCCGCTAGTGATCTTGGCGGTTCCGCTCTATGACTCGGTCATTGTGACGCTGTTGCGCATGGGGCAGGGGAAGAGTCCGATGGTCGGCGATCATCAGCATTTCTCGCATCGTTTGGTCATGCGCGGACTTTCTTCGCGCGGCGCCGTGCTGTTGATCTGCGCGCTCGCAACCACATGCGGAATCGGCGGGTTGTTGCTTGGTACTGCCGCGCCGTGGCAGGCTGTCTTGATTGGCGCACAGACCATCGTGGTGCTTCTTACGATTGCCGCGTTGGAGCAACCGCTGCTTGCAGAAATGCGCGCCGGGGCCGATCGATGAGTGATTCCACAGGCGATCCACTGCGTGCGGTGGAGCCGTCACGTGGCGCAGTGGCCGTAGCGGCGGCGGCGTGCGTTGCCATTGCTGGCATTCTTTCTTGGCGTGCCTTGGTTGGACAGCCGCCGAGCCTTTGGTTTGACGTCGACCCGGTATCGGATCCATTTCCATTCGCAGGAATTGCGCCGTCCACTGGGTTGGCTGTTGATGCTCTGACGCTCATACTTGCATGCCTGTCGATGTTGGCTGTGCGACGCGGAATCGATCGCGTCGGTGCGGCGCTTGCAGTGTTGGCTGCGATCGGAGCGATTCCGATTGTCATTCACAGCTTCAATTCGTCCGACCACCTGTGGCGCGGATTGCAGTGGATGTCCGCTATGGGCAGCGCGGCTGCAATCGTTGTTTCGCTGCGTGCCATGTCGCACGAGCGTTCGCGGGCCACGCGAGCAGTGCTCGCGGGCGTGTTGCTTGCGGCGATTGTCCCGATGGCGTGGCATGGCGTTCTGCAGGTGTGGATGGAACATCCAGCAATGGTCGAAGAGTTTCGCGCGCATCGATCTGAAATCCTCGCTGCACGCGGCTGGGCGGAGGGATCCTCGCAAGCACTCACGTACGAACGCCGACTGATGCAGCCCGAGGCAACGGCGTGGTTTGGACTTTCGAACGTGGCGTCAAGCGCACTCGCTGCCGGCGCGTTGACATTTGCCGGGGCAGCCTTTGCGCTGCGTCGCGTCCGACCAGCGGGGGCGTTGTTGCTCGGTCTTGTGTCTGCCGTCGCAACGGCGCTGGTGGTTGTGAATGGATCGAAAGGCGCGCTGCTCTCGCTTCTTGTGGGCACGATGTTTGCCGCGTGGTGCATGTGGCGTGCACCCAGCGCTCGAACCTGCGCGCGGATTGCAACCGCACTTGTAGCGCTCGTGTTGGTGGCGGTGATGGTGCGCGGCTGGGTCGGCGAGCGATCATCGGAGCGAAGTTTGTTGTTCCGGTCTCACTATGTAGATGCAGCTCTGCAGGTCTTTGGCGACCATCCGTGGCTGGGCGTTGGTCCAGCAGGATTCGGTGAGTCGTACTTAGCGGCGCGTCCCGATCGTTCGCCAGAAGAAGTTCAAAGCGCGCATGCGGCATGGGCGGATTGGCTGGTTTCCATGGGAATTTGCGGCGCGGCATGGATCGTGCTGTTTGGAGCATTAGTGGCACTCGCTGCGCAGGGATCCGCGCATGCGCGAACATCCGCGCACGTTGGAGTGGTGTCGGGCTCGGTGGTTCCGTCGGGTGCGGGAGGCGCACGCGACGAGGCAGCTCCGGCGAATTCGCGCGTGCGAGATGTTTCATTTGCATGGAGCCGGGGTCCGATCATCGCGGCATTGGTGGTACTGGTCGTATCGATTTTGGCGGTGCTTCCGGAATCCGCATCGCTTGATGATGGAACACTTCTGATGCGCGTTCTTGCGGCACTCTTTGCTGCAAGTATTGCCGGTGCGACAGTGCGTGCGGTGCTTCTGGGTGGTCGAGCGTGGTCTGCGGCAATCGCCGGAGCAGTGCTTCTTTTGGCAATGCATGGACAGATTGAAATGACACTGTGGTGGCCCGGTTCCGTGGGTCGAACGGTGGCGCTGATTGCTGTTGGTGCGGCCTTTGCTGTGCCGCGCTCAGCAAGTGATCGTTGGTCATCAATAGTGGCATCGATTGCGGCGATCGCATTGCTGGTTCCAGCAACATTGGGTGTGATCGGGGCGCAAGGATCTCGCGCCGCCGAGGCGGTGGTAGCGCGCGCAGTGCAGCCCTTGGCGGCATTTGGGCTTGCGCGATTAGGTATTGCACCTGCGCCCGCAACATCGCTTGCGAGCGCGCGTATGCAGGCAGCGCTCACACTCCTTGAGCATCCCGCGAACCCGTGGCTTGACCGGCCCGCAGTTGTTTCTGTGGGCTTGCAACAATTGGCGTCAGCAGTTTCTGCAGTGTGATACTCAGAAGAGCGAATCAGTGGCAGCATCAGCGGCGTTGGTCGCAGAATCGCTTTACGAGGCGAGTACGAAGGCTGCGACGAGCGATCGCAACAATGCCCCAGACCGCGCTGCAATTATTGCACTCCTTCAGCGTGCCGCGGAGTATCAGGTGAAATGCAATCCGCGCAGCGTTCGCGGCTGGACGCGCTTGGCGGACGTGGCCGAAGCACAAGGCGACCATGATGCGCAACGCAGCGCCGCACTTCGCGCGCTTGCAGCGGACGAGACTTTTGAGCTCGATCCCCTCCGGCGTCTCCCCGACTCAGCCCGCAATAGCCTGCACCGCCAAGCAAATAAATAGGTGCGGTTCACCCCTGTCCCTAATTGATTGGCGGCGCTGTGTAGTGGCTATTGCCGCGCCAAATCCGCCTACTTGCCTTGTGCCTTGCGCACCGCATCGATCACTTGCTGGCGCGTGTACGCCTCGCTCTTGAATACTTCGGTGCCATTGGGGGCATAGACCACTAAGAGCGGAATGGTGACGTACTTCAGTTCTGCAAGTTTGGCAGTGCCAGCTTCATTCTTGCCAGTGATGTCCACTTTGAGAAGGACGACGCCGGGCTCGTTCAGGACAACCGACACTTCGTCGGACTCCAGAATGGTCTTCTCATAGGTCTTGCAGTTGATGCACCACTCTGCAGTAAAGTCAAGCACGACCACCTTGCCTGCGTTCTGGGCATCAGTGAGCGCAGCCGGTGTGTACTTGCGCCAGGGGAGGCGTTCGTAGGTCAGGACAGGCGGGATAGCGACCGACACTGCCGTAATGAATAGTCCGACAGAAACAAAGATGACCTTTGTACTCGCTTTCTTTGCAATTTGCAAAGTGCGCACGGTCATCCATAGTCCGGCTGCAGCGCCAGTGATGCCAATCACCCACCAGTAGAGGGTCAGCGGTTCTTCGCGAAGTCCGTTGATCCCCGCGCCGATGAAATACACCGCTGCGGCCAAGAGCAGCATTCCCATCACTTGCTTGAGGACGTCACTGGCAGGCCCACCGCGCGGTAGCTTTCGTGCCATCTGCGGGAATGCACTGAGTACTAGGTACGGCACACCCATTCCCAGTCCAATCGTAAAGAACACGGCGATAATCGTGTATGGATTCTTGGTGGTGACTGCCCATCCTGCTGCCGCACCCATGAGCGGCGCGGTGCACGGCGTGGAAAGCACGGCGGTCATCACGCCAAAGATCACACTGCCACCAATCGACTCATGCTTCGGCTCGATGGCGTAGACCCATTGCGGCAGCCCCACGCTGAAGAAGCCCGCCATGCCGATGGCCATCAGCGCGATGAAGATGCCGACACCAATGGTGAATGCCGGGTATTGGAATAACTGATTCGATTGCTCAAAGCCCTTTGCTGAACTAAGCAAGATGCCAAGTGCTAACCAAAATCCAACGACGCCGACCGACATCGC
>JAPLMU010000039.1 GCA_026386795.1 Planctomycetota bacterium
AGTTGGACGTACGCCCCGTGGGTGCCAACCGGACGAACAGATTCGCCCGAGGCTAAGCGGAACCTTGTGGAGCGCAGCCGTCCGCGTCCGAGGGTCCCGCGCGCAACGGAGGGGGCGGTCAACGACTCAACTCACTTCAACCGCGCGCCTGCGTACTGGCCCGCACGCGCCTTACGAGGACGGCCGCTGAGCGCGGCCCAGTCCTCTCCGGCGCCTGCGGCCAGGGTGCGTTGGCGGAGATCAACAGACTGCGGTTGTTGGAGCGCGCCAACGCACACACGCCCCCAGACGCGGAAGCGCCAGGGGGCGTGGAGTGTGGACGCTGGCCGAGGCCAACGTGGAGCGCAGAGTGATGTCAGGCGCGACGATCGCGGGCGGCGACGAGACCAGCTGAGCTGAAGTTGCGCCGAAATAAGGCCGTGTTTCTCAATGTCGCCCTGTATCGATTTAGGCTGATCCCAAGGCATCTCGGTGCGCGAGCGATTCCTGCGTAGTTGCCGCCATGTTCCTAGATACAAACCTGATCGAGGCTATTGACAATATGTCAGATTCGACATACAGTATGGGTGGTCTAACCCGCCGATACGGCAAGCCCCTGCGATGGCTGCATGGGGAGATTCAGACTCCGCCGTTCACACAGTTGGCGCGGGTAGAGGCAGGCTTGTTGCTGAGGCGTTTGCAGGATGGCGAGACTCTTGGGCTGCCCGCTTCTCGCCCCATGGCATCTGTTGGTGCTCGTTGCCACGAGTTACGCATTCGTGATGCAACCCACAATTGGCGCATCATGTATCGAATTGATTCGGACGTGATTTTGATTCTAGAAGTGTTTCAGAAAAGAACGCGGCAAACTCCATTGAGCATCATTCAAGTTTGCAAGGCGCGGTTACGCAGTTACGAATCACCCTAAGCGATGGAAGAACGACCAACATGCGCACGACTAAGAAATCACAAGTTGCACATCGGGGCTGGCGCACTGGAACCGTGCAAGACTTTCTGGGGCTCACCGATGAGGAAGCGGCATACGTTGAGTTAAGACACCAACTGGCAAAGTCACTGAGAGAATTGCGCATTCGCCTGAATCTCACGCAGATTGATGCGGCGAAACGCCTCAAGTCCAGCCAGTCACGGGTGGCCAAAATGGAAGCCGCGGATGCCACGGTGTCGTTGGACCTTTTACTGCGGGCGCTCTTAACTCTTGGAGCATCACCAGAAATGCTGGCGCGCACCATGCGCCGATGCGCTTGAATAGGTGTTTCCATTCCTTGAGGCTGATTGATTTGTGGATCCCAACGCACACACGCCCCCAGACGCGTGAGCGCTAGGGGGCGTGGAGTGTGGACGCTGGCCGGAGCCAGCGGCTAGGGCTCCTCGAGGCGCGCTGCGTCGGCAAGGTCCTGCGGGCGTCCCGAGGCGCGCTTGTTGCGGATGAGATCAGCCCGCGAGATGTAGTGAGTTGCCGCGCCACCGTAGTTCCCCGGCTCGCAATGGGCACGCACTTCATCCCACGAGACGCCGTCAATGGACGTCAGGACATCAATTCGTCCTGGCGGGAAACCCAATTGAATGACACGGTCCTTTCGCGAAAGATCGTCCTGCGAAATGCTCAACGATCCGAGACCGAAATCTTTGAGCGCTTGCATGACGCGCGCAGCATTCTCCGGTGTGGCATGAATGAGAACATCGATGTCACCCGTGTAACGCGGAAATCCGTGATGTGCCAAGGCAACGCCGCCGACGATCACGTATTCAGCGCCGTTGGCGTTCAATGACAACAGCCACTCGAGCCAGTCTTGGTTGTGGGCCATCATGCTCCTCTCGCAAGCGGTCAAGTTCTGCCATTCGCTCCTCGGCCGGGCGAGACATCCAATATGCCATGTCTCGCCGACCAGCTTCCGGGTCATGCAAAGGGCCAACGTGAATCGGCCATTGGCTGCGGTCATTGCTGGCAGGAGGCATGCGCCGGATTGTACCTGCCAATGCTTGCACGATGACATGAACGCCAACGCACACACGCCCCCAGACGCGTGAGCGCTTGGGGGCGTGGAGTGCGGAGTGATGTCAGGCCTTGCGGCGGCGGGCGCCGATGAGACCAGCTACGCCGAGAAGCGCGAGAGCGCCGCGTGGCGGGAGCCGCGGTCGGCGCTGAGTGAAATCGCGTTGCGGCATCACGATTTCTTACTGGTCCGCATCCGCCTTACGAGGACGGCCGCTGAGCGCGGCCCTGTCCTCTCCGGCGCCTGCGGCCAGGGGGAGCGGGTTCCAAGCCCTGATATCCAAGCGCCTTCCGTGTGCGAGCCCCCGCAGTGAGCACGGGATCCTCGGTAAGCGGCGTGTGAAACTGAGAAGTCCGGCAGTTGGACGTACGCCCCGTGGGTGCCAACCGGACGAACAGTTTCGCCCGAGGCTAAGCGGAACCTTGTGGTGAACGGCACCTATTTACACATCACGCCGCAGCCGACCCAGCGACCGGCATCGCGCAGGAGATCCGCGCCAGTGCGCAGCCGCGGCGGGCGCATTCGGTGGTCAGCGCGTCAGACATTCCGCGGATCACCGAGGCTGTTACGTCGTTATCAGTGGACAGCACAATGGATGCCGTCGCACGAGCAACTGTGCACTCGATGCGCACTGTTGAATCCACGCCCCATGTTCGCATTAACAGCACCCCGCCACGTTGGTCGATCAGCGCGCGTACTGCCCGACGCAACTGCGCACGTAACTGCGCTTCAGCCGCGGCGCCCTGCAACGGCGAATGTGCCGGCACCTGAAAGCGCGGTCCTGCAACGAACGGATTGAAGACAGATGATCCCATTGGACGAACCTCGAGCGCGGCCGGGAGGCGAGTGGCCGCACCAAGTTCATCGGCGCAAATGCGCGGGAATCCTCAATTTGGTGGCAAGCGATCCGGAGTGCGCGGCTTCTCAGCCAACTTCTCGGCTGAACCAGTTCCGGGAACCACATCACGGACCGCATCGATCATGTCACGAGCCGCTACATGTGCGGTTCGCACTGCGTCTCCCACAGCGCCGTCCTGCTTCATGGCACGCTCCGCCAATCGGCGACTCAGACCAGCAATAACGGTAGCCATCACTTCCATTTGGGAAGCTGGCGGCTGATCGGATTCGGGTTCAGTGTGTTGTGAATTCATGCGGCCTCGTGCGCATCACGATAACCGCCTTCGGGCGCCATCTCCAAATCCTCAAAGAATGATCGCACCGCTTCTGCCAATTCTTCGTGTCCAGGGGCGTCAAGCGTCCCCAGAGCGTTCGTTGCGCGCTGCACATGCGTCACCGGCAATGCCTGCAAGATGACCGCCGCCGCGCTCGCGTCGAGCGCCACGAGCAACCGCGCCGCACGCTCCGTGTCCCCAGCATCAATCCACCCCTGCACCACAAATGCTGACTGCTCCGGCGCAGATCGAACCGCCTCCGACGCATCAGCGCCCGGGAGCGGCTCCTCGTCAAACGCGGGCATGGCCGTCTCAAATTCGGACTCCTCAGCAGCCTTGTTGCGTGGTCGCGCCCACGTCCACCATGCAAATGCTGCCAAGCCGCCGAGTGCGAGTAACGCCCATCCGTACGGGAATCCGATTGCAGCGTTGGTTGGCCCGAGCGGCGTCGCGCGCTCGCGCGCGGTGGACGCTTCTACCTGAGTACGCACTTGGTTCTGCAGCGAATATGGCTCCGACGGCTGCGTCACCGCAACGTGCTCCCACTCCGGCTCCGCTGCAATCGACAGCGCCACCGCAGACACACGCGAACCCGGCGCCGTGATGAACGGCTCCACGCGATCGGCAATGCGCGCGCGCTCAAGTTCCATGTACTGCGTCATGTCGCCGTTCGCTTCTGCCTCGGCGCGCGCAATCGCAACACTGCGCGGCACTTCCACCGTGGCAACAACTGCACCACCTTCAGACTCACGAATCCGCACAACCACACCCGGGATGTCTGACAACAACGCCGTCACCAACTCTGCTGCGTGCTCTTCGCGCGCATGAACGATGTCCGCCATCGCACGCGCATTCGCATCACGCACAGTGCGAACGCGCCCCGATACCGCATCAATGATCGCTACCGACTCTGGCTTCACGCCTTGGCACGCGCCAGCAACCATCGCCGCAACTGCGTCCACCAAATCCTGCGGCATCGCACCGGAGCGCATCGCCACAGTCACCGATGCAGTTGCTCCTGATGCCGCACCTGGAGCGAACGAACGCGGCGCATCACCAACCACCACACTGGCGCGCTCAACACCGGGCTGCAGCGCGATCGTTGCCTCCAATGTCTTGATGGTGGCAGCAAGTCGACGCGCCCGCGAACTCTCGCCGCTCGCGAATATTGATTCATCCTCAAGCGCGGTCGCCACGGCATTTGCACCTGATTTTGGCGCTGCAACTTCAGCCGCGCGGCGCGCATCTTCGGCATTCACCCACAGCGATCCGTTCTGAAATTGCGCTGTAATCCCTGCGCGTGCAAGAGCGCCGCGTGCCAATTCGATGCCGCCCGCTGGAACCGCGAGTGCCACCCGCGCTGGCGGCTCGCCCGACCGCCATGCCATAAACGCCGCGCCAACAAGCGCAACACCGGCAATCGCAACGGCGAGTGCTGCAGTGCGGCTACTGATTTCCGGAAGTCTGTAAGAGTTGCGCGACAGACCCGACAAGCCGGCCATGCGATTCATGCCAGTCCCACCCGATGCATCGCCCGCTTCCACAATCTCATGGCGTCCGGCGTCATAGGCGTCGTCATCAATCGAGTCCATTGTTTCTCCGTTGCGCATCAACCGCGCATATCTCGCACTTGGGCATAGGCCTCAAGCATGGCATTTCGAACCGCTTGCAACATCTGGAACGCCGCGTCGGCTTTACGAGTCGCAAGCAATACACCTTCAACATCGCACGAAGCGCCGCTGCGAACCATCGCCGTGGCGCGCTCCGCGTCGGCTCCAAGTACGCGCGCTTGCTCCAAGCCTGACTGAACGCGAGCAAGTAACGAATCGCCCGGCAAGATCGGCGCAGTGCCTGAAGTTGATGCTGACAACGAAACTGCGTCCACCCCAACTGCGCGGGCAGACTGCACTGCATGACTTGCTTGTCCGATGGCTGCGATCGAATCCGTCAACGCGAACTCCGGATGCTGTGGGACGCACGTGCCCCGCATCCGTGCGGAGCCGCGTGCATCACCTGATCCATGAATCGGCAGGAACTGCCGGATGACTGCAATTTCTGCGCGGGTGAATAACTCGCGGACGGGGCAAACACTCCTCAGCCCTCAGTTCACAGGTGCTCTGGCACCAACCCCGCCGATTTCCACTGCCGAAGTTTCATTCCAAGGGTTCGAACCCCAATTCCCAGGGCGCGAGCGGACCGATCCCGGTGCCCGCCGAAGCTCTCAAGCGTCGCAACCACCGACCGGCGCTCGAGGGTCTCAAGGGTGACCTCCCCGTCGCACGCGATCGGTTCTGAATTTCGTGAGCGCATCCCTTCGAGTTCGCGGGTCAGGTGCTCGACGCGCTCAATCAGCGCCCGATGCGTGCCCTCAACTCCCGCGGCCACTTCCTGGTCGTGCCGCGGCGTTCGCCGGGCATCGCGTAGCTCATTGCGCGTGCATCTGATCCGTCGTGCAATGCAGTGCTCCTCATTCGGTAGGCGAATCCGTTCGCCCGCCTCGGGTCATCGGCGTTCGGCTGCGGCCGACTTGAGACGCCATGAACGCCGCAACAGAGCGCCGCTTGCTGCACCGGCCGATCCAACAACCACCGCGGCGAGGCATACCCACGCGGTGGCATCACTCGGTTGCGCGCCCATCACTGCCAACGGACCAACCGTACCGCCCACCGAATCGATGCGTTGCATCGCCGCGCCGCCCTCGCCGGTTGGAACGAACACTGCAAATCCGTCGCCGAGACCAAGCACGGTGAATGCGCGATCGGGCGCCTCGAAGGTTGCCAATCGCAACGCTCCCGACGCACCCAAATAATCGATGGCACGCTTTCCACCGTCGAGCCGGACAAGCGCTGCGCCCCGCGCTGCGCCGCTGATCAACTGCATGAATCCCGAGCCAACGGCAGCATTTCCTGAAGGCACCCAGTGCCCGTCAGCAGCGCGCACCGTCGTTGCTCCCGCCGGATCCACCAATGCTGGCTGACCTGCCAATGATGTCAGCCGCAGACCCGCAGTTACCGGAGCGTCTGTGACAGCCGCCCATCCGCGCGAAGCGAGTTCCTCAAGCGTTGCCCCCGCAGCACCGGACCGCAGCGCCAGCAGACGATCATCGAATGCCGCAATGCCTTGCAATTCACCATCACCCGACAAACTTGGATGGATCGCTAGCCGAGTCGGTGGATCAGAATAGAAAGCACCGGTGGCGGGATTACGAACAGCCGTCACTGAATAGACGTCTCGGCGCGCACCAGCGCGGTCCGGCGACAACACAATCCACAGCTTGCCACGCAAGGCAGACATCGCCTCTGGTGCACGCGGGAGTGTGATTGCCTCGCGCACACAATCGCAATTCATCGCCGTCGCATGATGGAGTAGTACCCACTCGGTGCCGCCTGCACGTGTGCGTTCAACCACAAACCATGCGTGTGCACCGTCGGATGCGCCCGCCAAGGTTCGGTCGCCGCCGCCATAGACCAGCGACTCAGTGAACACCGAAAGAGCGACGGCAAAGCAGAGCGTCCACACAGATAACACGCGGTTCATCTTTGTTCCTCAACTGTCTCAGGGGTAAATCGCGTTCGCAGTCCATCCATGTCATAGAGGGCTGGTCGGTCTGCAGCCTCTGCATCAGCGCGCGCAGAATCAAGTGCAATCGAAAGCGCGGTGACGCCGCCCTCGCGGATTGCAACTAAGCGGCGCGGAATGCGCGGCCATGCCCCCTGCGCAACACCCGTTGTCTCCACCAACATCAGTTCACCGAAATCAACGCGCGAAGAGTCGCCCGCGTTCCAATGCGCCCGCACTGATCGCGGGGCGAGCGTCACTGCATCAAACCCGCCTTCAACGCGGAGGCCAGCGACGGATTCACCGTTGGCTTGCTCCAACTCCACCCACGCCAATCCATCGCGAATTTCAACAACTGCTCCAGCACGCGGGGTTAACGGCGCGATCCCGAGAAACTGCGGATGCGCAACGTGTGCTTCACGCGCAGCCTGCGTTGGTGCGCTGGTTGCCAGTGTTCCCCACACGAGCCGTGAAGGCGCGGTCTTCAGTTCAAAGCGCCACCAGCGCGTTCCATCTGAACCGAGCCATGCATGTCGATCACCGAATTTACTGATGCTTGCCGCCACACCACGACCGGCACACCAACGAATATCCGCGTCGCCCTGCTCGAAATGGCTGCCTTGTTCGTCGGTCCATCGCAATTCAGCCACACCGCGCGCGTGCAGAAATCGAAGCGCGCCAACGCGGGCTTGTTCACTGGCACTGATGGCGGCAATAGTGGGTGCCGCCGGGGCGGTCGGCACAGAACTCGTCGTAACTGCGCCGGCAGTCGTCGCACCGCCCGGCACCGTTGCATCGGGCACATCCATCGCGCGCGGCGCGCATGCTGTTGGAATGACCGCCAACAATGAAGCAACGAACGCTGCCCGCAGAATCCCAGCGCGCGGTATCCAAACCACATTCACAGTTCGCTCTGCATGACCTCGCCGAGATGTTCGGAGAGCTCTTGCAGGTCCTCGTCGCGCAGCCTTGGATTGAGAACGCGAATCGGCGCAATGGTTTCGTCCATGCCCCGCTTCTGCACCAGCCACCACTCCGCGGTCTCTTGCCGATCAACGCGGACGTGGCGCAGCAATCGCTTGCGCAACAGAATGAGACACATCAACCAGCGGTAAGCGATGCGCTGCGGGCGCTCATCGCCTTCCAAGCGGTCGAAGAGTTCCAAGAGTGTGTCATCGTCCACTAGAAGGCGGCGCTTCTGATCGGGCTCCGGCGCTGTCGTTCGCCAGAAGCACACCAGGCCAGCCGGGCGCGAGCCCGCGTTCCATGCATCCACCGCAAAGTCCTGACGCACGAATTCGTGCCCACTTTGGTCGCCTTCCGGCGCGTCACAGAGGGTTGCCACAATCGGTTCACCCGGAACAAGCGCTCGCCCATCAGCGGCGCAAGCAGCGGTGAATCGACCAAGTTGAAATGAACCGGGGGCGGCTGACATCGTGGGCGCATCGTAGTGCGGAGCGGGCAGAGGAGCGTCGACCTATACTCGCCTCACGATGCTCGAACGGATAGCACAGTTCTTCCGCGGCGACGAGCGCCTGTCAATAGCGATCGAGTTGGTGGTCATTTGGGCCGTCCTGTTCGTGGCGCTCCGTTTCCTTCGTGGAACCCGGGGCGCAGGGGTACTCAAGGGCGTGATTGCCATCCTGGCAGCCATCATTTTAAGCCTGCGATTTGCGGGAAGTGGCACCGAATCCTTTGCGCGGCTCCGCTTCATGGCGGAGGCGCTCGCGGGCACCCTCGCCCTCGCCCTGGTGGTGATCTTTCAGCCGGAATTGCGCCAGGCACTCATCCGGATCGGCCAGTCACGCTGGCTCGCGGGAGGAAGCCGGCGCTTTACGGAAATGGTGCCCGCCGTCGACGAAGCGGTGGAATTTCTGAGCCGCAACCAGTTTGGCGCGCTCATCGTCATTGAACGAGGCGTTCCCCTTGGGGAAATGACCCGTACTGGCGTCCCGATCGACTCCATCATTTCCGCCCGCCTGCTCGAATCTATCTTCTGGCCGAACAGCCCGCTCCATGACTTGGCGGTGGTGGTGAGCGGCAACCGCATCGTGGCGGCCAACGTTCAACTTCCGATTGCGGACGCATCCATGGTTCCCGCGCGCCTCGGCTCCCGGCATCAGGCAGCCGTGGGAGCCACCGTAGAAACCGATGCGATTGTGGTTGTGGTCAGCGAGCAGACCGGGGCGATCCGAATCGCGCGCCACGGCGGCCTCTCTGAGCCCATCGCCTACGACGAGTTTGCGCGCGCCCTGCGAGCGGCGCTGACCGCCGCGGAAGACACGGCACCTGAGCCAGAGAATCAGGAGGCCACATCATGAAGCCTGCCGCCAAGTGGCGCTCCGAAGTGATGAACGCAATCGCAGCTGCGATCATCGCGCTCCTCATCTGGGCGTATGCCAACGACCGCACCCGCGAGACCGCATCGGTCGCAGGAACCGTTCGCCTTGCACCCGCCGATCCACGCGTGCAATTTGTGGAGCCATCCACAGCGGTGTCGCTGGCCGTTGACGTGCGCGGCTCGCGGCGCGCCATTGAAGCGTTCGAGGATCTGCTACGCACCGGTCTTCCACTTGCGACCGGTGGCGATGGCCTATCCGCAGAGCCCGGCACACATGCAGCATCGTTGCGCGAAGTGCTCGCAGTGAATCCAACGGTCGTCGCCACGGGCGCTGAAGTAATGCGCGTGCGCCCGGAATCGCTGCGCTTTGAAGTCGGGTCACTCGTCACCGAACAGGTGCCAATTGCGGTTGTTCTTCCAAATTCTGCAGTGCGCGGCGAGATCTTCGCCGATCCGCAGGTGGTAACCGTCACCCTGCCCGAAGCCGCACGCAAGTCAATCGGCGCCCTGAGCGTTGATGCGTCGATTGACACGAAGAATCTTGAAGCTGGCAAGCCGCAACAGATTGATGTGGAACTGCGCCTGCCGAACGCGCTCGATCGATGGAAGGAACTTTGCCGAATTGTTCCGCCCCGCGCGCGCATCTCCTTCGAGCTACTTGCTTCGAGCAGCGAATACACCGCACCAAGCATCGCCGTCCGGATCACGCTTTCGCCGCAGACCGCCAATCGGTGGGATGTCGCGCTCGCGCCTGGTTCAGAATCCATGAAAGACGTGCTACTCACCGGGTCGCGCTCGGCGATTGAGTCAATCACTACTGGCGCGTTCACACCAGCAGCGGTGATCGATCTTGATGAGACGCAAATAAAGATTGGCACGGCCGATTACCCAGTCACCTTCTGGCGCCTGCCGGAAGGCGTGACCCTCGTCAAGAAGTCAGGCAATGCAGCGCCCGCGTCTGCAACGCTTCGGATCATGCCGCGCGATCCAGCAACGCCAACCGCTCCGAAATAGCGTCAGACCCCTGCGCGAATTGCGTGCCAGTTCTTCTTGCCGCGGCGCAACAATGCAACATGTCCGTGCAACATGTCGCGCGCTGTGAGCCGCGCATCGGCGGCCGCCTTCGTGCCGTTCACAAGCACTGCGCCGGCCTGCAAGAAATCGCGTGCCTCGCGCTTACTTGCAGCGAGCGTGGTGCGGGCAAGCAAGTCTGCGAGCAAGATGCCTTCCCCGCCGAGTTCGCCTGGCTCCAAGACGGTGCATGGCAGGTCTTCTGCGATCTCACCGATGGTGCGCGCATCAAGCGCCGCCAATTCACCGGAGTACAGCGCACGACCAGCAGCTTCTGCATTGCTGCGTTCCGTGACACCGTGGAATATCTCGGTCATCTCGTTTGCAAGAACACGCTGCGCCTCACGCTCTTGCGGCCGTTCCGCTGCCGCGCGTTCGAGTTCGGCAATGCGATCCTGCGGAAGGAACGTAAACCATTTCAAAAATCGGACGACGTCCGCATCCGCAGTATTCAGCCAATACTGATGGAATCGGAACGGGCTCGTGCGATCCGCCGTCAGCCACACGGAACCCTTCTCACTCTTGCCGAATTTACCGCCGTCAGCCTTCGTCACCAACGGGTTGGTTATTCCGTACGCCTCACCCTGCTCAATGCGGCGAATGAGATCGATACCACTCACAATGTTGCCCCACTGATCAGCACCACCAAGCTGAACCGTGCATCCCATAGTTCGGAACAGGTGCAGGAAGTCATACGCCTGCAAAATCATGTAACTGAATTCGGTGTAACTGATGCCCTGCTCGCGCTCTTCCAATCGACTCTTGACCGAATCGCGCATGATCATTTGATTGACACTGAAATGCTTGCCAACATCACGCAGCACATCAAGGTAACCAAGCGTGCGCAACCACTCGCGATTGTCGACGACTTTGGCGGCGCGTTCGCTCTGCTGTGAAAAATCAATCACTCGCTCGAAGATCGCGCGCTGGCGTGAAACATTGTGCGCCACCAAGTCCGGCGTCATCAGTTGCCGCTCGGCACTCTTGCCGCTCGGATCGCCGATCAAACCGGTGCCTCCGCCCATCAACACCACCGGGCAATGTCCAGCGCGCTGCCAATGCGCAAGCAGTTTCATGGGTACATAATTGCCAACCGTCAGGCTGTCGGCGGTCGGGTCGAAGCCTGCATAGGCAATCCGACCTGGCGTCGCAAGGTAAGCCGGAAGAGTTTCAGCGGTGGTCTGGTGCAGCAGGCCGCGCCAAGCGAGTTCATCAAGGAATCCAAGCATTTGGCGCAGCGTACTCCGAGGAAATCCCCGCGCATTCGGTAGCATTGAACCAAATGAGTGCGCCCTGCACTCGCGCGCGCGGCTTCCCCTGACTGAGGATTCATCCATGAAGATCGCGCAAATTCGCGGCAACAACGCAGGACCTTGGACTGGCGGCGAAGGCCTGGAAGACGCCCATCTCGTCCTAGTGTTTGGCGATTGCACCTATTTCCAAGACCCAGCATGCTTTCAACGCCTCGCAGCGATGTTTCCAAACGCCTGCATCGCCGGCTGCTCATCGGCGGGAACCATTCTCGGCAGCGCCATCACTGATGATGTGGTGGCCACCGCCATCAAGTTTTCAAACGGGAGTGCGCGCCTCGCGGTAGCAGATGTCACCCCAGACACTGACATCCGCGCGCTTGCCGCCGGACTGATGGAGCAACTGAAGGCCGACGACCTGCGCCATGTCTTGGTGTTCTCTGACGGACTGGCCGTCAACGGAAGCAAACTGGCCGCCGGACTCAATGGGTACGGCGTATCGGTGACCGGTGGACTCGCCGCAGATGGCCCACGCTTCGAACGAACGTCGGTCATCGGCAACGCCCCCGCCCGGGCCGGATGCGTCGTCACCGTTGGGCTGTATGGCGATGTTGCTGCAAAGACTGGAAGCTCCGCTGGCTGGAAAGAGTTCGGCGCGGAGCGCATCGTGACGAAGTCGATTGGAAACGTTGTCACCGAAATTGACAATCAACCCGCATTGAGTCTGTACAAGCGCTACCTCGGCGACTTGGCCAAGGATCTACCAGGCAGCGGCCTGCGGTTCCCCTTGAGTATTCGAACCAATAAGCACGAACCATCCATCATCCGCACAATGCTCGCGGTTGATGAAGCAGCACAAAGCCTCACCTTTGCAGGCGACGTGCCGCAAGGAAGTCTGTGCAAACTGATGCGTACAGAGATTTCCAGCCTCATTGATAGCGCGGGATCCGCTGCCGAACAGGCCAAACTCACAACAGACAAGCCCACTCTTTGCCTTGTGGTCACCTGCGTCGGCAGACGACTCGTGCTTGGGCAACTCACCGAAGATGAACTGGCGATTGTGGAAACCACTCTCGGTCCCAAAGCCACACTCGCGGGCTTCTATTCGTATGGAGAACTAGCCCCATTCAGCGATGTGCTGCATTGCCGGCTGCACAACCAGACCATGACGCTGACCACCATCCAGGACAAGGCTCCCTGCTAACCATGCATCGGCTGCTGTTACGGCAACTTCAGCGTCACCTCGGCAAGGATTTCGTCCCCGAGGGCGGTTGGCCGCAGTTCCTCGGCGCAGTCAGCGACCACTATGAAGTTTCCGATCAGGAGCGCGTACTGCTCGGCAACGCGCTGCACGTCAATTCCGACGAACTGACCGCCGCCAATCAACGCCTGCGGGCTCAATCCGAGCAAGAGCACGCCCAGTTGCGCGGCGTGATTGACTCGATTCCCGACCTGATTTACTTCAAGACACCGGAAGGCATCTACCTCGGATGCAATCAAGCGTTTGAGCGTTACGCCGGACTGCCAGAAAGTTCGATTGTCGGAAACACCGCACTGTCGCTCTTCGACTCCGCCACGGCGCTCAAGGGGCGTTCGCGTGACACGGAAATGCTCGCCGGTGGCAAAGCCATGGTCAGTGAGGAGTGGGTCACCTATCCCGACGGCGGAAACATCTGCCTCGAAGTGCTGCGAACGCCGTATTTCAACAGTGGCGGCAGCGTGATCGGACTGATCGGCATCGGCCGCAACATCACCGAGCGCAAACGCTTAGAGGAAGAACGCCGCTTGGCTGCGTTGGTCTATCAACACACTGCCGAAGGCATGTTGGTCACCGATGCGGATTACCACATCATCGCCATGAATCCTGCGTGCGCGCGTATCACTGGATACGAACTTGAGGAAGTGTTTGGCAGGAGCCCGAGCATCTTCAATTCCGGGCGCCAAGACCGAACCTTCTACGAAACCATGTGGGCGGCGATCAACAAAGCCGGATATTGGAGCGGCGAGATGTGGGATCGCCGCAAGAATGGCGAGATCTACGCAAAGTCGATCACCATCAACCAGCTTCTCGGCGATGACGGATCGCTGCACGGATATGTAGTGCTGTTCTCCGACATCACTGAGAAGAAGCAATCGGAAGAACTGATCTGGAGGCAGGCTAACTTTGACATGCTCACCGGATTGCCTAACCGGCGCATGTTCCGCGATCGCCTTGAGCAGGAAATCAAGAAAGAGCGACGTGCCGGACTTTCACTCGCCCTGCTCTTCATTGACTTGGATCATTTCAAAGAAATCAACGACACGCTCGGCCATCAGCTCGGCGATGAACTACTGATCGAAGTGGGGCGACGCATCGGTAAGTGCACGCGTGATTCCGATACCGTCGCACGCCTTGGCGGTGACGAGTTCACCGTCATTCTGACGCAGCTCATCGACAGCAAGCACGTTGAAGGTATCGCTCAAGAGATCATCAACAGAATGGCTGAGCCATTCGTACTTGGCGAAGATGTGGTCTACGTTTCCGCCAGCATCGGCATCACTCTGTATCCAGAGGACGCTACTGAAGTGGAGCAACTGCTGCAGAATGCAGACCAAGCGATGTACGCCGCCAAGAACATGGGGCGCAATCGATATAGTTACTTCACATACACCCTGCAAATTGCTGCGCAGGGCCGAGTCCGGCTCATCCATGACCTCCGTGGGGCACTCGCCGCAGGCCAATTCCGCGTGTACTTCCAGCCGATCGTAGAACTCTCTACCGGCTGCATTCACAAGGCCGAAGCACTCATCCGCTGGGAGCACCCCGAGCGTGGCATGATCGGTCCCTCCGAGTTCATCCCACTTGCTGAGGAAACCGGACTCATCATTGAGATTGGCGACTGGGTGTTCCGCGAGGCAACGCGGTGGCTCATGCGCTGGAATGACCTCATTACCGATGAATTCCAGATCAGCGTGAATGCATCGCCGGTGCAATTTCGCGCCGACGGAAACATCCCGCAGGACACGTGGAGCGATCACCTCACTCGACTTGGAATTCCCGGCAACCGCGTCGTCATTGAGATCACTGAAGGCCTACTACTTGACGCGGACCCCGATGTTGTCAATCGACTGCTTCGATTCCGTGATTCCGGTATTCAGGTTGCGATCGACGACTTCGGCACTGGCTACTCCTCGCTTGCCTACCTGAAGAAGTTCGATATCGACTACCTCAAGATTGACCAGTCGTTCGTGCGCATGCTCGGCACTGAAAACAATGATCGCGCGCTCTGCGAAGCAATCATTGTGATGGCACACAAACTTGGCCTGAGGGTAATTGCCGAAGGCGTTGAAACTGAACAGGAGCGAGACTGGCTCATCGCGGCTGGATGCGATTCGATGCAAGGATTCCTGATTTCCAAGCCCGTTCCGCCGGAACAGTTTGAACTACTGCTCCAGAAGTGACAATCAGCGCCCCGCTAGCACTCCGCTCTTTGCGGCGATGTCTTTCAGCAGGTCGTTCCAACTCTGCTCAAATGACTTGGCCCCCTGCTCTTGCAGTTGCGCGGCCGCGGCATCAAGATCAATTCCAGCCGCACGCGCCTCAGCCAACGCAGCACGCAGTGGCCCGCCGTCGAGCGGAAGGACCGTAGTGACTGGCGTCCCAGCGTGAATGGCCTTGAGTGTTGCCTCCGGCATGGTGTCGACCGTGCGCGGCGCGGCCAGTCCTGCGGCGTACAACGTGGCAGGCAGAGCCGGATCTTTAGTGCTGGTACTTGCAAAGAGCAATCGCTGCGGTCGCGCGCCCTTACCTTCGAGTGCAAGCCAACGATCCGTAGCGTGCAGCGCCACATATTCCGCGTAGCAATCGGCGCCGATTGCCAATCCGATTCGATTCTTCAACGACGCTGGCAACTTTGACTCCAGCAAGCTGTCCCAGCGGGAAATGAACAGGCTGCCAACGCTAGCCACATCCAATGACAATCCCGCCGCGGCGCGGCGTTCAAGCCCGCGCAAGTACGCCTCTGCGGATGCGCGCCAATGCTCGGTTGAAAATAGCAGCGTGACATTGATCGGCACTCCACGGAACGTCAATTCTTCCACAGCGGGAACGCCCGCCGCGGTGCCGGGCACCTTGATAAACAAGTTGGGTCGATGCGCACGGGCATGCAATGCCACGGCCTGCTCCACGGTACTTTTTGCGTCGTATGCGAGTAGCGGGCTCACTTCAAGCGAGCACCAGCCATCCACTCCACCAGTGCGCTTGTGAACACCCGCAAAGAGGTCACAGGCGTGCAACAAGTCGGCAAGTGCCAACTCAAAGAAGGTCGCTTCTGCGCTCATGCCGCGCGCTGCCAATTCGGCCACCTGCGCGTCGTAATCCTTGCTGCCCATGATGGCCTTTGCAAAGATGGTTGGATTTGATGTCAGACCCACCACCGACCACTTAGCGATGTACTCCTGCAACTGACCACCGAGCATGGCTCGCGTGATGTTGTCGACCCAGATGGATTGCCCGGTCATCGCGAGCACGGCGGTAGGAACTGCGGCGGTGGTCATTTCTATATCCTACGCATCCCATGGCCGCACCAACACCGCTCGCGATCTCTTTGCAGCGGACCCCGGTCGAACGCCCGCCCTCACCGTGGAATCGCAAGAAATCCACGCCGATTTCAGCAAGCAGCGGATCGACCGCGCGGTGCTCGCCGACCTGATTGCACTCTTGGGCCAAACGCCATTCGCAGCGCGGCGCGCGGCGATGTTTGCCGGCGAGCACATCAATACCACCGAGGACCGCGCGGTTCTCCACGTTGCGCTGCGCGCCCCGCGCCATGAAGTGATGCGCACGGACGGTCTCGACGTCGTCCCGCAAGTTCACGCCGTACTCGACCGCATGGGCGCGTTCGCAGAACGCATTCGTAATGGCGAATGGAAGGGCTTTACCGGCAAGCGGATTCGCAATATTGTGAACATCGGTATCGGTGGAAGCGATCTCGGTCCTGCCATGGCCAATGATGCGCTCCGAGACTTTGCGCAGCAGGACCTGCAGTTCCGCTTTGTCTCCAACGTGGACCCCGGCGACTTCGCATGGAAGACCGCTGGTCTTGATCCCGCCGAGACGCTCTTCATTGTTGCCAGCAAGACCTTCACTACCCAAGAAACCATGACCAACGCCCGCACCGCGCGCGCGTGGAGCCTGGCAGCATTCGGCGGCGACGAGAAGAGTGTGGCGCGCCATTTCGTAGCGGTTTCGACTGCAGCGGACTTGGTCACTCAGTTCGGCATCGACCCCGCCAACATGTTCATCTTCTGGGACTGGGTTGGTGGTCGCTATTCAATGGACAGCGCCATCGGCCTAGCCACCATGATCGCGATCGGCGCACCTGCATTTGCAGAGATGCTCGCCGGTTTCCATGAAATGGATCGGCACTTCTTGGAAGCACCCGCGGAGCGAAATCTGCCAGTCTTGCTTGGACTGATGCAAGTGTGGAACACTGACTTCCTCGGCTTCGAGTCTCACGCAGTGCTGCCCTATTGCCAGCACCTCACCCGATTCGCTGCGTACTTGCAGCAGTTAGAAATGGAATCGAACGGCAAGCGCGTGCAGTTGGACGGCACCCCCGTGAACTGGCACACCTGCCCAGTCATTTGGGGCGAACCCGGTACCAACGGTCAACACGCCTTCTATCAAATGCTCCACCAAGGCAACATCACGGTGCCTGCCGATTTCATCGCGTTTGCAGAACCCAACGTGGACTCGCTCGGCATGCACGACATGTTGCTCGCCAACGCATTCGCACAGACGCGCGTGATGGGCTTCGGGCAAACCGCAGAGGAACTGCGCGCACAGGGAACTCCGGAAGCACTGATCGAACCCAAGGTGATGCCAGGCAACCGCCCCACCACATTCATCATGTGTCGCAAGCGAACCCCCCGATCCTTGGGGCAACTCGTAGCCCTCTACGAGCACTCAACATTCACGGCGGGTGCAATCTGGAACGTCAACAGTTTCGACCAGTGGGGCGTCGAACTGGGGAAGAAAGTCGCCAGCACCCTACTCCCAATGCTCACCGGCCCAGCAACCCCAGCCCCGGACCCAAGCACGGCATCCCTCGTCCACCGCTACCGCCAGTGGCGCAACCGCTAATTCACAGCTGCACACCAACGGCGTGAACACCACGTTCTGCGGAACACCCCCACCTGGCCGCACTCGCCGGAGAGGACAGGGCCGCGCTCAGCGGCCGTCCTCGTAAGGCGATTGCGAGCCAGTACGAACGCCTGCCTGCCTGCCCGCGTGCCCGCGTGCCCGCCCCCTGCCTACTTCGTCCCAGACTCGTAACTCTGCGGAACCTGCGGCGCCGCATACGGCGAGTTACCGCTCGCGACCCCCTGCGTGAGGGCCTCCTCGCGCTGGTTCTGTGCCTCAAGCTCGCCGCGCTCGTTCTCCTTCCACTGAGCCCCGTTACTCATGTTCCCCGCACTCACCGGCGGCGAATACGCATCGTAATTCTGCGCCTGCGCTAAACGCGTCGCCTGCCCGTTGCGATAAATGGCCTGCAATTGCTGCTGCCGCGCCGCGGCCTGCTCTTGACTTGCGCCCTGACTCATCGGCACCGCCTGCCACGTCGGTGGCAACGGCGGCATCGGTCGCGATGGCGGCGGCGGCGCGTGCGAAGGCGTTGGTGGCGCGATCTTGAATTGCGAGCCAAGCGGCTGCGCGCCGCCAGTCAACACCGGAGCGTATGCCTCGATCACTCCGCGAACATCACCCTGCGCCGTATTCAATGGCGTCATCACAAATGCCACCACCTGCGCCGGATCACCGCTCCCTGAAATCGCGAGCAACATGTCCTTCGGAATGCTGTAGTCACTCACCCCCGAAAAAACCGTGTGCTGCTCGAGGTGCTTCATGATGTTGATGTTGCGCGCCGTAGGAAGCGCCCACTGCCACACATTCGATGTGAGCACCGAAGCCTGCGGCACGATCATCCACATCCACGGCGCCTTCTCAACGCTGCCGTTACGAATCCCCTGCGCCGCATTCGGCGCCGTCGGCTCCATGGGTGTCCACGCGACGTATCCCTCGCCGTACGCCCAATTCACATAGCCAGGGCCCCACGTCTTGTCCGGAATCCACACCCATCCTTTGTTGCCACCCCACCACGCCCATCGACCGTAGTGATAGACGGCCCAACCAAATGGCTCGTAGCTCTGCCAGTACATGCCAAAGCCTTCCGCCACCAACCACTGTCCGTGCGAATATGGCCGCCATCCTGGAAGGACTCCGCGCGGCTGCCACACCCAACCCCATTGCCGATCAGGAATCCACGTGCCGTAATTGTTCAAGTCCGTCATCATCTGCTGCACGGTGGTGGACGTGGCAATACCGATCGACCCCTGCGCATGCACTGACCGCGCCGCACACAGCGGAACGATCGCGGCCACTACAAGCAGAAGTACACGAACGAAGCAATTCATCCGAGATGCAGTGCGAATCATGCCGCAGATCGTAACCCGATCACGCTGATTTGCGCAGCCGCGCCACGCACTCCGGAACGATTCGCTCGGCTTCAAGCACCTCCGCCTCGGTGCTCAATCGGCTCAAACTAAATCGAACACTCCCGTGCGCCACCCGGGGCGGAATCCCCATCGCCAGCAAAACCGGCGACGGATCGAGCGAACCACTTGAACACGCCGCGCCCGCACTCGCGGATACGCCTCGTTCAGAAAGTAGTAAAAGAATCGCTTCCGCCTCCAGGCCAGGAAATCCAATGTTGGAGGTGTTCCAGAGCCGCTCCGCGCCGCCTGCATTCACTACGGCATCGGGAACGGCTGCAGTCACCGCGCGCTCCAACCGATCTCGCAACGCCGCGCCCTGCACGCGCCCATCGCCGGCAAGCCAAGCCTGCGCCGCGTCTGCCGCCGCGCCCATGCCAGCAATTCCCGGCACATTCTCAGTTCCACCGCGCCGCTCACGCTCTTGCGGTCCACCAATCACCTGCGTCGCTACCCGCACGCCGGAACGAATCCACAATGCACCAACGCCCTTCGGTCCGTGAAACTTGTGCGCTGCAAAGCTCGCGAGGTCAACATGCATCGACCGCAGATCGCACGGCATCCGCCCCACCCACTGCGTTGCATCGGTGTGAAAGCGAATACCACGCGCGCGACACCGCGCGCCAATCTCCGCGATCGGCTGCACTGCGCCCGTCTCGTTGTTTGCCCACATCACGCTTACCAGCGCAATCTCGGCGGCGCGCGACTCCAGAATTCGGTCAAGTGACGCCATATCTGCATTGCCCGCAGCGTCGCATTCCAGCCACACCACTTCCGCCAGAGAGCGCTTCGCCAGCGCCTCACACGCCTCACGCACCGCGCTGTGTTCAGTGCGCATGGTCACCACCACGCGACGCTCCGGCATCATCGCCAGCGTTCCCGCGATCGCCAGGCCTGCCCCTTCCGTACCGCCACTCGTAAAGACGATCTCCCGGTCCGATGCGCCAACCAATTGCGCCACCGACTCGCGCGCCAGTTCCACCAACCGCCGCGCCTCCATACCTGTGCGATGCACGCTGGAAGGATTTCCCCAGCCGCGCAACATCGCATCGGTCACCGCTGCCACCACCTCCGGCAGCGGTTGCGTGGTGGCGTTGTTGTCCAAGTAGGAGTACATGCCACAACGGTAGCCGCAAAAAGCAAAACGGGCCCCCGAAGGAGCCCGCGATGCGCCAAGGCGATCAATGCGGATGAGAGGACTTGAACCTCCACGGGTTTAACCCCACTAGAACCTGAATCTAGCGCGTCTGCCAATTTCGCCACATCAGCAAATCAGGTGGGGCACAAGTATACCGATCCGGATCGCCCGCCGTTCCCGGCGATCGCCCTCCGTACGATGCACCCGTGTCCTACCACCCACCGTTCGTTGATCCCGCCTTCAAGATGGTGGAAGCGCCACACCCCGCAA